>DASRTD010000117.1:0-25169 GCA_035656115.1 Mucilaginibacter sp.
CGAATCGGCCGAGGTGCCCTGCAGCTTTAATATCTTATCGCCTACCCTAAAGGTATTGTCGTTATTCCAGCCATAGTTCGTGGCATATTCAATATCCGGAATATCATGTTTTAACTGGTTAGCCAGCACGCCGGGCACAGAATATTGCCCAACCACTTTTCCATCGTAATACTGGCGCTCAATAACTGTGTACAAACGAGGCCCGTTTACATGAAAGGCATCCATACTAAGCTCGTTTTGCACCCAAAGCATGATCAGGATGCTGCAGCCCATGCCCAGCGCCAGGCCCGAAATGTTGATGGCAGAGAAAAACTTATTTCTCCATAGGTTTCGCCACGCGATTTTGATGTAGTTTTTTATCATTTTTTATGATTTCACCGATTTTGATTTGATTATTCACTATTGTTTGGTTTTCAAGCGGTGTTCATGAGGTCGCTGCGCTTAGTTTCACCCATTAACGCAGTTTTTTTCTTACCGCCAACTGCTACTGCCAACTGCTTACTCAGAACGAAGGCTATGCACCGGGTTGGCCCAGGCGGCTTTTATGGCTTGCCAGCTTACCGTTAGCAAACAAACCGCCAGGCTCAATACCAGCGTCGCCATAAATACCCATAAGCTGATCTCGGCACGAAAGGTAAACTGTGACATCCAGTGATTGATATAAAATGTAGTGACAATAGACCCCAGGCCAAACGAAATGCTGACGAGCCAGACAAATTCCTGCGATAGTTTAAGCCACAAACTACCGGTAGTTGCACCCAATACTTTGCGGATACCGATCTCTTTGCGGCGCTGCTCGGCGGAAAACGACGCTAATCCGAACAGGCCCAGGCAAGAGATAATGATGGCCAGGCAAGTAAAGCAAATAGACATATTGCCGAGCGTCCGTTCGTTGTTAAACTTCTGGTTGTATTTTTCGTCGGTAAAGCGATATTCAAACGGGTAATCGGGATTGTATTTTTTGTAAATATTTTGCAGAATGCCAAGGCTGGCCGATACGGATTTTGCGGGGTTTAACCTTAGGCTGATATTCCCGGTCCATCCCTTGTTAAAACCAATTATGGCGGGTTTTACCGGCTCGTAAGGCGAGCCCCAAACAAAGTTCTCAATCACGCCGACTACTTTACATTTTTGTCCCTGGTAGTTCACTAATTGTCCCAGTGGCTGTTTAAAACGCATCATTTTTACAGCCGCCTGGTTAAGGATGATCGCCGCTGAATCTGAGGGGAATTCGGGAGAAAAGTCCCTGCCTTCTGTCAATTTTACATCATAGGTTTTTACAAAATGATAGGTAACAGCCATCTGGTCGATAGGTATTTTATCTTCACCGGGCAATTGCCCCTGCCAGGTGATCCCCCACGAGCTGCTGCCGTTGTTCACAATACTCATGCCGGTAAGCGCACCCTCCGTTATAGCGCCGGCGTTAATGGCATCCCGGCGGAAATCTTCAAAGCGGGTATCCATTACGCCGTCATCAGGCATATCAACCAAACCAAAACGGTCATACCCGATGGGCTTGTCTTTGATATAAGTAATTTGTTTATAAATAAAAATACTCGACAAAATAAGGCAGATGGCAAAGGTAAACTGCAGTACGACCAGCACTTTACGCGGATTAACAGTTGAATTTGCCTGGACCAGCTGCCCTTTTAGCACTTTAACCGGCATAAATGACGAAAGAAAGAGCGCCGGGTAGCTGCCGGCAACTAATCCTGTAAACACAGTTACGCCCAATGCGGCCGTCCATGCGTAAACGTTGCTGTAAGGGATGAGCAGTTCTATATGTATAAAGTCGCTGAAAACGGGCTTTAACAACTGTATGAAAAGCAGCGCGAATAGGAATGAAATAAAAGACATCAGCAACGACTCGCCCATAAACTGCGCTACAAGCGATGAACGCGCCGCCCCAATCGCTTTTCGCACACCCACTTCCCTTGCCCGGCGCTCGGAACGTGCGGTAGAAAGGTTCATAAAATTTATACAGGCGATGAGCAAAATGCCGATGGCGAGCCATAAAAATAATTGAACGGAGTTGGCGCGGCCGCCAATACTTACACCATTTTTAAAGTCGCTGTAGAGATGGTATTTCGCGAATGGATACAGGAACAATGTGTTTTCCTTATTCTGCGGGTTATAGCGGGCGATGATATTTTTTAATTTTTTATTCAACCCCACAGCCGGGGCGCCGGGTTTTAGCATGGCATAAGTCTGAAAGGAGTAATTACCCCAACCCGAGGTTTTTATCCAGGTTTGCTCTGCAGATATTTGATCCCAATTGATCAGCGCCTTAAAACTGAAAGTGGAATTGGTTGGATTGTCTTTTATAACGGCGCTAACTTTTAAGGGAAACTTTTGATCGAGTTTGACAACCTGGCCTACCGGGTTGGTATCACCGAAGATCGCCTTTGCCGCAGATTCTGTTAGCACGATAGATGAGAGGTCGGACAATGCCATTTTTTTATCACCATGAATAAAATCGACGCTGAACATTTGCAAAAATGCAGGGTCAACGGCCATAGTGTTGACCTTAAGGCTCTTGTTTTTATAATTAAACAGCCTATCGTAAGGCCACGTAGTTCGGGCGATTTTATCTATTTCCGGGAAATCCTTGATCATTGCCGGGGCCAGCGGTATCGGGGTTGCGTCGCCGGTCAAAATCTCGCCATTACTGGGCTGGTTACGCATCACTTTGTACAGGCGGTCGGCATTGACGTTGAATTTGTCGAAACTGAACTCGTTGTAAACGTAAATGAGTAGCATAAAACTCACGGCCATGCCTATAGCCAGGCCACCGATATTAATGATGCTGTACAGGCGGTTCTTACGCAGATTCCGCCAGGCGATTTTGAGATAGCTTTTTAACATATGCGCAGGTGTTTGAATCAGCTGAATTTATAGTTAAAGACAACTTTTTCCAGCTACACGTTGCACCGACCGTTAAATTTTTTTATGGCCATTGTCAGAACCTGGATTAAGCTGATTAATTGATTAATTTGATGCTTTTCTCAGCGAAATCATCTTCCTCAGCTTAATCAACGGTTCAGACAACCTATTCGCTTCGCAAACTTTCCGCCGGGTTACCCATCGCCGCCTTTATCGATTGAAAACTAATGGTGATTAACGCAATACCCGTTACGATACCTGTTGAGAGTGCAAATACCCACCAGCTGATGTCGGTTTTATAAGCGAAATCCTGCAGCCAGCTATTCATAGCATACCAGGCTACAGGGAAGGCGATAACGGAGGCGATCAATACCAGTTTTAAAAAGTCCTTTGAAAGCATGCCAACCACATTTTGCACCGATGCGCCCAAAACTTTGCGGATACCAATTTCCCTGGTACGCCGTTCGGCTGTGTACATAGCCAGGCCGAGTAAACCGAGGCAGGCTACCGTTATAGAGAGGAAAGTAAACACAGTGAATACCTTGCCGATAGTTTGGTCCGTTTTGTATAATGCATCGTATTGTTGGTCCAAAAAGCTGTATTCAAATGGATTATCCGGCATAAAAGTTTTCCAGACGGCCTGTACTTTGGCAACAGCTTTTGAATAGTCGCCGGGTTTAAGGCGGACGCCAACAAACGAGGTATTTGCCCCGTAGGTTTTGGAAGTAGTGTAAAACAAAGCCCACGGCGTCATGACATCGTGCAGCGACGCCGTATTAAAATCCTTTATGATGCCGACAACCTGGAATTTGGTGTTGTTACCTCCGGGATAAACCAGGTGTTTGCCGATCGGGTTTTTCCAGCCCGCCTTTTTTGCCGCGGTTTCGTTCAGGATGACCGATGCGGAATCGTTGAAGCTTTTGGAGAAATTACGCCCGTTAATGATCTGCAGTTTCAGCGTAGGCACAAATGATTCGTCGACGATGTAGGATGAAATGGAAAGGTTTTTATCCGCGGGGCTTACGTTATCAGTGGTGGTTTCAGGTGTATAATCGTCGTCAAAGTATTTCTCGGATGCCGGCAGGTTTGTGCTAACGGTGGCATTCACTACTTCTGGCAGCGCCAGTACCGCGTTTCTAAAACTTTCCTCGTTTTTGCCGAGGCGTTCGGCATCGTTAACAACCAAAACATTTTCTTTGTTATAGCCGAGGTCTTTCGACTGGTTAAACAGCAACTGTTTGTAGACGACAATGGTGCAGATGATCAGCATGGCCGATACTGCAAATTGGAAAACCACGAGGACATTACGCGTTGAAAAGCCCGTTTTTGAGGTTTTGAAATCGGCTTTCCCTTTTAAAACAGAAACGGGTTTGAACGCGGTGAGGAAGAATGCCGGATAGCTGCCCGCGAAAAGAGCGGTTAATACGATCAGCAATACCAGCCCGGCCCATGCCTGCCATTGCAAAAGCGCCTGCAGGTTAAGTGATTTGGAAGCCAGTTGGTTAAAGCCAGGTAACGCCGCCGCTACGATAGCAACGGCGATCACTGCCGCAAACAGTGTATGCATTAGCGACTCGGCCAAAAACTGCCGGATTAGCTGTTTGCGCTCGGAGCCCAGTACTTTGCGGATGCCGACCTCCTTTGCCCGTTTGCCGGATTGGGCGGTGGCCAGGTTCATGAAGTTTACACAAGCCAGCAATATAATAAACAAGGCTATGGCCGAAAAGATGTAAATGTATTTTATATCGCCTTGCACAAAATAACGGGTGCCGATATCTTTTGAAAAAAGGTGCACATCCGCGAGCGGCTGCAGCAATACCTCGTATTTATCTCCCTTTTTTGCCATTTCGTCAAGAGGTTCGCCGAGGCGCCTGAATGCGCTGGCAGCCTGCACTTTTACCATTTCCGGGAAACGGGCTTCGAGCCTTTGTATGTCGGCGGGCGTATTCGGCACATGCTCGCGCAGCTTTATATAGGTACCCATTTGCAGCCATACCCAGCTCCAGTTAAAGCGCTTTACCGGTGGCATGCCAAGGTTCGACTGCAGCATATCAAACTGCAGCGAGGATTGCTCGGGGATATCCTTTAAAACCGCGGTAACTGTAAACGGCTTGTTGTATTCGTCGAAGGTCAGTGTTTTCCCAATGGGCGAAACATCGCCAAAGTATTTTTTTGCCGCGCTTTCGGTAAGCACCACGTAATTTGGGCCGCTAAGGCATTTGGCGCGGTCGCCGGCCACCATTGGATAGTCAAAAAATTGCAGGAAATTCGAGTCGACCGACAAAAGGCTTTTTTCGGTCATCGCCGCGCGTTCACCATTTTTAACATAATGGATGATCTCGTCTCCCGGGGTAAATATCCGCGTATAACTTTCTATCTCGGCGAAACTGCTTTGCAGCGCATGGCCTACAGGCGGCGGCGTATGGCCGGCGACAAATTCATCGTTGGCTATTTTTTCGTGCGTGTTTACGCGGTAGATTCGGTTGGTATCTTTAAAAATGTGGTCGTAGCCAAGTTCATCCTTAACATACAAGCCGATCAGCATCACACATGCCAAACCAATGGCGAGTCCGCTGATGTTAATAATGCTGCTCACCTTGTTCCGAACAAGGTTGCGCCATGCGATTTTGATGTAATTTCGTATCATTGAGTTAGTTCATAGTTCATGGTTCATCGTTCATGGTTCATGGTAAAAGATTTTGGGCGATTGTCCACTTTTACCCCCTACCTCAAAAAACTGCTACTGCAAACTGCCACTGCTACTCGCTTCTAAGGCTTTTAACTGGATTCGTTGTGGCTGCGCTAAGGGCATTAATGCTCACCACGATCATCGTCAGCAACACAATCACCACCCCTACGGCGCCAAACATCCAGATGCTGATATCGACATGATAGGTATATTTTTGCAGCCAGCTATGCATCAGCCACCAGGTGATGGGTACCGCGATAACAAACGCGACAAGCACCAGCTTCAGGAACTCAGTAGAGATAAGCGCAAGCAGTTGCTGTACCGATGCGCCCAGCACTTTACGGATGCCTATTTCGCGGAAACGTTTTTCGATGGTGAAGGATGCCAGCCCGGCCAGGCCGATGCAGCAGATAAATATGGCCAGCCCGGCAAAAATATCGGTCAGGTGGCCGATCAATTCTTCGGCGATAAATTTCTTGCCGAATTCCTGGTCGACAAACTGGTAATCGAAAATATCCGCAGGCGAATATTTGGCATAAATGCCTTTCAGGAGCGTGATCGCCCGTTGCGGTTGTACGCCATCATTTAACCTGACAGAAATGCAATAGGAGCCCCGATTGTTATAAAGCACCATCAGGGGCTCAACCGGTTCGTACGGGGTCGTCATAACCACGTTACCGATCTCTCCAATCACCGTAAATGATTTTTTCGGGCCATAATGCAACAGCGTACCAACCGGGTTTTTCAGGTGCGCGGCATCTACAAATGCCTTGTTTAGTATGATTGAAGAGGAATCCGCCGGCGTGCCGGTGAAATCATGGCCTGCAAGTAGTTTTATACCCATGGTCTTTGTAAAATCAGCATCGGTGGCGATGCCTGATACGATGATCTGTGCGTTTGAGGGCATACCATCCCAGGCCGGCGCCGGTGAACGCCACCAAACCTCTGTTATGGGCGAAGAAGTACGCACGACAGATTTGATCAACCCTGATTTCAGCAAATCGTTTTTTATAGCTGAATAGCTTTTATCGGTTGATGGCGTTGAAGGCACCATCAGCAGGTTGTTGGGGTTGTAGCCCGTGTCCCGATCTTTTACATGCTGAATTTGCTGATAAATGATGATGGTAGCCGCGATGAGGAAGATGGAGATTGCAAACTGGCCAACCACCAGTATCCGTCTCGGCAGCACAGCGCTTTTGCCCGCGGCAAACGTGCCCTTAAGCACTTTAACGGGATTAAACGACGACAGGTAAAGCGCAGGGTAACTACCGGCAACAGCGCCTGTGAAAAGAATGATCAGCAAAGCACTTATCCAGAAAACCGGATCAGTTAGATCGAGACTGAGCTGTTTGGTAACCAGCTGGTTAAACTCCGGAAGCAGCAAATACACTGCAAGTACAGATAGCACAAACGCACTCAGCACCAGCAGCATTGATTCGAAGAAAAATTGAAGTACCAGTTTCTTTTTGTCGGATCCCAGGGTTTTGCGGATGCCCACTTCTTTCGCGCGTTTTTCCGAACGGGCTGTGGAAAGGTTCATGAAATTAACACAGGCAATGAGCAGGATAATAATGGCGATAATGGTGAATAATTTTACATATTCGATTTGGCCTCCGGCGTTTTTGCCATCCTTAAAATCGCTGTACAGGTGCCATTTGCTCATCGGGAAGACAAAATAAGTGCTGATGTGATCCTGGTTATGGGAAACCATTACGCCATTAATGTCTTTCTCCAATTGTTTGATATTGGGATGATCGCCGGTTTGCACATACACCATCCAGGATGAATTGCCCCACTCCATCATCGACTTTTTCACTGTCGAATCCGAAAAGTTATACACCCGGATGCCATCAAACACCCGGGTGGAGTTACCGGGCATGTCCTTTATAACTGCAGTTACTTTCAACAATTGCTGGCCGTCTACCTTCAAAACCTTGTTGAGCGGGTCGGCGCTGCCAAAAAAGGATTTGGCCATGGATTGCGTTACCACCAGCGAATTAGGCTCGGCCAGCGCCGTTTTTGGGTCGCCTTCGATAAACTTGCAGGTAAACATATCGAAGTACCGCCCGCCTATCGTCACGATCGGTTTTTTAAGCTTGGTTTGGCCGTACTCAACCAGCAGGGTATTGGGGTACGACGACATCACCGCATTTTTTATTTGCGGATAACCGGTTTCCAAAGCCTTTTGCAGCGGGAAAACCATGTTGCGGTCGGTATAAATGTTGTTTTTGAAATCGCGGTTGGCGATGATTTGGTAGATGTCGTTATAATTGGTGTTGAACCTGTCGAATGTCAACTCATCCTTCACCCATAAAAAAATAAAAATGGTGCAGGTGATGCCGATGGTTAAACCCAGCAGGTTGGTTATGGCAAAACCCTTATTCCTTGAAAGGTTGCGCCATGCGATTTTGATGTAATTGCGTATCATTGGTTCAATAGTTCATTAGTTCACTGGTTCATTAGTAACTGGCTGCTTACCTTTCAAACGTCTCCAAACTGCCAACTGCCACTGCCAACTGCTACTGGCCTCACTCACTTCTAAGGCTATTCACCGGGTTAGCTACAGCCGCCCTGATTGAATGGAAACTTACCGTTATCAAGGCCACCAGCAGCACTGCTACCGATGCTGAAATGAATATCCAGGAGTTAATAGCTACCCGGTACGGATAATTCTCCAGCCATTTATTCAGCGCAAACCAAGCTGCCGGCGATGCGACAAGCGCGGATATGATCACCAGCTTCAGGAAATCTGTTGAAAGTTTCCTGACGATGCCTTCCACCGAAGCACCCAGCACCTTGCGGATGCCGATCTCTTTTTTGCGGCGCTCTGCCGATAGCGTAGCGAGACCGAACAAGCCAATACAAGAAATAAAAATGGTGAGGACTGCACTAAAAGTGACAATTTGTTTCCATTTGGCTTCCTTATCATACTGCTGGGCTATTTCGGCATCCTTAAAGGTGGACTCATAGGGCCTGAAGGGGAACAGCGATTTGAAAGTCTTTGCAATATAATTCAATGCTGCCGCTTTATTTCGGCTGTCTATCTTAACAAAAACATTTCCGTAAGGATCTTGGGGCTTCATCCTGAACATGATGGGTGAAACTTTTTGGGTCAAATCGAGGAAATGATAATCTTTTACCACACCAATGACCATATATTTTTTGTGCATGTAAAAGAAATCGACCACCTCGCCCAGCGGCTTTTTCCACCCGGCTTGCTTAACAAAAGCTTCGTTCACCAATATTGAATTGGCCGTATCGCTGACGATGCTTTTTGAGAAATTTCGTCCCTGCACAATGGGTACCTCAAAAAGCGGCAGGTAATCTTCATCGATATGTTTGATGTCGAATTCAGTTTGCTGCCCGTTATTAATTTTGGCGATGGTACCCCAGCGGCCGCCCTGATCGGCGGTAACCATTTTGATATTGGGATTTTTAAGCAGCTCGTTTTTGAATGTCGGCAGTACGTTTTTATCCAAATCGAACGAGTGTATCGACACCACATCTTTATCGTTGAAGCCCAAATCGTAGTGCATCAGGTAATTAAACTGCGAGTAGATGGTGATCGTCGCAATGATAAAGAACGTGGCCAATGTGAATTGCAGCACCACCAGGCTTTTGGAGAGGTAGTTTTTACCTGTATATTTCTGCCGGTTATACAATGTTTGCACCGGGTTGAAGCCAGAAAGCACCAGCGCCGGGTAAAAACCGGCCAGCAGGCCTGTAACCAGGAAAATGGCAATATATCCTGCCACCAACTTAAAACTTAAAAGGTATGAAAAGGCAAGGGCCTTGTTGGCAAGGTTGTTAAAAGTTGGTAACACCAACCACACCAAACCAATAGCCAGCACAAATGCTACCAGACAAAGGATATAAGATTCGCCGAGGAATTGGATAATCAACTGTTTACGCTCGCCGCCGACAACTTTGCGAATGCCGATCTCTTTAGCGCGTTTTAGCGAACGTGCCACCGTGAGGTTAACGAAATTAATGCACGCAATAAGTAAAATAAACAACGCGATGCCGGTAAGGATATACGAATACATCGGGTTACTGGCATCCGTAAGGCCGTTATCGGCCTGGTAATCGGTACTGGTGTGCATGCTTAACAATGGCTGCAAATGGTAAATCGTTTTGTCCTTCATGCCGTATTTTTGCGCCATCTCTTTAAACTGGGCCCCCGACTCCGACTGAAATACTTTTGCGATCTTGGCTTCTACCCGCTTAATATCCGACCCGGGTTTTACAGTAAAAAAGGTATTCAAATAGAAATTGAACCACTGGTTGTCCTTAGCAAAAGACGAGGCCTTAGCGGGTATTAATATTTTAATTTTAATTGAAGAATTTTGGGGCGATCTTTTTGTTACCGCAGTAACGGTGTACAGCTTAAATGCGGTGTCACCCTTCAGTTGCATTACTTTACCGACCGCGTCCTGGTCGCCGAAGTATTTTTTGGCGATATCTTCTGAAATGACAACGCTATTATCACCCGCCAACGCATTTTTATAGCTGCCCGACTTTAACGGCGCAGTAAAAACCGAAAAGAAATTACTGTCGACGAATAACGCGTCTTCATTAAAAACATCCGCGCCACGTTTTGCGGTGAAGTTGGCGCTCTGCAAACGCACAAAATCTTCAATTTCGGGGATTTCGCGTTTGAAAGTCGGCCCGGGCATGGCGCCGGTGCTGCCCATTTTCATCGATGTGCCCTGCGGGCTTACCTGCTCTACTGCCAGCCGATATATTTTATTGGCGTTTACATTAAAGCGGTCATAACTCACCTCGTCCATGGTGTACAACAAAATGAGCATACAGCAGCCCAGTGCTACGCTAAGCCCGGCAATATTGATTACGGAGAAAGCTTTGGTTCGCCAAAGGTTCCGGAAGGCGGTTTTGAGGTAATTCTTTATCATGGCTGGTTCATTGGTTCATTTGTTCACTAGTTCATTGGTTACTATCAGTGGGTTAAATTGATCGTATAAAACTAATTCCAAATTTTTAAGCAACTGATCATAAAGTAATTACACTTATTGTCAGTATACGAATATGTTCGTAAACGAGACAATAAGTGTACGGTTTTGATACAGTAAGCCCCCTCCTAAATCCTCCCCCGGTTGGGGAGAACTTTAAAAAGAGGGATATCTATGAGTAAGTAATTGCAGCTAAAGTCTCCCCCGCCGGGGGAGATTTAGAGGGGGCTTACTACTCACTCCTCAAGCTCGTCACCGGGTTGCCCAGGGCTGCTTTTATCGACTGAAAACTAATGGTAACAAACGCGATGACAATAGCCGCCATTCCCGACGATACAAACACCCACCATTGTACATCCTGCCGGTAAGCAAAGCCCTGCAAAAACATTTTGTTCATACCCCACCATGATATAGGCACGGCAAAGGCAATGGAAATGAGCACCAGCAGGATAAAATCCTTAGACAACATGGCTACGATGGTGGATACATTGGCGCCCAACACCTTGCGGATGCCGATCTCCTTTGTGCGCTGCTCGGCTGCGTAGGCAGCCAGGCCAAACAAACCCAGGCAGGCAATAATAATGGCCAGCGTGGTAAAAGTGACGAATATGGTGCCGATGCGCTGCTCAGTATCATAAATAGCGCTGAAGTCCTTATCCATAAAGGTGTATTCAAACTCCTTGCCGGGGGCCAGTTCGGTCCATTTGCTTTTTATGCGGTCCATCAGGGCCGGAATGTTGGCTGTCTTCACTTTTACGGCCAGTGCGCCCCAGTCGTCGTTGTAGGATAACACCAGCGAACTTACGTTTTCGTGCAGCGATTTAAAGTTAAAATCCTTCACTACGCCGATGATGTGCACGGGCTTAATGTTTTTCCCCATGTTGTCGGTTGGCGCGAACAGTATTTTATTCTGCGGATCGGTTAAGCCGAGTTTGCGGGCTGCAGCTTCGTTGATGATAATAGCCGAGGAATCCGTACCCATCAGGTGCGAGAAATTCCTGCCGGCTACCAGCTTCATGCCCAGCGTCGGGATATAGCTATCATCCACCGACCAAAACTGTGTGCTAAGCGCCCGTTTTGAGTCCATGCTGTGATCCTCAAACAGCGTGGTGCTGTTGTTATAACCCTCGGTGGGTAAAAAGCCGGTCAGCGTAACACTCTGCACATCGGGCATTTTTTCCACCTCTTTTTTAAACAAAGGCGTCTGGCGGCCAATGTTATATGCATTTTGCACCACCAGCACCTGGTCGCGGTTATAGCCCAGGTCCTTGTTTTGGATATATTTGAGCTGGTTATAGATCACCAGCGTGCCGATAATAAGGCAAATAGAGATAAAAAACTGGAAAACTACCAGCCCGCTACGCAGCATGCCGCCTTTAAAGCCGGCAGACAGTTTGCCCTTCAAAACATCTATCGGCCTGAATGCAGACAGAAAAAATGCAGGATATGAACCGGCCATGCAGCCGATCACCACCACCAGTACCAGCAAAACAGGTATCAGCCACACCAGCGTATGCCCATCGATCACCAGGGTTTTACCCGACATCTGGTTGAAAAGCGGCAACAGCATTTTCGCGCCGATGACGGCGACCACCGTAGCAATAAAAGTGACCATCACCGACTCGGACAAAAACTGCGCTACCAAATACTTGCGCGGCGAACCCAGCACCTTGCGCACCCCCACCTCGCGAGCCCGGTTGGATGAGCGGGCGGTCGACAGGTTCATAAAGTTTACGCAGGCAATCAGCAATATAAATATGGCAATAGCCGAAAATATGTACACGTACTGGATATTGCCGTTCATGCCCAGCTCGGATTCGCGGGCCGAGTGCAGGTGGATGTCCAGCAGCGGGGTAAGGTTAATGCGGAAGTAGTTGCCGCTTTTTTCCAGCTGGTCGATGTCCAGGTGGATGATGGACAAGAGCTGAGGGCCCACATGCTCGCGCACCATTTTAGGGCCCATGGCATCCACCGCCGCTGCCGACGTGCCTTTTTTCAGCAGCAGGTAAGTGGCGAAATTATTACTCACCCAGCTCACGTCCCTACCCTCGGGCAGCGAGGCCATCGACACAAAGAAATCGTAATTAAAATGGGCCTGCACGGGTATGTCTTTTATCACACCGGTCACTTTGTACAGCACGCTGTCGTTGGTAACCAGCGTTTTGCCCACAGCGTCGGCTGTGCCGAAATACTTTTTCGCGGTGGTTTCATTGATCACCACGGTATGCGGCTCCTTCAGCGCGCTGGCCGGGTTGCCCTGCAGCATGGGGAATGTAAATATGGTGAATACGGTCGGGTCGGCGAAGATCACCCGGCGCTCCTTGATGCGCATGTCGCCCTTTTTTACCGTGAAACCGCCTTTATCGCGGAACCTTACCGTTTGCTCCACCTGCGGCAGCTCGGCCTGGTACGCGGCCGCCAAAGGCGCCGGCGATACTGCGTACGAGTTGGTATTGCCACCAAATTTTATATCGTTATTTACCCGGTAAATCCGGTCGGCATTTACATTAAAACGGTCGTAGCTCAGCTCATCAAAAACATAAAACACAATGAGCATACAAGTAGCCAGCCCCAGCGCAAGCCCAAATACATTAATAAAGGTGAACCCTTTATTTTTCGCCAGGTTGCGGAAGGCTGTTTTCAAATAATTTTTAAACATGGTGTTTGGTTTCCAATTAGTATGTAAAAGGCGTACCAAATGGTATTTGTGTTGATTATCAGGTGATTACAGTCTATGTTGGTTGAAAAAGGTGTACGGTTGTGAACTGTGTGGTGTGCGGAATTGATACAATGGGGGGATGGAGAAGCCAGCTAAGGGCATGACGGTTCGATTTGCAAAAATTCGAACGATGGGATCCACACTTATTTAATATATTTTTCGTAAATGTATGAAGCCAATAACGATGCCAAAAATCCAACAATAAAACTAATTATAACGGCTTCAGTTCTAATCTTTTTTATTGATATTTGAGATTCATTGTTTGAATTCAAAATGTTGCTTCCCCGATCTGCGACCTGCGAGCCCTTAATATTACTTGCCATTTTAATTGTTTGTTGATTTATTTATGTTTGAATTTCCTTTTGCCACTTGCGAATTGATATATGTATCCCCATTTTTGTTAGATTGATTCAATTCCTGCTTTGCTAAATCCCGGTCTAATACCGTAATGGCGGTTTCTTCAAAATATACTAAGTGGTCAGTGCAATTGTATTTCTTTATGTTCTGTGCAGAGTAATATATGATTTTATTCTGATCCTTTGTTTCTTTACAAAGTTTGAAAAATTTTGTTTCTTCGCAATCGATATCTTTGAAACTAACGTCTATATGTTCGAAGGTACTGGGTTTGAACGACATCAAGTCCAACCAAGTCTTAATAATGTCCGCATTTGGCACTATTTTCAAATAAGCGTCGATTACATGCCCTTTTTTGTCTCTTGAAACTTTAAAATGGTTGTTTCTTTGAGTAAATACAAAGAGAATATCGGTAAAATAAACCCCTTCTTCTTTTTCGATATTTCTTAGTAAATCAGGTGAAATAGTATAAACGGACATGCAGCTTTTAGTTACTTTGATTCTTTAAAAATTCGGTGGTGTCTTTTAGCAATTCGCCACCATAAAAATCGATCGGCCACTCAAAAAAACCTTTTTCTTCTATTTTAAGATTATTTATGTGCGCGCCTTTCGCTGTGGTTTGCGGATCGATTAGACATATTGAAACATTGTTCGAAGAAATCTTATTTTCTGAAATTCTCCTTCGAAGTCTTTTCAACAAATATTCACTGTGCGTTTCTATAATAAGTTTCTTTCCGGTAGAGTTCCTGACAATGTCAATAAACAGGTCTGCTAAATCTGCCTGCATTTTAGGATGCAAATGGATTTCTGGTTGCTCAATTATTGTAGTTGAATTTTTGGACGATAAAAATCCTTGAATAATTACTGGCAGAATTTGTGAAATACCAAATCCAACATCAGTAATATCAAGCGTTAAGTTATTTTGCTTTACAACCAGATGATGTATTACTTCTTTAAACTCTTGTACATTAACTTCAACGCCAAAGCGTTTTAGCCAACTATTTACATTCTTTGTGACAGATTCATTATCTTTAAGAACTTCAGCGATTGCATCCCCGTCTAATGTATCTAAAGTAAGATTCAATTTCGCCTTATCGAGCATGTAGTATCTTTTTGGATGGGCTCTCAATGGACTAACATAATTAATAGTATCTTCAGAGAACTCTTTTTTTAATTCATTCTGAAAAAAATTAAAAATCTGCACAATAACGCTGACTTTTATTGATCCTTCGTTGCTATCCAAAGAGTCATAATTTGAAAACGAATTAAAAATTGTGTTTTGTGGTTCAAATAAGTCGATAATCTGATACACATCTTCTTCATCAATTTTTAATAGGTCAGATGCAATGCTTATAAATTCTTTATTTTTAAATGATAAAATGGTCAATCTTTCATGAGCAATTTCAAAACTTTCAATCTCCAAATTATTTTCGTTATTAAGTTTTAGTTCATAAGAAATTCGAAAGTTTTCATTTTTAATGTTTTTGGATAAATCCTCCAAAAATTCATAGACAACAATAAATTGAGCCTTATTTTTTTGATTTATTTGCGGGATGAATACCTCATAACGTTGCCTTAAAAACCACGTAATGTCCCTTTTGTATGTATCCATTGTCGAATCTTTTGACAATACTTCGGCAATGGAATCAATATACAAACTAAATTCATTAGAGTTGTTTATTGGTTTGTGTCGGATTTCCGAAAAACCTTTAAGAGGCAAATAAATTGGAATATTGCTGAAAACACTAATGAATGAATCAAAAAAATCGGATTTTAAAAAATCTTTGAGTGTTTTACTTCGAACGTCAAAGGCGATCTTAATCGGCTTAGTTATATCTTTTTTTCTAAATAAATTTTTAGGATCTCCCAAGTTGACATAGCCACCATATAGTTTTAACGCTGACTTATACGATTTAAATCCGGCCTTCCCGGTTTGTTGTAGCATCAATAACAACTGAATTATAGAACTTTTTCCGACACTGTTTGCTCCCAAAAGAATAGTTATCGGTCTAATTGGGATTGAGACGTCCTCAAACGCCTTGTAGTGTTTGATATTGATATTTGTAAGCATGATTATTGAACAATTAATGAATTACTTCAAACTTTTATCTTAAACTGTAAAACAGATATAGAACAATAAAAAAAGTTTAGTGGAAATTAATTTGAACAAATAATTATAGTCGCTTTTTATAAGAAGGATGTGTTGGAATAATAAAGTTTAAATTAATTACTGGTTTAGATTTTAATTTCATTTTGACCGAGATATTAAATTGCATTGTGATAATTTAAAGGTAATAATAAACTAAAGTAATATTTAGTTTAGAATAAACAAAAAAAATATCGAGTAATTTACATTAATGTAATAATAACGAATTCAACAGTGTGCCTTGGGGCTGTGCGCTACCCGATAATGGCCCAATTCTTAAGGTTGCGTGCCGCGTTTGGCTCAATGGATAAAGCCCAGTATCCAGGTTATAAATATTCAATGCCCGTCGGTTCAAGCAAGTGCGGAACGCGTGCCTCAGAGAGAGGATTTAGGTTTTCCAAAGGGGGTTTAGTTGATTGTGTATGTGGATAACTGTATGCTAAAAATTTGAGCATGTTTTTTTGAATGAGTATATTTGGTAATATATACTTTAGGCAATGTCAAAAAAAAACAGTTCAAATATTAATATTAATAATGTTAAAGGTAATGTTGTAGTTAGCAATAATCAATCTGGAGGCATTACTGCCAACGGACACAATATAATTCCCCCATCAGCAAAAAGGAAACCATTTTATAATAATGTTATACTTTGGGTTGGACTTATCGGTTCAATTTTAACAATTTTAGCCTATTTTGGATTGCAACCAAAATCAAAAGAAAATAAGAATTTGGGTCTCCCAGCAATATCCCGAAAGTTAAATACTACAAGTATTCCTCACCCTGTTAAATCGGTAACATTATTTGATACTATTAAGCCAAAAAAACATCATTTAAGAAAAAAGATTATGGAAAATAAAGGAGAAAAAGATACAAATAAGAAACCAATTTATGTTGATAATGTGAAGGGTGATGTGGTAATATCTCAGAATCAGTCTGGTGGTATTACCGCACATACTGTCAACATAAACGAGGAAAAGGTATTTAATCAAGCAGACAGAATAAATCTGCTTAATTTTATTGAAACAGTAAAAAAGAAATACAACTTCAACCCTACCTGTTTTACAATTAGCATGGTAAACAATAGTAATGGGAATAAAATTGCATCACAAATTGAAACTGTTTTGAAAGAACAGGGATACACAATGAAAGGTGACTATGGGTACATGATGAGATACCCACCAGTTAGGGGTATTATAATTGATAAAGACCCAACGGGTGATTGTTTACAAATTTTGGTAGGACAACTGTAGCGATCTTTAGTTTCTAATGACCCTGAAATTCTTTTTTCAGTCGTCGCAGGGTTTCCGGCACCCTGCGTTGCAATATGCCCGGAATGACGCAGGGTCCTCTGAGAGACCCTGCTGAAACGGAGACAACGGGGATCGTTTTAGGGCTAAAATGCTGACAGGATATTGGCAGTGACAAAATTTTGTCAGTAGCTAAGTTATTTATTATCAGTTCTGTAGCGTTTTGTAGCAAGGTGTAGCACGTGTAGCGCTACACTACAAAAACACCAGTTTTAAACGTCTCGTATTTGCCGGACAGGTCGCCTTCTATGGGTACATAAAGCAAGTTTTCGCGGTTATATCCCAGGTTTTTGGTTTGAATATAACTTACCTGGCGGGAGACGACGATGGTGCCGATAATGAGCAGGATGGACATAAAAAACTGGAACACCACCAGCCCCTTGCGGAACCACACCGACTCGGGGCGAAGCTTGAGCGCGCCCTTTAGCACCATTACCGGGTTAAATGACGACAAGAACAGCGCGGGGTAGCTGCCGGCAATAAGGCCTGTAACCAGCGTAAGCGCCGCCAGCCCCAGCCAGAAGGTAAGCTGCCCGAAAGGAAAGGCGATCTGCTTACCGGTGATAGCATTGAACTGGGGCAGCAGCAGCGCCACCAGCACAATAGCAATGACGACCGCCAGGAAGGTTAAAAAAACCGCCTCGCCGATAAACTGAAATATTAAAATGGGCCGTACGGCGCCGACAACCTTTCGCACGCCGATCTCGCGGGCCCGTTTGATGGACCGCGCCGTTGCCAGGTTCATAAAATTGATGCAGGCAATGAGCAGGATGAACACGGCGATTATGGTAAACAGGTATACATATTGAATGCGGCCGCCCGAGGGTTTGCCCCCGGTAAGGTCGCCATGAAGGTAAACATCGCCAAATTTCTGTATGCCCAGTTCCTCCCTAAATCCAGGGGTTTGATTTTTATAATAGGCGTCCATAAACCGGGCTATTTTATTGTGGAATGCAACCGGGTCGGCACTGGGCCGCAGTTGTATGTAGGCCAGCGGACTATTGTTGTCCCATTTGCCTATCATCCAGGGGTTGTCTTTAAAATACTGGAACCAGTTTAAAACGTAATCAAACTTGATGGACGAATTTTCGGGCAGGTTTTCATAAACAGCGGCGATCTTAAAGTCCTGTTTGTTTTCGTACCGGATGTTTTTGCCGATGGCCGCCTGCGGGCTTCCATAAAACTCCTGCGCCATTTTTCTGGATATGGCTATGGCCGAGGGTGAATTGAGCGCCGTTTGAGTATTACCTTCCAACAGCTTATAGCTAAACATTCTGAAAAGGTCGCTGTCGGCAAATGCGCCGTTCGTTTTTATTATTTTCTCGCCTACCTGGAAAGTGTTGTCCTCATCATTGTCCAGCTGGGTGGCGTATTCCACCTCGGGAAGCGCCTTTTTCATTTGCGCCGCTAACACGGCCGGTACGTTGTATTGCCCGGTTATTTTATGGTCGTAATACTGGCGCTCCACAATTGCATACAGATTTTTACCGTTGGCATGCCAGGCGTCCACGCTCAGCTCATCCTGTACCCACAGCAAAATGAGTACGCTGCAGGCCATACCCAATGCCAAACCGAAAATGTTGATGATTGAAAAAAATTTGTTGCGAAGCAGGTTGCGCACGGCAACCTTTAAATAGTTTTTGATCATGGCTTTTAAAACTTAGCCAAAGTCGATAAAAATAATTCCAAATTTTTAATTGGTTTATTATCAACGCATTATTTTGATCGCTGAAATCGAAGATGTCCGTTTATATAACAATATAATGTGCGGATATGATACAATGTGTCTGAACCGTTGATTAAGCTGATTTCGCTGATGCTCGCTGTCAGTTTAATCAGCCAAATCAGCTTAATCAATGGTTCAGACAGTTTACTCACTCCTCAAACTCTTCACCGGGTTAGTTAACGCCGCTTTTACGGATTGAAAGCTGATGGTAATAAATGCAATGGCAATAGCGATTACAGCCGCGACGGCCGGTACCCACCATTGGATCTCCTGGCGGTAGGCGAAGCCTTGCAGCCAGCTGTGCATGGCCCACCAGCCGAGAGGGACGGCGATTGCGATGGCAATGGCTACAAGCTTGATAAAATCCTTAGACAACATGCCGACAATGACGGACACATTGGCGCCGAGGACTTTGCGGATGCCGATCTCTTTTGTGCGCTGCTCGGCAGCGTAGGCGGCTAAGCCGAACAAACCTAAGCAGGCAATGATTATGGCCAGCGTGGTGAAAGCGATGGATATGGCGCCGGTGCGCTGTTCGGCGCGGTACAGGGCGTCGTAATTTTGATCGAGGAAGGTATAGCTAAACTGGCGGTTGGGTGAAAGTTCCTTCCACTTGGTTTTGACCTTGTCCAGCAGCGCAGGGATATCGGCGCTGTTGACGCGTACGCTGAGCTGCGACGACCCCTGGTTAAGGTTGAGCAGCATAGGTGAAACATTATCGTGCAGGGATTTGAAGTTAAAATCTTTTACCACGCCGATGATACGCAGCTTTGCCATTTTGGTGAGTGTATTATCAACCGGCTGGTAAATGGGCTGATCGACAGGGTTGCTATAACCGACTATTTTAGCAAAGGCCTCATTGATCACTACGGCGGCGGTATCGGTAGCCATGGCTTTTGAAAAATTGCGGCCGGCAATTACTTTCATGTCCAGCGTGGGGATGAAATTTTCGTCCACGCTCCAGTTATTGGTGAGGATGGCGTGTTTTTGATCGGCCGCGGGTTGTTTAAAAAAGCTGGTGCTGTTGGTGTTGAGGTCCGTAGGCAGGGCGTTGGAAAGTGACGCATTCTGCACGCCGGTTATTTGTTTTACCTCGTCCCTGAAGGTTTTATCTGCGTTGCCCAGCGCCCAGGTGTTTTGTACGATCAGCACATGGTCGCGGTTGTAGCCGATGTCCTTATTTTGGATATAATGCAGCTGGTTGCTGATGACTAGCGTACCCACGATGAGCACGATAGAGATGGCAAACTGCACCACTACCAGTATGCCACGCAGGCCGCTGCCCTTAAAACCGCCGGCCAGTTTGCCTTTTAACACCTGTATAGGCTGGAAACCAGATAAGAAGAGTGCAGGATACGAACCTGCGAGGCAGCCCACTACTACAATGATAACGAGCATGGCAGGCAGCAACCAGCCTAAAATTTGGGCCGTAATGGTAAGCTGCTTGCCGGATATATGGTTAAACAGCCCCAGGAAACCCCACGCGGTCAACACGGCCAGGACGGCGCCTGCCAGGGTGATGAGGATGGACTCGGTTAAAAACTGAGCGACAAGGGCGCTGCGCGGTGAGCCAAGCACTTTGCGCACCCCTACCTCTTTTGCACGGTTAGACGAGCGGGCGGTGGACAGGTTCATGAAGTTGACACAGGCGATGAGCAGGATGAATATAGCAGTTGCCGAAAAAATGTAGACGTAACTGATATTGCCGCCAGGTTCGAGTTCGTCGACGCTGGTTGAGCGGAGGTGCAGATCAGTAAGCGGGATGGTATTAAAGCGGAAGTAGCCGCCATTTTTTTCGAAAGTCTTAAAATCCATGTGCAAAACAGTTTGCAGCTCGGCGCCCGCGTGGCGAACAATGAAAGCCGGCAGTTTTGCCCTGAAAACCTCCGGGTTAGCGCCCGGTTTGAGCAGCACATAGGTACTGAAGTTATTGTTGAACCAGGTAGTTTCGCGGCTTTCGGCGAGTGTCGGCATCGACATAAAAAAATCGAAATGAAAATGCGATTGCGACGGTATATTTTTGATGACGCCGGTGATCTTATAACGGACGGAATCGTTTAGGGTGAGCACCTCGCCTACTGCATTTACGCGGTTAAAGTACTTTTTGGCTACATCCTCGGTAATAACCATTTCATGCGGCGCTATAAGGGCTTTGGAAGGATCGCCCTGAAGCATAGGCAGCGTAAATACTTCAAAAATGGAATTATCGGCGTAAACCATGCGGTCTTCCTGGATATCCTGGTTGCCTTTGCGCACCTGGTTACCCCCACGGTTGCGGAGGCGCGCCACCTGTTCGATCTCGGGAAAATCGTTTTTTAACGCGGCAGCAGCCGGGGCAGCAGTAATGGCATAGGAGTGTTCCATACCGCCGAATTTGATCTCGTTATTGATGCGGTAGATACGGTCGGCTTTGGCGTTATAGCGGTCGTAGCTGAGCTCGTCGAACACGTAAAAAACGATGAGCAGGCAGGTAGCCAGTCCCAAAGTAAGTCCGAACACGTTGATGAAGGTGAAGCCCTTGTTCTTCATCAGGTTACGGAATGCGGTTTTGATGTAGTTTTTTATCATGGTTGGTTCATTAGTTCACTGGTTCATTAGTTCATTGGTGGATGGCGGCGAAATGGCGCTTTGTTAGCTGTGGGTAAGACGACGATTTTTTAGGGAAGGTTACGCGGTGATGGAAAGAATTTTTTGGGAGAGAAAAGGCGTGCACAGTCAAAAAAATATTAAACAATTCATTCCGTTGACTAACGTCAACGGAATGTTGGCGATGGAGATGTTAGCTTTAGCCAAAATTGGGCAACTGATCGGCGGCATTGTTTGGCTAAAGCCATGAACTGTTGTTTATTTTATGCCGTTGACTAAAGTCAACGGCAATGAATGTGGGTTGGCGACGGTGGGTTGTGGTCCAAATTTTGGGCGAAAAGATGTTCACGGGGTGAACGGGAATGAACGCTTCCTGAGGGTGGCGCAATTTTTTTTGATATGTTTTGAGGGTTGTTTGAAGGGGTTTTGAAGGTTGTTTGGGAAGAAACTTTTGGGAATCTGACCGGGTTGAGCGAGTAATCATTGACGGTAATGTCCGGCGGTCCAAAGAACTCCCGCGGAGGTTGGCTCATCCCGACTTTCCCGTACGTACGGACCAGCCGACTCGCTTCGCCTGCGGCGTAAAGAGGGTTGCTGCAGTTTTCGAGTAAAAAAAATGATACTTTTAGTGTTCACGGATGAACACCTAAGGGCCGTTTTTAGTTAAAGTAATAGTTTACAAATTGAGCATAGATTGTTTATTATCAAATATTTAATTCCGTTTACTTAAAGTGCCCAAGCGTTCATGGTGTTCACGGATGAACATCGTTGAAACGCAGATTTTTAATATCTTGCACAAAAAATGCCCCTGTCAAATTGAATAACAGAGATTTCCCGAAAACGATATGGTTCCTCTGGGTTACCGGCTTAAACAGCGCCCCCAGGGTAGCGCTTAAATGCTACGAATCCTGGCTGCGGCATAACCCTGACTGGAACATCATTTTCCTGGATGAAAATAATATCAACGATTACTTCCCGATCATTGTTGCTGGTCATACCCCAGTGGTGCTTTCCGAGATACTGAGGATCAATCTGCTGGCAAAATATGGCGGCGTATGGGTTGATGCTACCTGTTTTTGCAACAAACCGCTCAACAACTGGCTGTTTGACTATCTGCAAAATGATTTCTTTGCTTTCGACCGGCCGGGGCCCGACAGGATGATCTCCAGCTGGTTTATGGCCGGCACAAAGGAAAGCTATATTATCCACGAATATCAAAAGGCGGTAAACGAGTATTGGACAGCTAACCACAAAGTAACGCTGATCGAGTCGTCCAAATGGGCCCGGCTCAGGAAGCACCTGGAACGCTACGATACGTCGGTTTGGTTTAATCCCTTTGTGACCAAATTTTTAAAGGTCCACCCCTATTTTTGGTTCCATTACACTTTCAGGCAAGTGTACCTGGCTGATGTACAATTCAAAAAAGTATGGGACGCCACCCCAAAAATCAGCGCCGATATCCCGCATAAACCACAAATAATAGGTCTGTTAAAACAGCTGAACCCGGAGATCAAAGCTGAGATCGACAGTAAAGTTTCACCTGTTTATAAACTGACCTGGAAATATGATCAGGCGGCAAATATTGAAGGGAGCATTTTTGATTATATATTGAATTTGGAGGGCTGATTTTTTGAGCGTGGCCACTACCGGCCAACTCGTTTCAACCCCGCCTTCGCATCATTATCAATATCCGTTTGATACTGGTGATCTTTCATATCCAAGGCCTGGTTATAATAATCTGCAGCACGCATAAAGTCTTTCTTTTCTTCACATATCCGCCCAATGCTTAACGCTGCGTTTGCGGCGAAATAGTATTTCGTATCCTTCCCGATGGCGATGGCGCGCCGGTAATTCAGTATCGCATCATTTGCTTTTCCGGTTTTGTCATAAATCCTGCCGAGGTAGTAGCAAAACTGTATCTTATCGCGCAGCAGCTTAAAGGTATTTTCATCCTTGCCTGCTAACTGCGCCAGCGCTTTGCTGTAATAACCGCCGTCGAAATAAAAGCGGGTCTTTAAAAGGTCCATATTCGGTTTGGCATCATAGGCTTCCCAAAGCGCCTGCTGATCTTTTTCGTCCGTCGCATAACCTTTTGTTTTTACAAGTTTGATATAGTAATCATACTTAACTTCGTCATTTTGCAAAAGGTAATAATGCGCCAGCTTCAGGTAAGCATCCTTGATATAATTTATACCCCTAAACTCTTTTACATAGTCAAATAAGGGCGCCGGGGGCGAATTATCCTGCCGGTTTAACCGCGCACAGCCCAGCGTATAATCAATCCACGGCACTTTGATATAATCGGCTGATTTAGGCATCGCCTCTAAAAATGCGATCACATCATCATTATGCGCGGTTTTGGCGGCCACATAGCCCTGTAAATAGGCCCTCAGCAGGCTGGTGGTGTCCAATTCGGACAGGTAGGTGGTTAGCAGCGGATAATCATTTAAATTGTGCAGCGCGTTGATATCTGCTGTGCAGATAAAAAAGGTGACCTCGTTGATATAGAAACTGAGTTTCGATTTGAGCAATTCATTATGCAATTCCTCCAGTTTTTTTACGCCTGCCTGCGCATTGCCGCTCATCCCCATAAATCGCGTTATGCCCTGTAAACTGGCCGGTATCGATCCAAATATCACATTCACCAGCGCCAGGCTGATCTGATCTGGCGTAAAGCCGGGGTATTTTTCCTCGTTATCACTTAGCAAGCCTTTTGCTTTTTTGGCGTCGAGGGCTGAGGAGACAAAATCACCAAACTTTGCCTTTAAAAACGACCACTGCAAATACACCTGCGCCTGTGCATATAAATAGAAGGGTGAATTGTGGTCATTATCCTCCAGCGCCGATACCCTCGCTGAGCGGTTATCCTTCAGGCGTTCATAATCGGCCTTGCTCTCGGAGGCCAGAATGCTGAAGTAATCAACATAATTTTCCAGCAGCGTTATGATCCCGTTTTTAGGGTCAGCCAGTTTTTCATTTTGCAGCAGCGCCCTTGCATCGTTCATTTTCAGCGACAGGATGGCTTTATAGGCATTTATGCAATTGGCATCGTAGTTGAAATCGGCTTTGGCGGTTAGTTGCCAGCAAAGAAAAATGGTAAAAACGAGTGCAAACTTTCGGGCCATCACGGGCCAAATATATTGAAAATGTTTAATTGGTGGGTTTATACCATTCGTGTCGCCGACGTTCCAATTGACAACGGGGGCATAAAAATTCCAAATCTTGCGCCGCGTCACCCATTAACCCCCGTCCACTCCTTTTTGTTTAATCCACAACCAAATAAACCACGCATACGTAAAAGGAACCCAACTATTATTTTGGCGAACACCGTTGTTTATCAGAATAATAATTGGTTAATATCGACTGATTGATGGACCCAGCTACCGGTAAAAAAAAGCCAGCACATAGAAATGTATCGCTTGTTCACGAGCTTTTTGAGCTGCAAAAGATCAAAACGCCCGATGGGCTTGCCGTTATTTTTGGCGACAAGCGTTTAACGTACAGCCAATTGTCGCAAAAAGCCGATGAGCTGGCTTCAGCGATCTATTCAGCCTCACCGGGCTCATTAATTGCCGGCGTAAGCACGCATCGCTCTATCGAAACCATTGTCAGCGTGCTGGCGATCTTAAAATCGGGCAAAGCCTATATGCCGCTCGACCCGGAATATCCGCAGGAACGTTTGCAGCAGATCGTCTCTGATTCAGGCATTGATCTTTTCCTGGCCGTTTCAGCGCAAAAACAGCTTTTTGAGCCGCTGGGCATAAATGTTTTGGCGTCAGATAAAGCATA
>DASRTD010000118.1:0-8077 GCA_035656115.1 Mucilaginibacter sp.
ATGGCCCGATTAAACCTATTAGAAGAAACCAGATACGAGAAACTACCGGTAACGGTATACAGCAACCAGTTGCAGGCATCAGTGGCAGTGGCAGGGAGAATTGCTGCATTGATACGCAACAAAGAAGCAAAAGGAGAAAAAACAGTTTTAGGGCTGGCAACGGGGGTAACACCGATCGGTGTTTATGCCGAGCTGGTGCGGTTACATAAATCTGAAGGGCTCAGCTTTAAGAATGTCATCACTTTTAATTTGGACGAGTACTACCCCATGCAGCCCACTGCCGTGCAAAGCTATGTGACGTTTATGTACGAGAACCTTTTTTCGCATGTAGATATCGCCAGGGAAAACGTCCACATTCCCGATGGCACTTTAGCCATCGATGATATCCCCGCATTTTGTTTGGAATACGAACGGAAGATCACCGCGCTTGGCGGTCTTGATCTGCAGGTTCTGGGTATCGGCCGTACCGGCCACATCGGTTTTAACGAGCCGGGCTCGGCGCCAAATTCCGGTACGCGGCTGGTTACTTTGGATGATCTGACCCGGAACGATGCTTCGAGAGATTTCGGCGGGAAATCCAACGTGCCCACCAAAGCCATTACCATGGGGGTGGGCACTATCTTCAAAGCCCGGGAAATTATCCTGATGGCCTGGAGCCTGAAAAAAGCGCCTATCGTAAAAAAAGCGGTAGAAGGCGAGATATCGGGAGAAGTACCGGCTACTTATTTGCAGCTCTCCGACCATGTGGAATTTGTGCTGGACGAAGCCGCCGCTTCGCAGCTGACCCGTTTTGATACCCCCTGGCTGGTAAAAGACTGTTCGTGGGAAAACGGGCTGAAAAAGAAAGCGGTGATCTGGCTGGCCAATACGGTTGGTAAACCGATCTTAAAACTCACCGAAGAAGATTACAATAACCACGGCATGGCCCAGTTAGCCGTTGAGCAGGGCCCCGTGTACAACATCAATATCGATATATTCAATCAGCTGCAGCACACGATCACCGGCTGGCCGGGCGGAAAGCCCCATGCCGACGATTCGCAAAGGCCCGAAAGGGCACAGCCGGCCCAAAAGCGCTCCATCATCTTTTCGCCTCACCCGGACGATGATGTGATCTCCATGGGCGGTACTTTTATCCGTTTAGTTGACCAGGGGCACGATGTGCACGTTGCATATCAAACCTCTGGCAACACGGCTGTCTGGGATGATGATGTGCTGAGATTCGTAGAATTTGCCATCGATTTTAACGAAAGCATCGGCGAAGACAACACGCGATTAAAGCAGATCTACGAAGAAATGCGTGCCTTTATCCCCACCAAAAAGCCCAACCAGGTAGATACCAAAGAGATCAGGGATGTAAAGGGTTTTATAAGGAAGACAGAAGCCATCTCCGGAGCAAGATATGCAGGACTAAAAGACAGCCATATCCACTTTATGGCTTTGCCTTTTTATGAAACGGGCAAAATAAAGAAGAATACCGCCGGGGAAGAGGACATAAAACTCACGATGGAACT
This sequence comes from Mucilaginibacter sp., assembly GCA_035656115.1. GTDB lineage: Bacteria > Bacteroidota > Bacteroidia > Sphingobacteriales > Sphingobacteriaceae > Mucilaginibacter. The sequence goes on from DASRTD010000118.1 coordinate 1,512, forward strand.
GCTCCAAAAAGTAAAGCCCCACCAGGTATTTGCCGCCGGAGATTTCGCTGACCCGAACGGGACGCATTTGGTTTGCTTTAACATCACTTTGGCGGCACTGAGAAGATTAAGAGAAACCGAAGACTGGGTAAAAGACTGCTGGTTATGGATGTACCGCGGGGCATGGCAGGAGTTTGACACCTGGGAGATCGAGATGGCGGTGCCGTTATCACCGCAGGAAGTGATCCGCAAGCGGAACGCAATCTTCAAACACCAATCTCAGAAAGACAGGCCGGTATTCCCGGGGGATGATGCCAGGGAGTTTTGGGTGAGGGCTGAAGACCGCACCCGCGAGACGGCCCGCAATTATGATAAACTGGGCATGGCCGAATATGAAGCTATGGAGGCGTTTGTGAGGTATATCTATTAATTTGTGGATTTCACCGATTTTTAAGAATTGATTTCACCGATTTCTGAGGCTGCGGCGTTGATTATTAAATCATTTGCACATCCGCACATCCGCATACCTGCACATCAGAAAGCTTCGCCCAACGCAACATACAACCCCTGCTGCCTTGATTCACCCGGCCGCTTTTCGCCTACGCCATAATCCATGCGGATGCTTAAGCCTTTTTGCACATCAAAAAAGTACCGTACGCCGCCGCCATAATTCGGTTTGAGGTCGTGCGGATCAAAATCAGTATGAAAAACTTCGCCGGTTCCCGCAAAGCCGACGATGCCGAACCGTTTACTGATGCGGTAACGGAGTTCCGTTTGCCCGGCCAAGAAATTCCGGTCGCGGAAACGGCCGCCGTAATAGCCGCGCATCATTCCGTCGCTACCCAAAGCCGGTAATAAATAAAAGGGCGATTGCCCGCCCACCAGGCTTTGTTCCTGCACATCCAGGCCCAAAACCCATTGTTTATCCAGCGAGAAAAAACCTGAATACTCGACATTAAAAAAGCCTCCCTGGTAATTATTGTTCGTGAACATCCCCTGCATAATATTGAGGTAGGCCGTGACAATCGTCCCGCTGGTAGTGTAAGTATTGTTATTCCGGCTGTCGAAAATCAGGCTGGGCCCCGCAAAAACACTCGGCCCGCCTTGTTTACCTTCAACAGCGGGGTCGGTATTGTAAATACTCGTTGGGTTGCTGTCGCTGAACTGGTAATCAAAACCGCCGGCCACTATGCCTAAAAACAGGTAATCGCCCAGTTTTTTTTCGGCCTCCAGGTTTAATTTAAAACGGTGTTCGCCCAGCTTGTCCTGGTTGGCCTGGCTGGTGGCATTGCCGATGCCATAAAAATCAAAGGGGAAGTTTATGAAGCTGATAGCCGCCGATAAATGAGTGCGGTTTCCCGGAAACCAGTAAGCGCTGCTTAAGGTTAAATTGGTTTGATCTTTTGTGGTAATGGAAGCGTAACCAAAAACATTCGAAACATTGGTGTTTTTAACCGTGGTGTCAGCGTAAAAGGAATAAAGTGCCGAACCACCCACTTCAATACCGGTCTCCGGCGCGCTGGTCAGCACCGGTACGATCACAAAGCTGCTGTGTTTACTGGTGTCTTTGCTGAAATACATTTTCCGGATGAACTTTTTGATGGTTTGCACCTGTGCATGAAGCGACGAAACGGTGATGACCAGGATAAAAATAGCCGGAATTCTTTTCATTCAATAACTAATCGCAACGCTTACGGGCGGATATGCTAAAGATAACATTTTGCTTTAAAAAGCCCGATAAATTGATACTTTTGCAGCGAAATTTGACAAGCAGAAGATGAGCACTACAAAAGGCCCCGTTTCGCAGTTTATCGAAAAAAACTACCTGCATTTTAATGCTGCTGCCCTGATGGATGCTGCCAAAGGGTACGAAACGCACCTTGACGAAGGCGGCAAAATGATGGTTACGCTTGCCGGAGCGATGAGCACCGCCGAGCTCGGTATTTCGCTTGCCGAGATGATACGGCAGGATAAAATCGCCATCATTTCATGCACCGGCGCCAACCTGGAGGAGGACATCATGAACCTGGTGGCGCACTCGCATTATAAACGCGTGCCCAACTACCGCGATCTGAGCCCCCAGGATGAGTGGGATCTGCTTGAGAATCATTATAACCGGGTTACAGATACTTGTATTCCCGAAGAAGAAGCTTTCCGCCGTCTGCAGAAACATATCCATAAACTGTGGAAAGAGGCGAACGACAAAGGCGAGCGCTATTTCCCGCATGAGTTCATGTACAAAATGCTGCTGAGCGGCGACCTCGAACAATATTATGAGATCGATCCGAAAAATTCATGGATGCTGGCCGCAGCTCAAAAGAATTTGCCGATAGTGGTACCCGGTTGGGAGGACAGCACTATGGGCAACATTTTTGCATCGTACGTAATAAAAGGTGAGATAAAGCCAACCACCATGAAAAGCGGTATCGAGTACATGGCCTGGCTGGCCGACTGGTATGTAAAAAACTCGTCGGGCAAGGGCATCGGCTTTTTCCAGATCGGCGGCGGCATTGCCGGCGATTTCCCGATTTGTGTGGTACCGATGCTGTACCAGGATATGGAAATGCCGGAGATTCCTTTCTGGAGTTACTTCTGCCAGATATCGGACTCCACCACCTCGTTCGGTTCCTATTCAGGCGCAGTGCCAAATGAAAAGATCACCTGGGGCAAGCTCGATATCCATACGCCAAAATTTATCGTGGAGTCAGATGCGACTATTGTGGCGCCGCTTATCTTCGCGTGGATATTAGGGCAGTAAGATTTCGGATTTATTTAGTTTGATTGCTTTTAAAGTCCTCTCCTTTGGAGAGGATTTAGGTGAGGCTCCTGTTAAAAATTGTTAAAGCGGTTTAAAGTCAGCAATAATCGCACATAAACTTTTACCTTTAGGCTAAGGTTTCCTATTTTCGCAAACCAGGGAATAAGATTGTGTGTATTTGGCGTTGTCGTCTGATATCTCGCGTCTCATATCTCACATCTAAAAATATGGAAGAATTCGAAGAGAGCGCATCGGCAAAAAAAACAAAAACGATCTACATATCAACCGTTTTTGGCATCGCGATGGTATTGTCGATGGTGGGCTTGCTGGGGTTGATCCTGGTGGAAGCGCATAACCTTTCCAATTATGTAAAGGAAAACATTGTGTTGAATGTTTATGTTGATGACGCGGCCCATGAAACGGATGTAATCCAACTGCAAAGACAGATCCAGGCTAACCCTATAGTGAAAGAGGCAAAATATGTAGATAAAGAGCAAGCTGCCCGTAACCTTAAAAATGATCTAGGTGAAGACTTTGTTAAATTTTTAGGCTATAACCCGCTTTCGCAATCAATTGATGTTTATTTAAAGGCCGAATATGCCAATAACCCTGATATCGAGCGCTTTAAAACCGAATTGCTTAAAAACCCAATGATCAAGGAGGTAAAATACCAAAAATCGTTGGTCGACCAGATGAATGAGAATATCACCACTATCAGTCTTGTGATATTAGCTTTTGCGGCAATATTTGTGGTTTTGTCAGTAGCGCTGATCAATAACACCATTCGCCTGGCCATTTACAGCCAACGCTTCCTTATCAAGTCCATGCAGCTGGTAGGCGCCACAAAAGGGTTTATTCGCAAGCCGTTTTTGCTTTATGGCATATGGCATGGTATACTGGGTGCCTTGATCGCCATTTTAATTTTAGTAGGTACGCTCAGTCTGGCTTATAAGGAAATACCCGACCTGGTTATTTTACGCAGCTACCCTGAGTTCGGGGCAATTTTTGTGCTGATCGTTGGGTTGGGTATTTTTATATCCGGATTCAGCACTTATCTTGCGGTAAATAAGTTTTTACGTTTGAAAATATATAATTTGTATAGGTAGGTGAAAGGCGAAAGGTGAAAGGCGAAAGGTGAAAGGCGAAAGGTGAAAGGTAAAAGGCGAAAGGTAAAAGGTAAAAGGTAAAAGGTAAATGGTAAATGGGATGGAATAAGGTAAATTCACTAATTCACTAATTCACTAATTCACTAATTCACTAATTCACTAATTCACTAACTCACTAACTCAATAATTAAGAAATATGGCTCAAAAGCAATTTAAGCCGGCAGTACCGGTTAAAACATCAACTCCGGCTGCAAAGCCAGAACCAAAGGGATCGGGCACAGGCGACATCCATTTTATATTCGATAAAGGCAACTATCGCTTACTGATCATCGCCATTGCGGTAGTAGCGTTTGGCTTCATCCTCATGTCGGGCACTACCGATATTTACAGCACCACCAAGATCGTGATCGCTCCGCTGGTGGTTTTGGGCGGTTTTGCCATTGGTTTTTTTGCGATATTTAAGAAGCCGGAGGCGAATAGTTGATTGAGTTGACCCGATAGCTATCGGGTAGGACGGTTGTTGATCAAGTTGTTGATCGACCGTTTTAACTCAACCCCAATTATCTAATACAATCTAACTCAATCAAACTAAAATCACATGAACATTATCCATGTCATCATACTTGGTATAATAGAGGGTATAACTGAATTTTTACCCATTTCCTCTACCGGGCACATGATCATCGCCTCATCTATAATGGGAATCCCTCCTAAGGGACAGGAAGATTTTCTTAAGGTTTTTACCGTTGCAATTCAATTGGGGGCCATTTTATCAGTAGTTGTGTTGTATTATAAGCGATTTATACGGTCTTTTAATTTTTACAAAAAACTTTTTGTGGCTTTCCTGCCGGCTGCAGTTATCGGGCTTCTGCTGAGTAAACAAATTGACGAAATGCTCGGAAGTGTGCTTACCGTTGGTATTACGATGTTTGTTGGCGGGATTATATTGTTATTTGTAGATAAATGGTTCAATAAGCCGACTGTCGAGGAAGAAAAAGATATTAACTATATCACCGCGTTAAAAATAGGTTTTTTTCAATGCCTGGCAATGGTTCCGGGAACGTCACGGTCAGCAGCTACGATTGTTGGCGGTATGTCACAAAAACTTACCAGGACAGTCGCAGCTGAATTTTCATTCTTTCTTGCCGTACCGACAATGTTTGCCGCAACAGCAAAGAAGCTATGGGATTATCATCATACCGGGCACACTTTTAGTGGCGAGGAAATTAAGTTTTTGATAATTGGCAATATTATCGCTTTTGTGATTGCAATGATCGCAATTAAAACATTTATCACGTTCCTTCAAAAGCACGGTTTTAGGGTGTTTGGCTGGTACCGTATTGTGGTGGGTGCGGCAATTATCGCTTTAATCGTTTCCGGGTATAGCTTACACATGGTGGGGTAGCGATTTTGTTACGAAACGACAGCTTTGCACAACGTATAATTTAATCGTCAAAATCGCAATACCAATCGCCCCATTTTTTTATCAGTTCAACCCTGTCTTTAATAAATCTTGGCGTAAGGAAGGCTATTGAAAAGTCGTCGAAGTTTTCTTCATAAAATCTAAATCCGTACATGAAGAACATGACGCCCAGGTAGGGTATGATTTGCAATTCAACATCAGAAACATGCCTTTTCTCCCGGTAAGCTGCTATTAAAACAGCGAAACAACGGTCCGCTTCTTCAGTGGTCATCATCTGGTAATGAATGAGAAACGCCAGCTGCACGCGGAAAGTCATTAGGTCATTCATTAAAAAACCTTTTCCTGCCCAGTCAAAATCAAAAAATGTGATCCGGTTATCGTCGTCAAAATGAAAGTTTTTAGGCAGCAGGTCATAATGGCAATAGCCGTAACTGAATCCTGAGGTATCAAATTGTTTTAACTTTTTGATCACCTTCGCGGATATGTCCTGCAAAAAAGCATACTGATCTGGCAGGCCGGCAAACCGACCGGCAACAAGCTCCAACGGTTTTTCGAGCGTGGAATAGACATCGTAAACAGGCCTTTCATACTGCAATTGGCAAGTCGAGGTGATGTCATGCATCGCCGCAATTGTTCGTCCGATGATGCACAGTTGATCGTCGTCCGGGATAGTGACAACTTCGCCGCTGGCATAGGTAAACAATATTCCGTACCGGATGCCTTCGGCTGCGTCAAACTGTTGGATTTCGTTCCCCGACAAATCTTTTAACGGGTAGGACACCGATACCCCGCTATCTTTTAGAATGTTAAGCAATTCGGCCTCTCCTTTGATCTCATCAAACGGGCGGTAGTTATGCCTGTAAATTTTTAATATGTACTTCGATTCCTCATCCTCCAGGAGGTAGGTATCGCTTACGTTCTTTGCGAGTAATCTGCAAGTAAGTTGCTTAAATCCATAGGCATGTTTAATAAAATCGTTTAGGACGATTGCAGAAAGCGTGGAGTACTGGGCAGAGAACTGATGCATGCTGCAAATGAAATCAAAAAATCACGACTTCAATGTAGCAAGCCGGCTTGACGCAATAATTTAATTCGACCTTAACAAGTGGTTATTATTATGAAATCGACCGCCGTAGATTCACTCAAAAACCATGTCATTGCGAGTGGTAAAATTTCGTGAAACTCTGAAGCGGGAATGACAGGAAAAACCATGTCATTTCGACCAACGGGAGAAATCTTATACACCTTGCATCCGAACCTTGCAGGCGGTAATGTCCAAAGTACAAGATTTCTCCTCGTA
>DASRTD010000119.1:0-2860 GCA_035656115.1 Mucilaginibacter sp.
ATTTTCTGCTATAGCTAACACCGAGCTAAAAAATTAAAAAACAAACTTTTGTATCTACATACTCATCGGTTCCAGCATGGACGAACGAATAAATGCCGTCACCATCACCAATGCGGGGCCATTGTGTGCAACGCCGGAAGTAAATTCTCTAAAAATGAAACAGGAGATAAGGAATCATTTTCAATCTGTCTTCAATCTTTTATTAGAAAATGGCAAACTCATAATTCCCAAGCCAGAATCGGTTGCCACATGGCAAAGTGTCATTCATGAGTGGATAATTGATGATGCAATGCCTTTATTTGTAAGAAAAGGCGGAGAAACAAGAGGATCTCTAATTCCCAATTTACTCGAACGAAAAATTCTAACGACAGACAATACTCCTGCTCATTGGGTTTTTAAAAATATAGTTATCGACAGGAATGATTACACCAAAATTCAAATCGCTGACCTGATTGAAGCAAAAAATTTTCCCATCAGCTTTATAAGAAAAAAAACCGAGCATCATACCCTTGTTGGGGGAATGGTTGCTGATAAAAATACAAGATTAAATGAATTGGGGTGGAAGTTAGCCCACATCGATCGAATCGCCATGAAAAGGGGCAATAAAATTACTATTGAAGATTATAAAGACCATCATTTAAGTTTTCTAGCACTTTCCAATATGTATCTTATCGATAAAGATTTTTCCGGCTTAGCAGAAGTCTCCTTATTTAATGAACTTGTAAGAGAATATAAAAATCGTAACTTGTATTAATAAATATTGGCATTGTTTTATTCAGAATCTTTTTTAAAAAGGGTACGGCTCCTTTTCGTAAACAGTTTGTTACATCAGCCGTAAACACCCGACTTGCAGCGTATTGGTAAATTGAAACAGGCTATTTCCGTTGTTTTTATAGACTTCAGTATATTGAGCGCAAAATGCCATGGCCAGGTATTCGAAGAAATTCATTTTGACGACGGAGATCAATCAGCTACACCGACAATTTGATCTGTCCTAATAAATATAGTTGTACCTTGTAACGTAATAGGTTACATTTGCATATGATTGCCAGCATACAACATAAGGGCCTGAAACTCCTATGGACGAAGAACGATGCATCGAGGCTGCCGGCAGAGCAAGTCAAAAAGATCAGGAATATCCTTATACTGTTGCATGGCGCGGAAAAAGTAGAGGATTTAAGCTATCCCGGAGCTGGCCTGCATCCTTTAAAAGGCGACTTGAAGGGATATTGGTCAGTAACCGTCACAGGTAACTATAGGATTATTTTTAGATTTGAAAATGGGAATGCTCACCTGGTAGATTACCTTGATTATCATTAATATACTTGCAAATGCTACAACAAAAAATGCCTCCTGTTCATCCGGGGGAAATTCTAAAGGAAATGTACCTCGATCCGCTCACAATCAGCGTAACTGCCCTTGCAGATAACTTGGGCGTTGCCCGGAAAACCGTTTCCCAACTGGTCAATGGCCATATGGGGGTGAGCGCTGAAATGGCCTTACGGCTAGGCAAAGCCTTTAATACCACCCCCGAACTCTGGTTAAACCTGCAGCGGAATTACGATCTCTGGCAGGCAGGCTCGAAAATTAAGGTGACACATATCCGGTCGCTCCGGACAAAGGAAAGAAGTGCCTATAAGGCCAACTAGTGGCTTTAATCTTGATCGAATTACGTATTTTTTTCATTTAAAATCAGCTCAAAAATAACGAGAAGCGATTGAAGGTGTTCAAACGAAGTCCCATTCCCGCTACACACATTGATTTTTAGCTTATTATAAAATAGGTTATTCAAAAGAATAACCTATTTTGTTTAAAATCAAGATCTTATAACTTGAAAAGGTTCAACTCCCGTCCTGGCATACAACGGTACTTGGTTTGAACACTTTCTTCCTCACGCTTTCGATTTCCGCCCGCCTCTCTTAATGAAAAAGTAGATGGTTTGGTCAGAATCCCACGCCTCCATAAATTACTTTAAAGTTGTTTTTTCGGGCTGATGCATAGCTTTAGCCACATTGGCAGGAGATTCTTGTTAAGAGCTAATTTCAAGCTTATATCCTTTGCCGCGTATAACAACGATGTTGATATTGGGATCAAATTCCAATTTTTTTCTAAGTTTTGATATGAACATATCCAGGCTGCGCCCCACAATAACACCTTCATCTTCCCAAATCTCTTTTTGCAGCCGGCTTCTCTCTATAGTCTCGTTAGGGGACAACGCAAAAATAAGCAGCAAGCGCGTTTCCGTTCCAGTCAGGTCTATGGTTTTCCCATTTATTGTCAATTGCCGATTCTTCGTATCGAACAACACCGGGCCCAAAGTTAAAATGCCAGGATTTTGAGCCCCAGGCGCGGCTCTTTGCGGTTTAACCGATCTAAAAAAAATAAAACCAACAAATGCTAAAAATGACAGGCTGCCGAGAACATATCCATTCTTTGCTGTATTAATTACTGTCGGTTTAAATTTAATGTTGACCATGTAACATCCCTTGGGTTGCACTCTTCCTCTACAAGCTACAATATCATCTCTTTTATTGTTGGATATAGCGTAGCCATAGGCTACACTGGAGTTGCCACAGTTCAGAACGTTGACAACATAATCACTTGCGAGGGGGTCTTTGGCCAACAAACGCCGGGTCGTATTCACCAGGGAGTCCGGCTGCCTTTGTGCGCCCGGCAGTTATTTTTCGCAGAAAATCGTAAGGCAGATAATACAGGGCATACCCGGGAAATTAACGATATTGACTTTCAATATTTAATTCAAATCCGATCATTATGCTATTAAAGAAATCCGGTTTTGGTCCACTATGGATCAGTTACGTTCTTTTGCTGGGATGCTGGCCGGCCCATTGCTATTCACAAT
>DASRTD010000120.1:0-5486 GCA_035656115.1 Mucilaginibacter sp.
TCGCGCGCGGCAGTTTGTTGATATACAAAAACTCGTCGAAGCTGGGCGTAATATGGTCCGCTTTCTCCGCGACAGATTTCCGCTCGATATTCTCGGTAAATGCGAAAAATTTTTTGATAATGCCCGATTCCTTTAGCTGGAAATCAGAATAACCATCGCCTATGCCATAAATATCGCCCTGTAAATTCAACTCGCGCAGCAGCTTTACCTTGCCGCCTTCCTGCGATAACGGATTAGTGCGGTCATAACCGGTGATATTGCCTTCATCGTCAAATTCAAAGGTATTGGCGTAGATATTTTCCTTCTTTATAAAGTACTCGGTAACAACCGGCGTAATAAACTCCTTGAAGCCGCCGGAAACAATCAGCACTTCATCCGCATGGTTTTTAAAGAATATGGTATTTCGCGAGAATGAGATAGAGACTTTTTTCTTCAGGTGCGTAACTAATTGCTTTAAATGTTCGCGGTTAGCCTGTAGCAATTTAACCCGGTTTTCCAGGCTTTGGGTAAAGGACAGGCGGCCCTCCATGGAGGCATTAGTTAAGGCTTCAATCTGTTCGTATATTTTTTCCCTGTCGGGATGATTTTTTAGGGAGATGCGCGCCAGCTCGTCCAAAGCCTCAACTTGTGTAAACGTGCTGTCGAAATCGATGATAAAGTAATCCATTTATGATGTGCAGATATGCGGATGTGCAAATGTGCGGATTTTTTGAATTGGTTTGGTGCATGTTGATAAAGTTGATATGGTGGAGGTTTTTGGCAATTCTATATTAATTTAAACTACAAGGTTATCGTTTTCAAATATAGCCCACCAGGTATAAGTTGTTCCATCTTCAGTCCATTTGCCATAAACAAAATGGCGCGTTTGGTTTTCATTTGTAAATTTGTCGCAATTTACATCATCGCTATTTGCAGGATTGTCAACATCTTTGTATGTTCCCTCATATTCCGTTCCTATATCTCTTCTATTAAGATTTACTTGATAGGCATGGTTTTTATCAGTCGGCTCGCATCTCGGAATGAAAAAACTAATCATGTTGTCATCCAGAACTATATTTTCAATTTCTCGAGAGGTGTGTTCGAATTCCTTTTCCTTGCATCCGTTATATTTGAAGTTATCATTAACCCAAAACGACTTTCCTTTTAATTTATTTACCATACCCGAATTTCAATGATTTTTTTGCTTATGTGCCAGGGATTATCAAACTATAGATTGCCTCTGCAATTTTTACAATAAACTTTGGTTTAACAGAAGTGATTTTAGAAAGCACTAAGCTTTGATGTAAAGTAAATATTTTATGGCTGCGGATATAGCTTTTAAGTGGCAACGGTCGCAAACAATCGTCGTCCTCAATTAGCAACGAAAATTTGTCAAAATGTACTTTTGAGGTTATTTGAACAATTAGGTAATCGTTAGTTTTATTTACGGTTTCGTTAGAAATAACCAGAGCCGGCCGTCTCTTGAATTCTGAGCCGTCGGTGAAAGGAAATTTTACTACAATAATATCGCCTTGTTTGTACACTTTATAATAATTTGTCCCATCGGCTGTCTTCCTCCGAAAGCCAGTCATTGGCTAATGATTTTTCACTTACTAAATACGGAAAATTTGTTTGTTCGTCGCCGGAGTTATCATAAAGTTCATTAGCCGTTATTTCGGTTTGATACTTCATTTCTTCGTTTTTTATGGATTTCAAAGTTTCTTCCATTACAAAAAACTTTTTTGACAACGGCAATTGCTGTATCTCATGAACGATTGTTTTTACTTCCATAACTTTATCTTTAAAAATAACAAAAAGCAATTGAGCTTGCTTTGGTATTTTTAGTACTGCGAATTTACAAAAATTGTTATCAAAAACCTTATATTATGAATAACCAGGTATTGGATCATAACGGTAACGTAATAGAAATGGAAGCATTTCACCCCGGCGAATTTTTAAAAGAAGAAATTGAAGAAAGGGGAATGCTTAAGAAAGATGCCGCGAAAGCTTTAAATATTTTACCCCATCATTTAAGCGAAATATTTGCCGGCAGAAGGAATATTTCAGCCACATTGGCCGTAAAACTCGAAAAACTTTTGGGTGTCAGTTCTCATTATTGGTTGGGAATGCAAATGGGATATGATTTATTCGTAGCAAAGCGGGAAGAAGCGTTATCATAATAATTGTTTTCCGGGTCTTTAACGATAACCGAGAATAATGCTCCGGTTAAATTGCAGCTCAACTCCAAAGGCCTCCGTGTCACTCTGCGTCTTCTTTGCGCACGCTGCGGTAAAAATTTCAAATTTCCATACCAGCCTGAATTTGTAAAGTCGAAATATTTTTTATTAGCTTTGATATACCCAATTATTACATAAATTATTAATTATCAAACCCGTAAACAAGCAGCTGTGTGTTTTCGAAAGCCAACCCCTATGGCTTTTTAGTGAAAAAGCATTTCATCATCGCCAAATCAACAACTAAAAACATAAAAATCACAATTATGGACATTCATGTAAATTATTTAGCAGTAGCGGTGGCGGCTGTCGCCAGCTATATTCTTGCCGCAATTTGGTATGGCGCAATTTTCGCCAAACTATGGGTGCGCCTTACCGGAATAACTGAAATGAAACCAGCGCCGGTAAACATCATTTTAATGCTGATCGGGTCATTTATTATGGCTTATGTTTTGCAGCACTCTATTGTTTTTGGCGACATCGCTTTAAAAACAAGCGGTATATCTGCCGGGCTGGAGGGTGCTTTTTTTGTCTGGTTGGGATTTGTGGCCATCACTACCATGGCTACCAAACTTTATGAAAAAAAGCCCTGGGGCCTTTGGGTGTTAGATAACGCTTTTTGGCTAATTTCGCTGATGGTTCAATCGGTTATCCTTACCGTTTGGCCTGGAAATATGGTGTTATAACTAAGTCGGTTAGCTGCCGTTTCGCTTGTTAAACCAGGTCATTTCTTTTGGTTTGGATGACGTAAAATGTTTATCGTGCCCATATATTTGTAACAACCAAAACAGTATTTTTTATGGAACCGAAGGTTTTTTACACGCCCAACGCTCCCCGTCCTAATGCATTTGTTCCGCAGGCCGTAATTGCAGGCGGCTTTATTTTTGTTTCGGGCACGGTAGGGGCTGATTTAAGTACAGGCAAATTGGCGGAGGGTGGTTACGAGGCACAGGTTACGCAAGCTTATAAAAATTTGAAAACCATTTTGGAAGACGCGGGCAGCTCGATGGATAAAGTAGTAAAAATAACCGCGTTTATGGTAGAGGGCGCCGATCCGGATTTTTCCATCACAAACAGGGTTTATGCCAGTTTCTTTCAAAAAATAACTCCTGCCAGAAGCGCACCCCAGGTTATGCCGTTCCCGGGTGGCATACTGTTTTCAGTAGAGTGCATTGCTTTAATATAAAACGTAAATTGTGAATAGGGAAGAGCCAATAGAATTGGGCAAAAAAATAGTCGCTTTTGAGGGAACTAAAAAGGAGGTAGCCGAAATGTACGAATTGTTTAGCAGGAATGTTCCTCACCCTAATGGAGCTAATCTTTTTTTCTATCCTGAAAATTATAATGCCAGACGAGATAACATATCTGAATATAATCCAACAGTCGAAGAAGTTGTTGACAAATGTCTTTCCTATAAACCAATAATGCTATAGCTGCTATGCTCCAGTTAGGATGTCGGGAGGCTTGAGAGAATTCTCAACTCCTTTGGGAAATAATTGTTAACCCTGTTTGGCAGCAGTTTGGCCCAACCAAGCACTTGTTCTTCAAATATCATCAAACTCCAGCCTTTTTGGGACGTGTTTAGGGCGATATTTTCCCGCCTTAAATATTGTATAGCCTGTCCATAATTAAGTTCAGTTTGTAGAACAGCATCCTTATTAATATAGATGCTCAATGCCAATTCATGGTCGGGCACCAATTCATTGCCCATTACCTGGCCCATCCGCGTTCCCGATTTTTTAAGGTAGAGGTATTTTTGTAATAGCTCAACAACTGGCTTGTGTACCGTTTGGATGGCCATCCAGGTATCGGCCATTTTAAAAAAATAAAAGTCTCCCGGTTGTTGGATATAGCTTTTAACAATGTCCAATTCTTTTGCCGGCAGCTTTTGGTTTTCTTTTGATTTGGAGAAATAAAGCTGTTTTGCCGGTTCGCGCTTTTTTAAGCAGGCTGAAAACAGGCCTTCCCCTTTTACTTTATCAGGATAAAAACGATAACCCCAGGCTTTTTGAGCTGTTGATTGCGACTCAACGATGCCCCAATTTTCATCAATAGGTAGCCGGAGGCTCTCCATGTCGAATTCGGCACAAAGCCAGTCGAGTATATCCTCATTTTCCTGGTGCGAATAGGAGCAGGTACTATATATAAGGTACCCGTCTTCTTTTAAGGCCGGGTAAACATCGGCCAGTATCCGGTACTGCCGCTGGTGACAAAGGGTTACGTTAGCTTCACTCCATTCGTTTATGGCTTGTGGATCTTTCCTGAACATGCCCGAGCCGGAACAGGGGGCGTCAATTAAAATGATATCAAAAAAGCCGGTTAGTCGGCGAAAGTCGCGCGGGTCGTTATTGCTGACGATAGTATTTGCAGTACCCCAGCGGTTCAGGTTATCACATAAAACCGGTACGCGCGTTTTGATGATCTCGTTAGCAACCAGCAGGTCTTTGCTGCTAATCGCCGAATTCAGGAGCGTGCTTTTACCTCCGGGAGCGGCGCAAAGGTCGAGCACCTTTATCGGTTCTTCACCATTTTGGCGGATATATTTAAGAATATGTGCAATAAACATGGATGACGCTTCCTGAACATAATAGCACCCAGCATGAAAAAGAGGATCGAAAGTAAAGGATGGACGCGCATCCAAATAAAAGCCTTCCGGGCACCACGGCACCTGGCCATCTGTTTTTATGCTTGCTTTTTTAAATGGATTTAGGCGGATAGAGGTAGGCGCTTCGGAAATTTTATGAACATTTGTAAATTTTTCCCGTTCAAAACCCGGTTCGCCGGATAAGGATTCGAGGAAGTTTTCAGGAAAGATGTGCCCGTTAGTCATTAAATTCAAAGGTAATAAATCGTTTTATAGTAAGCTTCGGGCCGGGAGTGTAATTGTGTTATTGCCTGCTTTCCTTTAGCTTACAGTTAGTTAGATTACGAGGAGCGGTATTTTATTAAATTCATTTTGCAGGCACCAGAATTCTGTGTACATTTGTAGCCCGCTTGTAAAAAAAGCGTTGTTTTTTGAAGATTTAGGGCTAAAAAATTAATCTGAAAATAAGTGAAATTAGCACTTGACAGGCATTAAAATTAGTCGCATCTTTGCAGCCGCTTCGGGAACGAGGCAAACAAACAAAAAATTAAGAGCCGCGAGGTTTTTAAATAGTTCTCTGCGACAGAGAACAACAAACGTTCTTTAAGGAAGAAATCATGCAGCGTAACGATCTAAAGATTGTTATACGACGAAGAAGAGAGATAGAGGAGACTGTAAAAAGAAAACAG
>DASRTD010000121.1:0-13399 GCA_035656115.1 Mucilaginibacter sp.
ACCTCAAACCCCTGCGCGCGCAATTCCCTCAGGGCGCAAATCACTGTTTTTAGGTTTTTTACCTGGTATGTGCCCGGTAAATCGAGGTGGAAGTTGAGGGCAGGCTCACCCGGAGATTGGAGCGTCACATCCAAAAAGTCATCAACCTGGTCATCAGCGTGATGAACATTCGACTCATGCAGTAATTTAGAAGCAAAAACAATTTCACTATCCTCGTGGCGGGCTTTTTCAATAAAAATTTCGGCCACTTCCGGCTGGTATTCCCCGATGACTGACGGAGCCCCTGGCTTAATGATCCCCGCCTTTTCCGCTGCGATCAGCTGCAAGGTATCCCCCAAAATATTCATATGATCCCAGCCGATATTGGTAATTATAGATAGCAGCGGCGTGATGATATTGGTTGAATCGAGCCTTCCGCCCAGGCCAACTTCGATGATGGCAATATCAACTTTTTCCCTGGCAAAAATGTCAAAAGCCAGCCCTACGGTCATTTCAAAAAAAGAAGGGCGGATGTCTTCAAAATCAACTTTATGCTGCTCGACAAAGTCAATAACTTCGGCTTCACTGATCATCTGCCCGTTGATGCGGATACGTTCCCTAAAATCCTTCAAATGCGGCGATGTATACAACCCCGTTTTATATCCCGCCGTTTGCAAAATAGCCGCCAGCATGTGCGAGGTTGAGCCCTTGCCGTTGGTGCCGCCTACATGCACGCTTTTGAATTTATGCTGCGGATCGCCCAGTCGTTTGCATAGCTCAATGGTATTATCCAGGTTAGCCTTATAGGCAGACGGACCCACGCGGGTAAATAAAGGAAGCTGGCTGTAGAGGTAGTCGATGGTTTGCTGATAGTTCATGGTTCATAGTTCATGGTTCATAGCCTTTTCAGGCGGCTAACCACGGAACCCCGGCAAAGTTAAATCAATGTTTATTTAATAAAAGCAATAAAATGAATATTGGCTATCGCGACAATGAGCTATGAGCTGTGAACAATAGACGATGGCAAATTTAGTTTTATGCAGGCAAATAAAAAGTATGGCGCCTTTGGGTTTAAAAATTTGAGCAGTTTTTAAGTGCGTAAAACTTCTATATTTGATCATGCCTGAAAATAAACCGCCAATTCCCGGAAGATATATTGACCCTTTAGTTGACTTCGCCTTTAAGAAAATATTTGGCAGCGAACCGAATAAGGATTTGCTCATCGCTTTTTTAAACGAAGTATTCAAAGGGCGTAAGCACATTGCCGACCTGGTTTATAACAAGAACGAACATCCTGGCGAACTGACAGATGAAGGCGCGGCCATATTTGATCTGTTATGCACTGGCGACAGCGACGAAAAGTTTTTAATAGAGGTGCAACGCGGCCGGCAGGGACGCTTTAAAGAAAGGGCGCTGTTTTACACTTCCCGTCTCATCAGCGACCAGGCGCCAAAAGGCCGTCGCACCGAATGGGGATACGATATTACCGAAGTTTATTTGGTTGCGCTGCTGGAGGATTTTACGCTCCCGGGCAACCCGCCCGGTAAATACCTACACAATATTTGCTTATGCAACATCGAAACAGGAGAAATATTTTACGATAGGCTGGGTTATACTTATATTGAATTGCGTAATTTTGTTAAAACGGATACCGAACTGGAATCCGATTTGGATAAATGGCTGTACGTTTTAAAAAACATGAGCCGGATAAACAAAATACCGGTTTATATTCGGAAACCGGTGTTTGAAAAACTTTTTAACATTGCGGAATATAGTAATCTTACAAAGGAGGAAAAAACCATGTACGACAGCAGTATGAAATACAAATGGGACAATAAGAATGTGCTTGACTACGCTGTACAGGAAGCGAAACTTGAGGAGGCCAAAAAAATAGCGCGCAAACTAAAAAGAGAAGGCCTATCTGTGGAATTTATTGCGGAGACTACATCGCTCTCTATAGAAGAGATAGAAAAGCTGTAATAACCATGTACGACAGCAGTATGAAATACAAATGGGATAATAAGAATGTCGTGGATTATGCTGTGGAGGAGGCGAAGAAAGAGGCGAAGCAGGAAGGCGAACTGGAAGCATTCAGGAAAGTGGCCCGCAAGTTAAAAAGGGAAGGTTTATCCATAGAGTTTATAGCAGAGACTACATCCCTTTCAATAGAAGAGATAGAAAAGTTGTAATTGCGATGTATCATAGCGGTTTGAAATACGAGTACGATAATGAAACCCTGTGTGACCGTGCCCTGAAACAAGCAATTCATAAACACAGCTCAGAAGGTAGCCCAAAATGGTGGCTGGAAGCTTGGTGCGAAGCCTGGCGGAGAGGCTGGCGGGAAGAAATCATAAGAATAGCCGGCAACCTAAAAAAAGAGGGCTTATCAGCTAAGTTTATTGCGAAAGCCACATCGCTTTCTATTGAGGAGGTCGAAAAACTATAAAGCTAAATTTTTCCGGATCAGACTGGGAAAAACTCTCCAAATTTCAATCCACATCAAACTTAAAAGTAATCTGCCCCTGCTGGTTTCCGGAGGCAGTGGTCGGCGCGGTCAGTTTAGAACCTTTAACGGCGCTGATGCACCTATTGATCAGGTCAAGATCGCCCATGCGGGTTTTGCGGTCGGAATGGGCCTCTACAATGTTCCCGTTGGCATCGATGGTAATGTCAATGATCACTTTTCCCTGCATGCGATTGGGGTTTCGTACGTCAGGCATATTTACAAAGCTCCATTGCGTGCCGCTAACACCATTGCCATTACCGCCATCGCCATAATTATTAGCCAGCGGCGAGCCATTCTTGCTTCCCTGGTTGCCGGGTGTATTGGTAGTGCCGTCACCGCCGCCATTGCCAACTTTTGAAGGCCCTTTATACAATGCCGCCTGGTTCACCACCTCCTTTTTAACAGGTTTGGCTACTTCGGCTGTCGCCGGATTTTTCGATTTTTTTGAATTTGGTGTAACGGCTGGCGCATCCTCGTTATCCTGGGTCACCACCTTTTCGTTGCTAGTTTCCACCTGCGATTTTTGCTCTGTAGATGGCGCGGGTGTAACCTTGGTGGTTTGCATATGATTGGCTTTCGGCGCAACGGATGGTTCTTCGGTGCTGTTGATGTCCTTGCCCATACCTGCATCGGTAGTGCCATAATTGACCACCACGCCGCCGGTCCCGTCAATTTGCACGGGAGGGTTATCCATGATAATAATATAACACAAAAGCGCCAGCGCAGTCATAATAATGCCCGTTGCGACGAATGCTTTTGGGTAATTATTTTGTTCCTGGTAGTCCATTTTTGGTATTAACGCAATTATTTGGCAACTGTTGCCAGTACCAGCTTAATATTTTGTTTGGCCGCAATGTCCATTATTTCAACAACATCTTGTATCGCCACGGTCCTGTCCACATGCAGAATTATCGTCAACTCCGGGTACTTTTGTTTGTAGCCGGTTAGCGCGGCAGGTATGTCGGCAAGCGCCATAGGCTTATTGTTGACCGTGTAAGCCAGGTCCTTGTTTATGGTGACGTTTACCGTTTTTTTAGATATGGCCTTTCCGGCAACGGATTTGGGCAGCAGCAATTTGATCACATTAGGGTTGGTAAGCGTGGAGGCAATTAAAAAAAACAGCAGCAGGAAGAACATAATATCGTTCATAGCCGAGGTATGTATCTCGGCCTGGACGCCCCTGGATTTTTTTCTCAAGTTCATTTGCTCGGTTCCTCTAACAGGTCAATAAATTCGATGGCATCGGTCTCCAGCTTCAGGATCACCTTGTCAACCATCATATTCAATATATGATAGCCTACATAGGCAATAATACCAACCAGCAAACCTGCTGCAGAAGTGATCATCTTCACATACAAACCGCCTGAAATTACGCTGATACTGAAATTGTCTGTGGTTGATATATCAAAAAATATCTTGATCACGCCGATAATCGTTCCCAGGAAGCCGAACATTGGCGCGATACCGGCTACGATGCCCAAAATGCCGATGTTTTTTTCGAGTTTGGATACCTCAAGCTTGCCGATGTTCTCAATCGCCCCTTCAATGTCTTTAATAGGTCGCCCGATGCGGAGCAAACCTTTTTGCAGCATACGCCCCAATGGGGTATTGCTGTTGCGGCAGAGTGCTTTTGCCGATTCGAGGTTGCCCGAAAGGATGCTGGCACGCACCTGTACCGTCAGGTTCGAATCGTCTTTCGAGGCTTTGCGGATGGTAAAATAGCGCTCGAAAAAGATCACCAATGCCAGCACCAGCAAAATGCCGATCGGGAGCATCACCCATCCGCCTTTTATCAGCAGATCACCAAAGTGTACCTCTGGTGGCGGGGCAGCCGTTTGGCCCGCAAGTCTCGCGGTGTCAACTAATTTATGTGCTGTATCAATTGCCTGGAAAAATAATAATGTCATTTTGCGGTTTTGCTGCTATTGGGTTTTATTTCTATAGGGATACGACGCTTCCTGATCTTCCCTGCCTTGAACAATAAATTGATCACCGAATCGGCGGCGCCGTAGGTGGGATAGGCGCCGACAGAAACTTTTATCCACGGACCCGGGGCATCAAGTACCACGTAAGCGTTGAACCCCAAACTCTTTAAATAGGCCACCTTCGCATTCGCGGGCTGCAGGTTCCTGAATTCATCCGTAACCGCCTCAAAGCGTGGCGCCTTTACCGAATCAGGTTTCGTCGCTGTATTAACGGCTTTATTAGCACTATCTGTTACGGGTATCGTCTTTTTTACAGTATCCTTCTTTACCCCATGCCGTATTACCGCTGTTGCAGCGGATGTTTTTCCCGTTAGCTTGTAGTACTCTTGTTTTACTTTGTCGAACGCATGTGGGTAAAATTTGTAAACGCCAAACAAGGCCAGGCCCAAAACAGCCAGCGAAAGCAGCACGATGAGCCAAACATTAATACCCTTTTTTTGCTCTGCTTCGTCTTCATAATACTCTGGTGAATGAACCGCCCGCGGTGGAGGAATGACTGCTGCGGCAGGAGCAACTGCAGGCTGATCTGGCGCCAGCACGGGCTTTTTCATGTCGGCCGATAAAGGCTGGCCGGCCTTAAAAATATCTACTGGCGGGTAGCCATAAAAGGCCGGGTCGGCCGGAATTCTTTCGTTTGGTTTAAAAATCAGTTGGTCCAGGTCGCTCTGGAACGAACCGAGATCGGCAAATAAAAATTTACCGTGCGATGCGTCTTCCCGCAATTTGGTAGTAAACTTTTCGACAAAGTATTTGGAAGATGCCAGCGAGATATTTTTTTTATCCGCCACATACTGGGCGAAGGTTTCATCTTCCGTATGCTGCTGCACAAATTTTACCTGGTGGTAGGGCGGGTAAAAGCGCGCCTCTGCATCATTATAGTAGGCGTTTACACGGGTTCGCACAAAATAGCCGAGCCCGGGCACGTTCACTTCGTCATGCAGCCCCAGTAATTCACTCAGGTAATCGGCTAAATTCATTTTTTTAAATACAATTATAATAATCTATCAGGGCTCAAAAAATAATGCCCCAAATATTTAAATATAAAGTCTCCGCGCCCTTTGCGTCTTCTTTGCGCCCTCTGTGTAAAAATTTAACCGCGGAGTTTGCAGAGACTGCACAGAGGCCGCTGAACTTATTCTAAAATTTAAAGCCAACGCCGCCAAATATATTAAATCCGTAGTCAGGATAATACAACCAGGTTGTATTTGTTCCGTTTAACAGATTATTTACATGCACAAATATCGATAGTTGTTTGGTCGCCTTGTATTCTACTTCGCCGCTCACGTCAACAAATGAGCCGACGGTTACCGGAGGTGGGGTAGCGGTGGGTCCCTGCTGCACGCCGCTTGGCGGTAAGACGCCGGGATCAAGCGCCGAACCGCGCACAAATACGGTACCGGTTACGTTTACCAGGTTACTGACGTGAATGGTGGTGCCCGCGGTCAGCTTAAATTTAGGCATGTTCCAGGCCTGGGGCACGGTAGCCATTTGATATTGCTTAAATTCCGCCCGGCCAAACAGGTCAAAATCATCCGACGCCTTATAATCCAGTTCGGCGTTCAAACCACTCACCCGCGATTTGCCGGGATCGTAGATCACCGTAAAGCGGTTATAACCTGCGGGTATGTTAAAATTGCTGACGAAAAGCGGCATATCCGATATCTCATTACGGTATATCGTTGCCTTAAATCCCAAACCTGGTGCGATAGTACCCTTTAAACCTGCGGCAATATCAAGCCGGTCAACCGAGTTTTTAATAGGAATATTTTGGCCGAGGAATGGGTTAATGTACGAAAAATCAAGCAGTGACGAACGGTTAACATCCCCTTTTGCCTCCACAAATATCCGCAGGTAGCTGGGGACGATCTGCAATTCGGCTTTTGCTGCGGGGAAGATGTAAAAAGCAGAGGCATAACCGAATTGATCGACAATGTTTATACCGGCATCGATTTTATAGCTATCGCCCTGGAACTTAATGTAAGGGTTTGCCCTGATCAGGCTGTTGTCAATATTGTATGCGCTGTCCTGCTGCGTAGCCACGTCAACGGATGCACTAACCCCGGCGTAAAACTGGTGCACGGTTTCGTTTAAAAAGCCCGATAATACCACGTTGCTTTCCTTTGCCTGGAAGGCATTGCTAAAGCTGTAGCCGCTTAACTTCAGGGCATAGGTGAAGTCGTTTTCAACGTCCTGGTAGTTTTTGGTCAGCTCGCCCTGGGCGCTCAGCGTGCTGAAATGCTGCGCATCCCGCTGCAGGTTTGCCGGCGGCGGCGCCGATTGATCATAACCGTAAAAATAATTGGTGCGATAGTTATACGTGATATTACCGTCCAGCGAGTTGACGGCCCCGATGCTTTTGGCAAATATCGAGGCTTCCTCGCGGCTCGAGTTTTGGTCCTTTATGGAGCCGCTTTGCATAAAATGCTTTAGGTAGCCGCCAAATTGCAGGCCGGGGTCGCGGCCGGTGTTAAAATAGGCTTCGCCGAAGGTGGTATTCATGTTGCCGAGCCCCGCTTTCACATAGTTATTGTACAGGTCGGAATCGCGCTCCTTAGGCTGCTTCATCGCATCGAAGGGTTTGATATTGGTATTCAGCTCCAGGCGCCTATCCAGCGGGAAATAGGTGAGCGGCGCTTTGAATGGCGTTTTATCTTCCAGGTCGGGGTTTATCCTTATCTTAACCGCATCCGCCAGCACCGGCTTATAAGCCGTTGTAACGATGATCTCTTCGGAAAGGCTGTTGCCCGGCAAATTATGCTTTTTTGTGGTGTCGATCTTTACTTTTGAAACTTCTTCGCCCAGGCCTTTCGCTGTTGATTTTTGAACCGCCGCTGGCTGCACTGCCGTTTTGTAACGAGCCTTTGCAACAGGTTTATGGACTTTGGTTGCCGGCTTATGCGCACCTTTTTTTACCTGTTTTTTTGCTTTGTGTACGGTTTGCGCATAAGCGGGAACAAAGCATAATGCCGAAACCAGGGCCAGGAGCGTTAATATGGTGTATTTCAGTTTCATTGCCCTTCTCATTATTCTTTGTCCTTCTTTAAATTAGTCGTATCCGATTTCGTAGCCGGGGTTTGTCCAGGCGATAGCTGTTCCATCTTTTGCTTCGCCGCCGGCAGTATATCGTCATCGCCTTTATAGTTGTCGATGATGCTTTGCAGCGTGGCTTTTGCCTGGAAGGTGTCCTTTAGCCCCACGTAGTCGTCTGCCAGCAGGAGAAACGTCTTGGTTACCCAGTAATCATAATTCGGCAGGTCTTTAACCAGCTCAAAGCAGGTTTTTTGCGATTCCTTATAGCGCCGTTTTAGGTACTGTATCCGGGCAATGTTATATTTTGCCTCGGCCGCCGCGATGGTTTTGGTATTGGTTACGGTGTATTCAAATTCCTTGGTCGCAGCGGTAGTATCGCCTTTTTCCAGGTACGCATCCCCGGCGTAAAGGCCGGTCTTAAACTTGTCTTCCTGCGACGACTTTTCATTTTGGCGAATAGCCAGCACATAATTCAGCGCATCATCCGGCATGGCCATTTGTGCATAACAAAGCAACAGGTTATTGATGGCGAAGGTATAGTCGGACTTGTATTCCGAATTGGTTTCCAGCTTTTTGAGGAACGGAACGGCTTCGTTGTATTTCTTTTGGTTGATATACAATTTCGCCATGGCGAGTAACGACTGCTCGGTATAATCGCTGGTCCAGTCGTTCAATATCACGTTATAGTCGTTAACCGCTTCGTCGTTACGATTAAGGTTGACGAGGCTTTGTGCGCGGATAAATCTTGCGCCTTTGTCATAGATCGGCTTGGTTGGGAATTTGTCAAAATAAGCATTCACCGCGCCCACGGTCCCCTGCCAGTCGCCGCGCTGGTACAGGTTATTGGCGGCCGTGTACATAATGTTTTCCTGCTCAGCCGCAGAGTAATTCGCTATCGGTACCGTCGCGGCGTAATTGATAAACGATTGCCCGTCGCCTTTGTCGGTGTATATCTTTTCTATTTGCTTAAGCGCCTGTTTGGCTTCATCGGTGGATGAATAATCGGCCACCACGCGTTTAAACGACTGGATAGCCAGGTCGTCATCGCCGGCATTATAATCGATCAGGCCGATAGTGACCAATGCCCGTGGCACATAGCTGCTGGTTGGATACGTTTGTATCATATTCAGCATGGATTGCTTTGCCTTAATGGTATCGTTTTGCAGGTAATAAGTATACGCGATCTCGAATGAAGCATCATCGGCGTAATCCGATTTCGGGAATTTGGTCAACACATCCTGTAAGGTGCCGATCTTACCGGCCGGCGAACCCTGCAATCCCTCGATCATGCCCCGTTGAAACAAGGCATAATCCTGTCCCTGGCTGCGGCGCTCGATAATGCGGTTATAAAACTCCAGTGCGCGGGTATAATTCTTCAGCACAAAATAGCTGTCGCCCAGGCGGGTGATCGCATCGTTCACGGTGGCCGCGTCTTTTTCTTCGCCATCTAAAAACTTTTGGAAATAGGTGGCTGCCGTTTTATACTTCTGCCCATAAAAAGCCGCATAGGCCAATGCATAGTTGGCGTAATTGTAAACGCTGGTTTCGGGCGCGTCGGGCATATCCAAAAACTTCTGGAAGGTTTCTACCGATTCGTCATACTTGCGTACTTCGTACATCGACTCGGCCATCCAATAAGTAGTGAGCGTCGCCACACGGCTGTCAACCGGGTTTCTCAGCGAACGAAGGAAAATACCGATAGCGTTTTCGAAAGCCCGTTCGTTGTAAAACTCCAGCCCGCGGAAATAGGTAACTTTTTGATAAGCCGCCATGGCGCTCGCGCTTTTGTTTGGGATCGGCTCCAGTATGTCTACTGCCTCCTCATAATTATGCGAGTTAAGCAATTCTTCGCCTAACAAGGTCTTCACCTCATCGGTGCGTTTGGCTGTGGGGTAGTTTTTCAGGTAGAGGCGCGTCGCATCCAGCGCCTGGCTATTGTAATCCAGTTCGTAGGATAGCTTTGCATATTCGTATAACGCATCTTCCTGCAGCTGCTTGTCAAAACTGAGCTTCGACGCCATAAAGTAAGCGCTGCGGGCGCCCTGCTTGTCGTTCATTTTCAGGAAGACCTCGCCAAGCGTATAGTCGCCGTTCTGGCTAAAAACGTCGTTTTGCTGTTGCAGCTTTTCCAGCTCGGTTGCTGCTTTGGGATAGTTGGCCACCTTATAAAAGGTATAGCCCATCTCGTAGCTGTCCTGTGTGTTTTGGGTGCGGCCTAAATCTTCATTTTCAAAACGGGTGTAGTAATTGGCCGCTTCAGGGTATTTTGCTTTTGCGAAATAGGAAGCGGCGATGAGGCGCAGCATTTCTTTTTCGTTTTGCTGGTGTGTGCGGTTAAGGATGGGGATCGCGTAATTGATCACATCGTCGTACCGGTTATCCAAAAAGTAAACCGCCGTAATATAGTATGGATAGCTGGCTTCGTATTTTTTTGAATTTTTAAGCCGTTGAAAGTTTGCCAGCGCCAGGTGATAGTCCTTGTTCATGTAGGCGATGTAGGCAAAGTAATAGGTAGCATCGTCCGTAAACTGCGAACGGCGCCCTTTTACCTCGCTGAACAGTTCCTGGGCATTTTTGTAATCGTTGGTCTCGAAATAAGCATAACCTTTCCGGAATTTGTATTCGGTGTTTTCCTCGCCGTTCAGGTCGTCGGCATTTATCTTATCGAACCACTCGATCGCTTCTTTAAACTGCTCGTTTTTGGAGTAAGTGCGGCCGATCTGGTAATAAGCCAGTTTTACAAAAGGGTTTTCGGGATGTTCTTTGATGAAACGCAGAAACATGCTTTGGGCATCGTCGTTTTCAAGCTCCAGTGCACATAGTGCCTCGTAATATTGGGCGTTTTCCTTCACCAGCGACAACTCCGACTCAAACCGCGACTGTGTGCTGGTTTTTACTTTCGAAGCTTCCACCAGGCGGAATTGCTGGGCCGCCGCTACGTATTCGCCCTTGTCGAGCAGGTCGGTTGCCATGTTGAAGGTATTATAAACCTGGAAGGAGGGGTTTTGCTGGGCGTTTACTTGTGAGGCAAAAAATAGAATAACGAAGAACGAAGTATATTTAAGTTTCATCATGAGGCATGAACTAACGATGGGCAAAATTAGTTAAACACAATTGCCGTATTTCACAATAGTAATACACAATATGTGGAGAACGTTGCTTTGTAAACGGGTAAAATAAAGTCGTTGGTATGCCTGTTGAAAACTTTTGAGCATGTGGGAAACGCCCCCGCCCCCGTAAGTAGTAACTTGCCGTAACAAATAAACTGAGCCGCAGTAACAAAATATTGGCTGGGGGTAAAACGTTAAAAGCTGCAATGATTAAACGTGAAGTTACACGGCCGCGCCTGTTTTCCCTGATATTTTTACCGGTAATTCTTTTCTTTTTATTCGATTTTATCAGGCCGCATCAGCAAACGGGCGAAATTATTTTGCATGATGAACGCCTGGGTTTTACCGCTAAACAGTTTTACATTGCCGATGTGATTGACGACCGCAGCGACCGGCGCCAGGTAGCCCGTTTGGTGTCGCCTGGTAATTCAGAAACACAGCCCGGAACCAATGCGGTAGATTTCCAGGGTGGTTTTGCGGCTGTTAAGCGCTTCATCGAAAATAGTTTCGTGCAAAATTCAACGCTGCACCCGATAATTATTCATGTAAAGAAATTTATGGTGACAGAAACTTCAACTCCAAACGGCCTTGCCGAAGGGAGAGCCGAGTTGCTGATGACGTTCGATCTTCGGCAGGAGTTCGGAACGCAGCACCTGCTGGATTATACCGGCAATGCCAATTATACACGCACGGTCGGGCCGGCACAGGATATAGAGCCCACGCTACGGAAAATGCTGAGCGGTGGCCTGGATTATTTTAATGCCTGGATAAACAAGCAAGCCGGCAGCGATGAACGCCTGGCGAAAGAGGTAAAAGTCTTCTTTACCGATTACAACGAAAGCCCGGAGGGCGATACCATTTACTACTCGGTCAAACGGCCGCTCACGTGGGACGATTTTAAGGGCGGCATCCCCAATAGCAGGTATGCGGCTGAAGTGTCGCCGGGCATAGGCTTTAATGAGCGGGCCGAAATAAAGGAGGGAATTATCCGCGTAAACCTCCAAATAAAAGTGTCCCTGCCCAAAAGCGCCTGCTGGGCCAAAGAAGGCGTTCGTGGCGATGCCTATACCCTTAACCATGAACAGCGCCATTTCGACCTTGCCAAAATTGCCGGCATGCACCTTATTCAAAAAATAAAAGCGGAAAATCTGCCGGTCGGAAATTACGATGGGTTCATTAACGTAGATTACCTGGATGCCTACCGGCAGATGGATACGCTGCAGGAAAAATATGACGCAGAAACCAGTCACGGCCTCGACCGGTATGCACAGGCGCAATGGAATGAAAGGATTGACCGGGAGTTGAAGGAATTGGGGGTGAAGTAGGTTTTTTTTTAGTCCATGGTCGATAGTCCATGGTCCAGGCGATGGGCGTGGCGGCGACGGTGATACACAGTGACTATGAACTATCGGCCATGGATAATTTTTATTTACACTCAGTTAATATTTTTTTAACTTAGTCAACACAATCAACTTAATCAACCAAATCAACTACCTCTATGTCTTCCATTTACGAACGAATAACCGAATTCAACAAGGGCCGCCTGCCGGAAATGCTGCAGCTCAAATACAAAGCGATGGCCTTAAATGCATTCAGCTTTTACCGCGGCACCTGCCATTTGTTTTATGAAGACCTGTCGGAGGCGGCGCCGATACCGGCATCACCGCTCACGTGGGTATGCGGCGATCTGCACCTGGAAAATTTCGGCAGCTTTAAAGGCGACGACCTGCAGGAGTATTTCGATTTGAACGATTTTGATGAGGCGATGCTTGCCCCGGCATTGTGGGAGGTGTCGCGGATGGCAACCAGTATTTTTGTCGCGCTGGATAACCTCGGGCTAAAAAAAGCCGATGCGGTAAAAACGGTACAACTTTTCCTCGATACCTATAGTGCCGTTTTAGCAAAAGGAAAGGCCCTGATCGTCGACCCGCGTACAGCGCGGGGTGTGGTGCTGCAATTTTTGGATACGGTGAGGAAAAGAAAGCAAAAAGAGGTGCTCAAACGCCTCGCGATTGCAAAAAAAGGAAGATTTGTAAAACTAGTGCTTGACGAACGGCATTTGCCGCTCGATGAGGGGTTAAAAAAAGAACTGATAGATTACGCCGCCGGCCTTATCCTGAAAGTTGAGGTATTCAAACACACTTATAAAGTATTGGATTGCGCTTTCAGGCTGGCGGGTACCGGCAGCATCGGCGTGGAAAGGTATTTGTTTTTGCTAAAAAGGACTGATATAAAGAACAAATATTTGTTTCTCGACATGAAACAGGCACTGCCGTCATCGCTTAAACCGTATGTAACCGTAAAGCAGCCGGAATTTACCTCGGAAGCTGCGCGCGTGATCGCCATACAACAGCGCATGCAAAACGTGTCGCCTGCTTTGTTGAGCGGTGTAAATTTTAAGAACCAGCCCTACGTTGTCAAACAAATGCAGCCCATTGCCGACAAAATCAACTTTGAAGCCCTGCGGGATAACTATGAAGCAATAGAAAAAGTTGTTGCCGATATGGCCGGGCTCACTGCGTCTGCCCAACTGCGGAGCGGCGGCAGGCAGGGTTCGGCCATAGCAGATGAACTGATCTCCTTTGGATTGGATAAGCAATGGCGCCGTGCCATTTTAAACTACGCACAGCAATATGCAGGGCAGGTAAAAATTGATTACCAGGAATTTATGAACGATTTTAAGCAAGGGAAATACGAGGAATAGAAAATTGCTGACCCAACCCTTTGTTTTAAAAAGCTTCACCAAGCGCGAGGGTAACATCAGAATATCCCTTGCTCAGGCCATAGTC
>DASRTD010000122.1:0-14039 GCA_035656115.1 Mucilaginibacter sp.
CACCTATATTTTGATGGTTGATATACTTTTTCAGATTGTCGGCAGTTCTTACCAGCGTATCCATATTGTCGCCGGCTATTTCAATGTCGATATCTTTTTGAACCGGTGGGCCTGCGTTTTCCTGTGCTACGGCAATTTGCGCCCCGGGAACTCCCTGCACCGAATTACGGATCCTGGTCATAATGGCCTTCGTATCCTTGCCATTTCTTTTGCCAAATTCGACAAACGCGACAGTTATTTTGCCTTTATTGTAATAAGTTCCCTGGTCCTCGTCCTGTGGGTCAGTTACCCCGACCGACACATTTGAAATTATAGAAGATACTACGTCTTTGTCAGGTTCAACTATTTTCGCCACTTTCTTTTCAAGGTCTGAAACAACCTGGTTAGTATAGGCCTGGTCGGTACCGATAGGCATGGTGACATAAACATAAACAAAGTTAGGGTCAGCAGAAGGAAAAAACACCACCTTGGGGCTCCTCACAAATGTGAAAACGATAGTGAAAAAGAACAAAACAACAACGCTGAACAATACCCACCATGGGCGTTGCACAGACCACTCCAGCCTGCGTGCATACCAATGCTGAAAGCGCGGCCATAGATTCTTTTGAAACTTGTCGATGATCCGCAGCAGCAAGAAATGATTGATCAAATAAAGAACAGCGGCGAATACCACAAAATTACCTACGCCCACATTCATTAAATAACCCAAAACGGCGGCGATCGCCAAAAAGATCAGGGCACGGCGCACCTTACGGTCAAACCTGGGATGGTCATGCTCCCCTTCGTAGTGCGGCTTCATAAAGTCAACCGCAAAAACAGGATTCATGATATAAGCCACTACCAATGAAGCCAGCAGGGTGATGATGAGCGTAATGGGCAGGAAGAACATAAAGTGCCCGATGAGGCTGTTCCAGAAGGCCAGCGGAATAAAGGGGGCTAGGGTTGTCATGGTTCCCGAAAATACTGGTAAAAAAACCTCACCGGCAGCCATTTTTGCAGCCTTTTTAATGGGAACGGCGCCATTGGCAAAAATGCGGTGCGTGTTTTCAATTACCACGATCGCGTCATCCACCACAATGCCCAAGGCAAGAAGGAAGGAGAAAAGCACGATCATATTCAGCGTAAACCCGATGGCCGGCATGAGCATGAACGCGATAAAACAGGAAAGCGGCACGGACAGCGCCACGAATATGGCGTTGGTACTGCCCATAAAGAACATCAGGATAATGGTTACCAATATAAAACCGATCACGATGGTATTGATCAGGTCGTTCAGCGTTGAACGGGTTTTATCAGATTGGTCGCCGGTTGCCGTAATATCCAAACCTTTCGGGAAAACAGTTGCTTGTTTTTGTTTGATCAGCGCATAAATTTTATCTGAAGCCTCGATTAGGTTTTCACCTGACCTTTTGGCAACGTTCAGCGTAATTACATTTTTAAAGTTGGGATTGTTAGGCGTTTTTAAACGTGCATAACTTATCTGGTCCTGGAAACCATCCTTTATTTCAGCAATATCCCTCAAATAAACGGCTCTTCCCTGCGGATTTCTGATCACCAACGCAGCAACTTCATCAGCGCTTTTAAAATCTTCTTTCACGTCGATGGTGCGCTGCATACCGTCGCTTTTTACAGTACCGGCGCTGGAAATTACGTTTTCGTTGCCTATTGCCTGGATGATGTCGTTATAGCTAACCTGTGCCGCCGTCATTTTATCGATATCCATGTTTATCTGGATATTTGGAGTTAATGCACCTACTTCGTCCACTTTGGAAATTTCCTTCATGGCCTCTATGTCATCCTTCAAATTATCGGCGTATTCCTTTAATTTTTTGAGACTATAGTTGCCGGATATATTGATGTACAAAATCGGCAGGTCGGCAACGTCGATATCCGAGATAACAGACTCCTGCAAATTGTTATCATTTTTTGGAAGGTCCTGTTTAGCCTTGTCAACGGCATCTTTAACGTCCTGCTTCGCATTCCTGATGTCGACATTGGCATTAAACTCAGCCGTAATGATCGACACGTTTTGCTGCGTGTTCGAAGTGACCTTTTTAAGGCCTTTTAACGACTTTAACTGTTTTTCGAGCTGTTTGGTAACCAATACTTCGATGTTCTGCGGTGACTGCCCGTTATATGCGGTGGTGATGAAAACTTTCGACTGGGCAATATCCGGAAAGTTTTCTTTTGGCAGCCGCATATAGCTCAGCAAACCCAGCAGTACTATCATAAATATGAACCCGTATACTGCCGTTTTGTTATTGATCGCCCAACTGGAGGGCCCAAATTCTTTTTCCTGGTCTTTCATGTCAAATTCGTTTTGAATGATTAATTAGCTGAGTTCAGTACCCTTAGCTTGTCGCCGTCTTCAATATCGCTCGCGCCTTCGGTAACCACCTGTTCACCAGCCACTATGCCAGTCAATATCTCCGATTTTCCCCCGTAAGTATTCCCTATTTTAACCGGCTGCCTTTTGGCGATACCATTTTGATTTATAAACACAAATGTACTGGTATCTGAGTGCTGGATAGCCTTTAATGGTACTGTTAGTGAATTCTTTTTTGAATAATCCGCTACGCGAATGGTCGCGGTCATATTAGGCCGAAGCGCCTTGTTTGGCGGCAGTTGAATTTCAATGCCAAAGCTTCGTGAGCCCGGATCGATCACTTTTGCCGCAAAGGTAACTTTAAGCATTAGCGAATCATTGGCATCAGGAATAACCACCTTCACATTGTCGCCCTGGTTTATATCGGTTGCGTATGATTCCGGCACATCGGCTTTAACCTTCAGATTATCCGTATTGACGATCCTTATACCTGTTGCTCCCGGCGATGCCGCCTGGCCCAGTTTAAGATCCATCTGGTCTACCGTGCCGCTGATGGGTGATATGATACGGTACATGTCCGATTGTTGCTTTAAGCCATCCACTTGCTTTTGCGAAGCTTCATAGTTGCTCTTAGCCTGCAGGTATTGCACTTCGGTACCAATCTTTTGATCCCACAAGTTCTTTTGGCGCTGGAAAACCGTTTGGTTAAGCGATACCTGTGTTTGTGCCTGCGCAATTTGCTCTGTTAAAACACTATTGTTTAATTGCACCAGGATTTGGCCCTTTTTAACGTGTTCGCCGGCCTTTACATAAATAGCGGTAATAACGGCCGCAGCCTGCGGATAAGCTATCACGTTATCTTTTGCGTCGATATGGCCCTGAAGGTCGACATAATTTGTAAAATTGCCCGGTTCTGCGGTCACGGTGCTCACATCGATGGATTTCACTGAATCCTTTTTGCCAAGTTTTTTTTGCAAAGAATCTATTTTGGCATCAAGCGCCGACCGCTCCTTTATCATGTCGGCAAGTTCGGTTGCCTTATCCTTTGGCTTGTTGCAAGCAGCCAGTATTATTATCGCCGAGAGATATATTAATTTTTTCATTTTTTTATGTTGGTTATTGTTTAAGCCTGTTTATTGAATTCGTCCATATGCTTTGTCCAGGTCTACCTTGCTGACTAATGCATCGTAAAGGCCCTGGATATAGGTATTGTCTGCCTGCTCAACGTCGGTTTGTGCCTGGGTAACTTCAATACTTGATCCGACGCCCTGTTCATATTTAATTTTAGTCACGCGAAGGACCTCCTCTGCCAGCGCCATGTTCTTTTTCTGGTCATTCAAAGTTTGCAATCCATTAATATATGAAATACGTGCCTGTTCAACCTGGAGGTTGATCGTATTTTTCATATCTGATAAGTCGTTCTGAGATTTCATCAGGTTTATTTTTGATTCCTTATATTGATTAACATGTTGCCAGCCTGAAAAAATAGGCACAGTTAAGTTAAGGCCTATAAACGCTGAAGGATATTGAGTGTTGTACAGCGATCCTATTGTAGTACTTAGGTAGGCTGGCGAATAGCTTCCGTTTGCTGTCAATTTAGGTAAAAACTGCCCTTTTTTGAGTTTCAAATCATATTGATCCAGTTTGTTCTGGGTTTCCAGCAAACCATATTCAATGCGGTTCCGATAAACAGCGGTATCATTAACAGCTGCAGCAACGCCGGCGTCCAGTTGAATGTCTTCCAATTTATCTTTAAGCGTCAAATCCTTTTCAATTGGCATGCCCATCTGAAACTTTAATAGCTCGTAATTTAAAGCCAATAACCTAATGGTATTTTCGCGGTTAGTTATTAATGAGTTATATTGAACTGTCAAACGCTGAACGTCAATTTTTTCAACAAAGCCCTGCTTATTTCGGGCCACAGTTTCATCCAACTGCTGCTTTAGCTCGCTAATATTCGCCTCAATCAATTTCAATTGTTCCACACTTACCAAAACCTGGTAATAAGCCTTTGTTACGTTTACATTTGTTTCGATTTTTGTGCGGGTATAGCTGCGATCATAAAGCTGCTTATATGTTTTACGTCCCTGTAATCCAACCAAATAGCTGGGGTCAAAAATAATTTGGGTAAAATTGGGCCCAAAACTTGAATTATATGGTTGATATATGGGAAATTTTGTCGTAGGACTTAACACAATAACAGGTGATTTAACATAATCTGTAAACGAAGCAGTAACATTAATTTGCGGATAACCCTGCCCGATTATTTCCTTCACATGATATCCGGCGCTTTCAACATCAAGATTAGCATTTTTCACGTCATGCTGGTGCTGATAGGCATAGACAATACATTCCGCCACCGAAAAATTATAAGTTTGGTTTTTACTCGTGTCCTGCTGCGCGTAGCCGTTCAGGCCGATCGCAAACAGTAAAGAAGCTATTATTAGTATATGTTTCATTTTATAGTTGTGATTCGTTCGTATAACATTTTTTTTATGCTGAATTGGACATTTGCCTCAAAATAAATCTCCGCGCGTGACAGCCCTATGTCAGCAGTCTTATTCTTCAATTATATTTTTATACTGGTTGAGCAATTTAATGCCCTTTAGCGTACATATCCCGTAGTTAAAGTGCTCCAAAAATTGTTGCTGCACCTTCCAGGTATTAAATTCCGCAAGCGGGAATATCGAAGGATTAAAGCCCATCTCCATCATATTCACATGCATCCTGGCGATGATCTTTACATCGATCTGTGGCCTGATATACCCCTGGTTGATCCCTTTTGTTAACAGCTGTTCCATTTTTTCGATCACAAACTTGTTTTTAAAGTTCTGAAACTCCTTCCACGCATCCGGGTGATATTTCTGCAGGTCGTGTATCACGATCGGGTTGATCCTTGAAAATATCTCTTCCGAGCACTTCATCATATTGATCATCTCCTCCATCACATTACCCGCCTTGTTGATGATCTCGTTCATCTGCTCCTCATCGTCCTTCAGTTTTTTCTTTACCAAGGCCGTAACCAGCTCGCTTTTATCCTTAAAAAACTGGTAGATAGTTTTTTTCGACATCCCAAGGTGACGCGCGATATCGTCCATCGTAACACTCTTTATCCCTGCTTTTAAAAACAGTTCCTCGCTCCCCAATACTATACGCTCTATTTGACTCATTGACTTTTCGGGTCAAAACTATGGAAACATTTTTAGATTACAAAGTTTCCTGAGCAATTTACTTTCCCCTGACATTTGAATTACTCGGGGCAAATTTATTTTGACTTTTTTAAACCTGCAGGTGCGGATAATGACAATATATGGGGCAATTTGCGCCATCATTCACTTGATTCCCGCGGACAGCAGACGTTTCGATCTGTTGCTTAAATTGCGTACCTTTGCAAAAAATACAACACCGGATGATACTTACTCCGCTTTCAGCAATCTCACCCATTGATGGCCGCTACCGAAATACCACTGCACACCTGGCCGCGTACTTTTCCGAATTTGCATTGATCAAATACCGGGTGTTTGTTGAAATTGAGTACTTCATTGCTTTGTGCGACCATCCTTTGCCTCAATT
The DNA here is from genome assembly GCA_035656115.1 of Mucilaginibacter sp. Taxonomy (GTDB): domain Bacteria; phylum Bacteroidota; class Bacteroidia; order Sphingobacteriales; family Sphingobacteriaceae; genus Mucilaginibacter. The sequence goes on from DASRTD010000122.1 coordinate 5,900, forward strand.
ACGATCTTTTGATAAAAATGCGACAGAAAAGTTACGCGATATCTATAAAAATTTTAGCGAAGAAGATGCCCAAAGCATAAAGGATATAGAAAAGATCACCAATCATGACGTTAAAGCCGTCGAGTACTTTATCAAAAAGGAATTTGATAAGCTGGGGCTGGATGCTTACAAGGAGTTTATCCATTTCGGCCTTACTTCGCAGGATATTAACAACACCGCTATCCCCTACTCGTTTAAGGAAGCGCTTATCGGAACTTATTACCCCGCACTTGGGGAACTGATTGATTTGCTAATGAAATTTGTCGATGACTGGAAAGATGTTCCGATGCTGGCACATACGCACGGTCAGCCCGCGTCACCTAGTCGCTTGGGTAAGGAAATAATGGTTTTTGTGGAGCGCTTGGACGGCCAGCTGCGGCAATTGGAAAAAGTACCCTATGCTGCTAAATTCGGTGGCGCAACAGGTAACTTCAATGCCCACAATGTGGCTTATCCACAAATTGATTGGAAAGCGTTCGGCAACCATTTTGTGAACGACATTTTGGGGTTGAACCGCTCCCAGTTTACTACACAAATTGAACACTACGACAATTTTGCTGCCCAATGCGATGCGCTGAAAAGGATTAATACCATCCTGATCGACCTGGACCGGGACATCTGGGCCTATATCGGCATGAATTATTTTAAGCAGCAGATCAAAGCAGGCGAGATTGGTTCGTCTGCCATGCCGCATAAAGTTAATCCAATTGATTTTGAGAACTCAGAGGGTAACCTCGGCATTGCCAACGCCTTATTTGAACATTTTTCGGCCAAGCTGCCGGTATCCAGGCTGCAGCGTGACCTTACGGACTCGACTGTATTGCGAAACATTGGCGTACCGATGGCGCATACGCTCATTGCCATTAAATCTACCGTAAAAGGATTGAACAAACTGCTGCTGAATGCTGACGCGATCAATGCGCACCTTGAGGCCAATTGGGCGGTTGTTGCCGAAGCGATACAAACTATCCTGCGCAGAGAGGGCTATCCAAACCCGTACGAAGCATTAATGGAGCTTACCAGGACCAACAGCCAGGTAAATGGAGAGACAATTGCCGCCTTTGTTGACGGGCTAAATGTTCCAGCGGAGGTAAAGGAAGAGATCAAGGGCATTACGCCGTTGAATTATACGGGTATTTGAGGTAAAAGGCGAAAGGTGAAAGGTGAAAGGCAAGATTGGTGAACGTTTAAAACCTTTTACCTTTCACCTCGTAACGTCATTCATGGGTCATAACAAATTAATATGGCCCTTTAAATCAAAATCATGCCTAAATTTGTTTGCTTAAATAACAACGAGCGATAAAATGAATATCAACGTATATACCGAATCGACCCCAAACCCGGCAACCATGAAGTTCATCGTGAACAAGTTGCTGATCAATGGCAGCGTTGATTATGCCACAAGGGAGAGCGCCGAGAGCTCGCCTTTCGCAAAGGAGCTTTATAAATTTTCGTTTGTTAACGGTGTGTTTTTTGCCAGCAATTTTGTTACCGTCACCAAATTTGATGGGGACAGCTGGGAAGATATTTTGCCGATACTGAAAGAGTTTGTGAAGGGCGCAGTTGAGTCGGAATTAAAGGTAAAGGTAGAAGAGCACATCGAAAACCTTGACTTTGAAGGAACCGATATCGAGGTAAAAATACAGCAGATATTGAACGATTACGTTCGCCCGGCTGTTGAACAGGACGGTGGCGCGATTGCTTATAAATCATACGAAGAGGGTAAGGTAACCGTAGAGTTGCGCGGCTCGTGCAGCGGATGCCCTTCGTCAACAGTTACCCTGAAGGCGGGCATCGAAAACTTATTGAAAAGAATGGTTCCCGAGGTTACCGAAGTGGTATCGGAAGCCATGTAATTTGGGGGATTACACCGATTTTTTAAAATGATTTCACCGATTATCTTCGTAAACTGTAAAAAAATCGGTGAAATCAAACAATAATCGGTGAAATCAAAAGAATTTCTGAATAGTCGCCAGCATTTCCTTTGTTAGTTTGCCGTTGGTTGCCAACAGCTCCCTCGTATTCAAAACTTCCCCGCCGCCTTTAAAGTTTACTACGTCACCCCCGGCCTGCCGTACTATCAGTATTCCCGCTGCCACATCCCAGGCATTTAAATTGTATTCATAATAAGCATCAAAACGCCCGCAGGCGGTATAGGCCAGGTCGACAGCGGCGGAGCCTAAGCGGCGCAGGCCATGGCAGCTTTTCATCAATTCGGTAAACAAACCGATATAAGCGGGCTGTTTGGTAAAATCATAATACGGGAAACCGGTTGCCAATAAGCTTTTGTTGATCGCATCAGCAACACTAACTTTTATTTCATTCCCGTTTAAATACGCCGGCGAGTCTTTCCAGGCATAAAAGCACTCATCCTGGTTAATTTCATATACCACGCCTATTACCAACTCATCATAGTCCTGTAATGCAATGCTTACCGAGTAAACCGGTAAACCATGGATAAAATTAGTGGTACCATCGAGCGGGTCGATGATCCAGTTATACCGTTCGCCGGTGAGGCTGATGGTTTTTTCTTCCGTAATAAAACCCGCCTCCGGTAAAAGCTTTTCCAGGGCCGCGACGATCATTTGCTCCGCAGTCTTGTCAACATAGGAAACCAGGTCATTTAAGCCCTTTATCTCTATTTTATCAGCGCTGAAGGTTTTGCGTTGTTCCCTGATAAAAGCCCCCGCTTCTTTGGCAACCTCAATGACCTGTTTGGTTAGATTTGATATGAACACGAATTTTTATGAATAAATATGAATAAGTACGAATTTACATCGATTAGAACGATTGGACACGAATGAAATAAATGGGCATTCGTGAAAATTAGTGTAAATAAATTCTTGTCTATCGCTTTACTTTCCCTGGCGAGTGATGCCTTAAAGCCAGGCTGAACGAAAAAAACTTGTGCACAAAAAAACTTGCAAAAAACAGGCTGAGTGCAGCCGTTACGCGGGCAATAGGCGGATAAAAATGAAGGTCCTCAACAAAAATTGTTAATACCGCCAGGTTGGCAAAATACCCTAATACTGCAACTGAAACGAACCTTGTGAATTGTTTTACAAAGGATGACGTAGATTCATTGAACACAAAATAGCGCGTGATCAGGAAATTTACCAATACGCCCAGGAAGAACGAAATGGAAAAAGACACCCAGTAATTACGGATATCCACAAAAATAACATGATAACGTTTTTGGGTGAGTATGTTGTGATAAAACAGGTAAAACGAAAACATATCCACCAGGAAGCCGGCGCCAGCAGAGAGCACGAACCTTAGCACCTGGTTTTTAAATAGTTTTTCACCAAAGGCGCCGTTATCCATGCTGCACCTTCGCCACTTTCTTATTCATACGTAAATAACAAACAATTACACCGCCTAAAAATAACAGGGATGAGATCAGCTCGGCCTGGGTGAAACTGATGCCAAATACATGATAACGTGTATTTACACGTATCAATTCGACGAAAAAACGCTCCGCACCTACCAATAAAAGGTAAACACCAAATAACAAGCCCGGCGTTTTAAGCTTGTTCCGGATGCTCCATAAAAACACGAAGAGTAAAATACACGCCACCGCTTCGTAAAAAGAAGTCGGGAAAACGCCTATGGTCAACTCGTGACAATATTTACAGGTTTCAACGTACCGGCCGTTTACCATGGCTATTTTTGAAAATCCCGGCATTACCTGGTCAACATCGTTAACATTGTGCGGAAATTTGAACGACCACATCCAGTCGGGCGCCCAACTGAACCAATGCGGTTTAGGGGCGCTGTTGTTTATTCCCCAGTCGCCGTCGCCCGACATATGGCAACCGATCCGGCCGATGCCGTAAGCCAGCATCATACCTGGCGCTCCTATATCGCACATATCCCATAAGGGAATATTGTTTTTTTTGGCGATATAAAGAACCGCCGCTGCTCCGAAGATAAGGCCGCCAAAAAACGTTAGCCCGCTAAACCCGATCAGCATACCCACAGGGTCCCGCATAAATTCGTCCCAGTTCTCCAGCGCATTAAATATTTTGGCGCCTGCAAAGCCCAATATCGCCGCCCAAAGCAAAATAGAACCCATCAACTCATAAGGATGAACAGTTACCTGTTGTTCTTTTGGCTCGGGCAATACCTGCTTTTTGTTTTCGTACCATGCCCAGCAGGCAAATGCGGCCGCGAAGATAATGCCGCCGATAAAATTGCCCCTTGACGACAGGATAAACCCTTGTGTATCATTCAGCAGTGTGTGAAAGTTGAGCACTGCATCAACCAGTTTATACCCTAATATAAAACCAAACGCGGCGTTGGCCAGCAACTCTCCCTGGCTTATCTTTTTGCCTACAATGATCGTTTTTTTGAAGGCATGCACATTGCCCAATTTCTCCTTCCGCTTAAATTCTGTCACAAACGACCAATACCCTCCTACAAAAGCAATCGCCACAAAAAAACCGAATGTTTGAAATATTTGGAGAAAAGGAATATTCAGCCCCGTAAGATACTGGACAAGATAGGCTACATTTGGGAACATGGGTTATAAATTTGGCGCAATATAGGGCTTAATGAGCAAATATTTCTTCGCTTTCGGCTATTTCGACATCACCATCCGGTGAAATTTCTGTTAATAAAACAGTCTTCCGTTCGTTTACCAGTACCGGGTCAAATTTCGTCCTCACTTTTACATAGTTGCGGGTAAAGCCGTGCATAAAGCCGTCTTTTATATCGCTCTCGAATAATACGTCTTCGCTTTTGCCCAACTGGCTTTCGTAAAATGCCCTGCGTTTTTTATCCGACAAAATGTGCAGCATTTTACTGCGGTCGGCACGGGTTGAACCGGGAACTGCGCCTTTCATCTCCGCCGCAAGGGTATTTTCCCTTTCCGAATAAGTGAAAACATGCAGGTATGAAATGTCAAGCTCGTTTAAAAAGTTATAGGTATCGATAAAATCCTCGCGCGTTTCACCGGGGAAACCGACGATCACATCCACGCCAATACAGCAATCGGGCATCAATTCCTTTATTTTAGCTACGCGATTGGCATACAATTCTTTTTTATACCGGCGGCGCATCAGGCCCAGTATTTTATCCGAGCCGGATTGCAACGGAATATGAAAATGCGGCATAAACCGCTTTGACCGTGCTACAAATTCGATAATATCATCAGTCAATAAATTGGGCTCGATGGATGATATGCGTATGCGGTCGATCTCCTCCACGTCAGCGAGCGCTTTTACGAGGTCGAAAAACCGGTCCTCGCGTTGACCGTTACGGATGCCGAAATCGCCCAGGTTGACCCCGGTTAATACGATCTCTTTAACACCCGAAGCACCTATTTCGCGCGCTTGTTGAACCGCATGTTCAATCGTATCGCTGCGGCTGCCGCCACGCGCCAGCGGGATGGTGCAAAAACTGCAGCTGTAGTCGCAGCCGTCCTGCACCTTCAAAAAAGTGCGGGTACGGTCGCCAAACGACCAGGCCGGGATAAACTCATTGGCCTCGCTCACCGGCTGGTTGTAAATTAACGTTTTAGGATTTTTCGTCAGATCAGTAATGTGATCAACGATCTGAAATTTCTCCGCAGCGCCTAAAACCATATCCACGCCGGGTATTTCAGCTATCTCTTTCGGTTTTAGCTGTGCATAACAGCCCACAATGGTGACGTAAGCGTTAGGCGATATTTTCAATGCTTCCTTAACTACCTTGCGGCACTTTTTATCTGCATGATCGGTAACTGAACAGGTGTTGATGACAAAAACGTCAGGTGTATCGCTAAAGTCCACCGTTTGATAGCCAGCCTGGTTAAACAAGCGGCCAATAGCAGAGGTCTCCGAATAATTCAGCTTACAACCCAAAGTATAAAAAGCGACCTTCCTGCTCATTTTGACGGGCGCAAAGGTCGGAATTTATTTCGGATTTCGGAATTTCGATTTCGGATTTGTAGGATTTAGTAAGAAAGTCGGGAAAGGTGACCAAAATGTTTTTTGGAGAAGTTACCGGGAAATCTATAACTTAGAAGCTTGCCTTTGCCATCCAAATGAAACGAGCGATATACCTGTTTTCCTTTATTTTTTTGAGTATCAATAACTATTTGTTTGCGGACATTGCCCCTGATCCGACTATTGCCAAAGGCATAATCCCCACTCATCCGGTCAATATCCAAATGGTCTCGGAGATCGTGAACGCAAAACTGACATTGGACAGCTCCTATGTAACTTGCACATTCTATATGCATAACCTGGGCAAACAGAGCGACCTAGAGGTAGGATTTCCTGTTATGAATTATTATATGTGGGCAAATGATCAAGTTAGTCCGATCGATCAAAATAAGTTTGAAGTGATGATAAACGGCAAAGCGATAAATAAAAAGGACACTTATATTCCCGACAGCCTAAAGAAAATGCTTACTGAAAAAAATCAGTACAATAAATATGACCAGCATATGTATGACGCACTCCGAAATTATGATAACTTAAAAAGACCCTGGTATTTATGGAAAATGCATTTCAGAGCGAATGAATATCTGACGATCATCGTGAAATATGTTTTGCCAAATGGCTTCACCAAGTCTAATATGTATTTTAATTACCTGTTGAGTACCGGCGCCGGCTGGAAAGGCGTGATTCAGGACGCGAAAGTAATGGTTGATTTTGGCAGCATTCCCCCAGACCAGGTACTAAAAATTTCTCCCGATCCGTTCCATAAAATTAATCACAGCATTGTAAACTGGCACTTTAGGAATTTAAAACCAACTCTCAAAAATGACATTCTGATAGAGTACGAACATGAAAAAGGTGCTTATAATGAGTTTGAAACCAAAATGGATTCAGAATGGCCAGTTTATATTGACGGCAAAAAATCTAAACATTCGTTAGTTGATACAGCTCAAATTGGTGATGGTTACGTCGAGAAACATCCGAATGGTAAATATGACGAAGTGATTTTTACAAAAGGTTTTATACTACAAAAATTTAAAAGATTGTCTAAAAAATCAGATAGAGCATTCTGGCGTGATATTTCTTCCTTGTCACCTGAAATTTTGAATAACCGATGCGAGGTGCGAATAAATGGTGTGCGTGTTTCTGGCGATTTACTTTATGAAAAACTAAATGCAATAGACAGCATTAATACTTTTGTCGGTAAGGTGCACCTATTGAAAAGCGGTAAGAGAAAGGTAATTATCAAAACAAAAAATTCAATCCCCAAGGAAGACTACGTTCACGACTCCCCCCAGTGATAGCTATCATTCTCCAAACCTATCAAATCAACCACCCTGTTCACCACTGTCATCGCCAAATCTTCAATTGTTTTTGGCTTGCTGTAATACGAAGGTATCGCCGGGCAGATAATCCCGCCCGCCAGCGTAATTGTTTCCATATTTCGGATATGGATAAGGTTAAAGGGCATATCGCGGGGAACGAGGATGAGCTTGCGGCGTTCTTTGAGGATAACATCAGCGGCGCGGGCAATCAGATCGTCCGAAGTACCGGCAGCTATTCTTCCCAGTGTACCCATGGAGCAGGGAACGATCACCATGGTATCGAAACGCGCTGATCCCGAGGCAAACGGCGCCATGAAATCTGTTTTGGCGTAGAATTTAAAGGGATAATTTGCATAATCCTGGTTGCCCAGTTCGAGCTTCCAAACCTGTTTGGCATTGTCGGACATCACCACGCCAACCTCGCTAATTTGCGCGCTCAGTTGCTGTAACTTATCCAGTAATAATTTAGCGTAAACTGAGCCGCTGGCGCCGGTAACGGCAATAACGATCTTTTTCTTCCGCTCCGAATCCATAAATAATCGCCAGTTAAATTGATGTGCATAAAAAAGGGTCGAATAACAAGTACTCGACCCTACATCTACCTATGAAAAACATGCCCTTTGAGAGGGCACTACAAATATAAGAACAGTTTTTTTAATTTTTAAATAATTTGTTAAAATAAATTTAACTCACTTCGAATAGTGTTTCTCGATTAAAGTTTGTATGATGCCATCCACCAAACCGACCGTTGGCACATAAATATTTTTGATGTTTGCGGCTTTCATTACGGTCATATAAATCTCGCAGGCCGGAATAATCACGTCTGCACGGTCCTGGTTTAAACCCAGCACA
>DASRTD010000123.1:0-14168 GCA_035656115.1 Mucilaginibacter sp.
TACACCTGGGACACCTGGGACAGTAATTTTTCCTTTAGTTTGCTTGCTTTTGTCAAGAATTTTCTTTATTAAATTACAATAGATTCATTTTAAACGAAAAATTAAATGCCGGAATGTTTAAACGCGATTTCCCTGGGCTTCAGCGTTTATTGTCGCCACCCTCCCGCATTTATCTTAACTTTACCGCATCTTACGCATGCAAGGCTACGTCAACACAAGCACCACTCCGCGCAATAACAAAATTATATTGTGGTTTTTGCTCATCTGGACGGTGTTAAACATCATCCAGGCCTGCACCCTGGAGCTGCAGGGCGACGAAGCCTATTACTGGATGTACTCCCGCTACCTCGACTGGGGCTATTTCGATCACCCGCCGATGGTGGCCGTTTTTATCCGCATTGGTGACGGGCTCATGCACAACGAATTCGGCCTGCGCCTGCTGACGGTTTTTTCCAGCACCTTTTCTATCTGGCTGCTTTGGCTCACCCTAAAAAAATATGCGGTCGACGCACTGGCCTTTGCCCTGGTGGTTTCCAGCATATTCATTTTCCATATTTACGGTTTTACCACTACGCCCGATGCGCCGTTGTTCCTGTTCACTGCGCTTTTTTATTACTTCTACCAGCGCTACCTCGAAAACGATAAGGTCGGCCTGGCGATCATACTGGCGGTAATAGTTGCCTGCCTGTTCTATAGCAAATACAATGCGGTTTTAGTAGTCGGCTTTACTATACTGGCAAACTTAAAATTACTTACGCGACGCAGCTTTTGGGGCATTGCTATCCTGGCGGCGCTGCTCTACCTGCCCCATATTTTATGGCAGGTGAATCACGGTTATCCTTCGGTCAATTATCACCTGTTCGAGCGTTCCGGCGACAAATACAACTTTATCAACAGCCTTTCCTATTTTCCGGCGCAACTGTTGATGGCAGGGCCGCTGGTGGGCTGGTTTTTCTTCTATAAGGCGTTCAGCGTAAAGGTAAAAGATCCATTTATCCGCTGCCTGCTTGTTAATTGCATCGGTACGTTTGTCTTCTTTTTTATCAGCAGTATAAAAAACGAAGTGCAGCCGCAGTGGACCTTCGTGCTCTTCGCGCCCATGGTGATGCTCACGCTTATTGCCATTAAACAAAGCGGGGGCCGACCTAGGTGGCTCGCGCCGCTTGCCACCGTCAACATCAGCATCATAGTCGCCGTAAGGGTCATCATTATCCTCGGCCTCGGCTTCGCCAAAACTTATGGTCACTTAAAAAGCTATTACGGCTTTAAGGACTGGACCAACGCGGTTAAGCAAAAGGCCGGCAACAGTTATGTGGTGATGATAGAAGGTTTTCAAAACCCGTCCAAATACAACTACTATACCAACAGCCTGAAATGTTTTGCCTATGATACCCGTTATTACCGCCGTACGCAGTTCGATATATGGCCGATGGAGGACAGCTTGCAGCATAAAAAAATCTATTATTTAACCTATTACAACATACCGGGGCTGTCGACCGATTCGATAAAATTGCCAGCCGGTACCTGGTATGGCGCCTGGATAAACGATGTGCGCACATACCAAAAAGTGAACATAGAAACATCGCAGGTAAAAATGACGGCAGCGCCGGGGCAACCATTGAGCTTTGATCTTTCCATTTCAAACCCCTATTCCTTCCCGATCAGCTTTGCTGATTCCGGCTATTCCCACAAACTGTTTTTAGAGGCTTGCTTTTTTAAGGGCAACGATGTGATCAGCAACCAGCAAATGGATAAAAGTTTTAACCTGATCAGCCTTAAACCGGGCGAAAGCAAACATTTCACCTTCAATTTAAAAGCCCCTCAAACGAGGGGAACCTATGAGTTGCTTTTTTCTTTGCGTACCGACCCGTTTCCGGGAAGTAAGAATAGCAGGATTGTTAGCTTTACGGTTAAATAAGGGAGCGCATGCTATTTTCGTACACAGCAGCGATGGGTTTAAAATCTTGCGTGTTCGAAACGTTTCAAAAAGCAGTGGCCTGTGCGATTCCTTCCCTGGGGAAGGGGAGGTAGGGGTTTCGCGAACTATGTAAACAAACATTCCAGGCTTTCATTCGGCTTGAAATGGCGGCGAAACCCCTCCCCGCCAACGCTCAGACAACCGCACCCCTCCCTGTGGGAGGGAGTAAGCGGCTATCTTTATCTCTCGGGCTTCAATGTTTCAAATCCATCGCGAAGGAAAAGCGCACAACAATTTCCTCTCGTTCATTAATTTTCCCTTCGCACAAAAAATATTTGACGGAATTAGGTACTTTTAGAGTGAATTTATCCTGCGCCTGACGTTTTTTTGCAGGACGATTGACGCCCCCCTATGAACAAAAAAGACGCACTTCATCTTAGCCAAACCGAACTGATTGCCGCCCTTAACTCCTCGCCAAATGGGCTGAGTCAAAAAGAGGCCGAAAAACGGCTGTTAGCGCAGGGCCCGAACGTGCTGGGTAAAAAGACGGCCAATGCATTTAACGTGCTTGTGCGCCAGCTAAAAAGCTCGCTCGTTTATTTGCTGGTAGTGGCGAGTGCGCTGTCATTTGGCATCAAAGATTATACCGACGGCACTATCATCCTCATCATATTGAGCATTAATACCTCGCTCGGTTTTTACCAGGAGTACAAATCAGAAAAGATCATCGAAAAATTATCGGAGTTTATCACCAAACAGGTGAGGCTGAAAAGGGACGGCCAAACGCTGCTGCTCGATGAGTCCGTAATCGTCACTGGGGATATCATCAACATTCACGAGGGCGATATTGTCCCTGCGGACGTTAGGCTGTTCGAAACTGACAATTTGCAGGTTGATGAATCGCAGCTAACGGGCGAATCGGTGCCGGTAACCAAACAGGCTGCAGGAGGCGCGGATGTAACCGACGGAACAATGTTGTTTACAGGCAGCGTTGTGCAAAAAGGCGGCGGCACAGGCGTGGTTTATGCCACTGGAAAAGAAACCGAGTTGGGTACTATCGCCACGCTTTCAACCGAAACAAAAAAACAAACCCAATACGAAAAATCCCTGCAATCCTTCAGCGCCCTTTTGATCAGGGTAGTGCTGATCGGCCTGGCGCTGGTGTTCACAACTAAAATAATCCTTAATCATGGGTTTTCAAATGTTACCGAGCTACTGCTATTTATCATAGCGCTGGCCGTTTCAACCGTGCCCGAAGTACTGCCGGTGATTACTACTGTAACACTTTCGGGCGGCGCCTTAAAGCTGGCCAAAAAAAATGTGGTGGTAAAAAGGCTCTCAGCGATGGAAGACCTGGGCAATGTAAACTTACTATGTACGGATAAAACGGGCACCCTTACCGAGAACAAAATGGCGGTGCACAGCATTGTTGCGAGTGACGATAAGTTGTTCCAAAAACTCGCTTATGCCACGGTTGTGCCGCTCAAAAACAGGAAGCGCAGGACACAGGGATCATACGACGATGCCTTTTTGAAGTACGTTGCGGCACCGCTGCAGCAGGAGGCGAAGTGCCTGGTCATCCGCCAGGAGGTGCCATTCGACCCGGAGGACCGCCGGCGCCGGGTTGTGCTGGAGGATACCAATACCCATTTTTACTACCTGGTGGTTATCGGTGCGCCCGACATGTTATTGAACATTGCCAACTGCGACAAAAAAACAGAATATCTTGATACCATAGCCCGCGAAGGGTCAGAAGGCTTGCATCACCTGGCGGTTGCTTATAAAAAGATCGACTACAGCCCGGGCTTCGATATTATAAAAAATGAACGGGGGCTTGAGTTCCTGGGATGTGTGAGCCTGGAGGACCCGTTGCGCCCAAGTACAAAAACCACCATCACGCATGCAGAGACGCTGGGTATAAAAATAAAAATTTTAACCGGCGATAGCCGCGAAGTAGCGGGTTATGTAGGCCGGCAGGTGGGTTTGATAAAAGGTGAAAGTACAGCTTGCCTTGGCGATGAGCTGGAAAAAATGTCCCCGGCTGAATTCGACAAAGCGGTTTTGGAATCGAATGTTTTTGCGAGGGTATCGCCGACGCAAAAGTTCAGTATCATTCAGTCGCTAAAAAAACAATACGTGGTTGCCTACCAGGGCGACGGCATAAACGACGCCCCGGCGCTAAAGCTGGCCGATGTAGCCATCGCCGTAAACTCGGCTACTGATATTGCTAAGGAAAATGCCGACATCGTGCTGCTAAACAAAAGCCTGGAAGTGATTATCAATGGCGTTAAATATGGGCGGTCCATCTTTGTAAACATCAATAAATACATTCGCTACACCATGCTCAATAATTTTGGCATGTTTATCGCCCTTTCGGTAATGTACCTGTGCTCCACGGCCCTGCCCATTTTGGCAGTACAAGTGTTATTGAACAATCTTTTTGGCGATATCCCCCTGGTCACTGTTTCGGCCGATTCAGTTGACGACGATGAGGTGGTACGGCCAGAACAGCATAACATCCGCGAGCTGATGATGCTATCCATTGTGCTTGGCATACCGACTGCAATTTTTGAGCTGGTGTATTTTGTGCTGGTGCATAAGCAAGCCACGCCCGTGCTGCAAACCAGCCTTTACGTGTTTTTTACTTACCAGGCACTCATTATATTTTATGCCATCCGCAACAACGGCCATTTCTGGAAAACCAAATTGCCGCCGCCGCTGCTCAATATTTCCTTTTTTCTGGCCTTTGCCATCTCGTTGGCCATCATCTATATTCCTACGTTTCAGTCCTGGTTCTCCTTTGTGCCGCTGCCGCTGGCATCGGTGCTCACCATCATCGGTTTTGTAGTCTTCTACTTCTTTGCTACTGATGCGGTGAAGGTGTGGTATTATAAATCGAGGGTTAAAGTGAGCAGCGCGGCGTAAGACATTATCGCCCCATGGGTAAAGCGGTTAAACGGTATCGCGAAATTAGCGAAGAGGTTTTAAAACGGCATCTTGCAACTCAGGATCATTTTGAGCAGCAACTATTCCCTTGTTGCATCGGGGGACACTTAATCGTTCCATAACTGCAAAACACACAGCAATCCCCGGCCAGCGGTTTCAATATAGAGCGGCAGTTTTCACATTCATAAAAATATTGACATGCATCGGTGGGCATCATCTCCGTTTTTTGGTTGGTGCAGTAGGGACAGGTAATTACAGATTGTAATTGGATATTATTTTTAACCGGCATCAAAGCAAAGTTAGGCTATTTATCATTGTACCATCCATAAATAGCCCTATCATTAGGTCAGTAAAATGGGCTTTTACTGATCGTCCTTAAACTTCGCGATCACTTTCCGCCCGATATCGTAGACTACGCGAAACCCAGGCTCGCTGTCCGATAAATGCGAAGGGGACTGATGCAAACCCATAAAAAACTGTCCCTTTAAATGTTTGCCGATAAACGCGGTGTACAAAATGTCCATCCGGTTATAAATGGTTTTTGAATAAAAGGGGTCGCCAAAAGTTAAACGGTTTGGCTGGCCTTTATAAAACTCGTCAAATATGGCGAAACGCTTGCGACTGATATAAACGCTGGCCACAAAGCCCTGCGATGTGAGCCAGCTAAATTCAGATCTGACCCGGACTTCGGTGTACATGTAACCCGCTTCAAATTTTAAGGAATCGAAAACCGTGCGGTGGCTGTAATCCAAACCTAAACGCACCTGGTAACCGCCCTGGTCGTGGATCGGGCCGGCGGTATCGCTTTTGGTGCCCGCATTGTGCATAAATAACAGGTATTGCGTTACGTAGAAAGCATGACCTGGGTTAGGCGTAAATTTTATCAATTCACCTGCCATAAACTCGTTACGCTGGGTAGGCGTTTGGCGGCTCACCCAGTCAATCCAGGCGGTCTCGTAACCAAACTTGTTGGTATTGCGCAGCAAACCGCCCTCCACGTTAGGGCGGTAATATTGCACCGAGTCGTTCAGCAATGCACGGGGATACTGCAGGTAGTCGTTTCTCGGAAATTCGCCCATGTTGTACATCCAGTGCTTGCCGGTATAGCTATAGTAGGCAACCGGGTTCACCTGCACATAAAACGGCACGCCGCCAAACTCATGCAGCGGGTTAACACCCACCACAAAATGGTTTGAAGTGTCCACATTATAACCCAGGTCGAACTCCGTACGCGTGCCCGAAATGGTTTTCCGCAGGGGGATCAGCGCGTCATATTCATGATCGTCCAAAAAAGCAAACCCATTAAAATGTACGTCGATGGTATTAAAGCCATTGATACCGCCCGATAGCGGTTTTATCCCGGCGGTATCAGTTAAGATTAGTTTTTGCTGCGGCTGAGCGAGTGAAGCTGAAACGGCAATTAAGGAAACAAGAACTATTAGGTAGATTTTTTTGATCATATCGTGCATTTGAGCGCAAAATTATGATTATTACTCGGAATGCCTAATTTTGGCGCAGCGCCAACGAGTTAACCCCCCTAAAATTATTGGTCGATAGTTACTAATCTTCTATTTTGAAAATCGAACTAAAGCAAATATCTGACCATCTCAAAAAGATTCCAAATGGGATATTCAGTTGCATTATTTGTGATGTCAGTTTTGTGCTTTATTAAAAATTTACAAAATAAGGTAGTGAACTCTTTGTCGACAAAATAGTTTTGATATGCATGTATCTCATTATCATCAAACACCCTAAGCAAATCAGGATGTCCATGTGAGAAGAAAATAATAAATCTTGTAAAACAATACGGATCAAGATTAATATTGTTCCTTTGCCGCCTACTTAGCAAGCTTTTTAATGAAAACGTTTTACAATCATCTATTAAAAGATTAGCTCTAATCTGTAATGTTATCGAGGTATATGGTTCAGGCGAGGTTGGCAGGGACTGAGCATTTTTGTAAAGAGGCTCAGTATATTTTTGCATTTTTTCTTCATAACTTTCCAGCTCTAAAAAATCTTCATTGTAAAATTCGTGAAGGATCATTGCGAATAAGCAGAAAATTGTCTCAAACACATTTCCATCACCATTACTTCTAATTATGTCTGGTATATAATCCCTCGTTTCCTTTGGAATTGCACTTAACTCCTTGAAATCTTTAATAATTTCAAATTTGTTCAACACTTTTTTTACGTGCCTCGGATTACTGAATCGAGTTGATAGAAAGAAATCTTCGATTATTCCGGCGCAAGGGACATAGTTATCGTCTGAAAGTTTAGTCTGCCCGTTAAAACGCGATTCCAGCATTTTTTTTAACGAGATGATCTGTGGCATATGAAACGATATGTCAAAAACCTTCTCAAGGTATTCTTCAGACTTTACTATATCTCGGTATTTTGTACCTACCGCTTTTTTAACCGCATTTTTGTCGATCCCGCAAAAAAAGACCGTGTTTTCGCCATAGGTAAAAAATAGCTTTAAAGCTGTTATTAGATTGAGCACATTTTCGGGTTCACATCTATCCAAATCATCAATAAATATCAAAAGTTTTTGCGCGTCGGATTTCTTCAAAATAAGCTCTTCGATCTTGCAAAAATTTTTCTTGAAATCTTTGTTTGATATATAAAAAGACGGTTTGTCTTCGTTTAATGCATCGTCAAGGGCCTTGTTTATTTTATCACCAGAAATTTCCAGATCCAAACCTAGTCCTGATAGCCAAGCGGGAGTTTTTAATGTCATCCCGCTTGTGAACCCTCTAAACGCCAGTAGTGCCCCTTTCATAAAATCCTTAATAGCCTGACTGTTGCTATCTATGTTATCTGTTAAGGCATCGCACAGAGACAACGCCAAATTCTCGTCTTTTTCATGCTCCCATGCATGGAAAAAAATGGTTTTGTATATGTCTTTATTGATATTTTGTTCAATGTGTTTCATCAGAGAGGTTTTCCCACTCCCCCATTCCCCATAAAGAACAAGCATTTTGTTTTTTTTTAGTGAGGTCGAGTTCTGTTCAAGAAAAATTCTTATTGCCTCAGCTTTACCTAAAAAATTGAAATCGTCCTGCTCGACGTAATTTTCAAGTTCCCTATTTGTAAGTAAATTCGGTTGCATTCTCGGATGTTTAAGGTTTAAAATAATAAAGCCCGATATTGGATAATACCGAGCTTAAAATTAATATTTATTTTGAGTGGATTTAGCGATTCATCTAAAATTGACTTCTATCGAATAGTCGGTTTGATAATCTCTAGTTCCCGTTAATATCGCCGCTGCCGCTTTTGCTTTTATGCACGCTTTTAGGGTGGCCGCTATAACTCACATCGCCTGATCCTACCACAGAAGCATCTAACTTGTCGCTTGCGTAGATTTGGGCGTCGCCCGAGCCGGAAACCTGTACGGTCGTGCTCATAGTGGTTAAGCTGCGCGCGGTAAAATCACCGGAACCCACCACGCTTACGGTTGAATTATCGGCATGGCCTGATAATTTCATATCGCCGGAGCCTGAAATATCGCTTTCCAGCGTTTTTGCCTCGACCCGGCCGGTCATATCCCCAGAGCCGCTTACGTTTAATTTTAAGGAATTTGCCCTTATCCCGTCCCTGAAAGAGGCATCGCCAGAACCGCTAACGCTGATGGCATTCAGGTCCTTTGCCACCACATATACCCTTATCTTTTGGTGATGACCCCACAGGTCGCCCCAATGAAAGTGGTCGTTTTTGTTGTAGATGCGTAAAACACCGTTATCCACGTCGGTTTTAATATGCGACATCATATCTGAAGGCGCTTCCACCTTTACCGATTCCGTCGTGCCCTGGGTGATATAAACATCGTATGAACCGGCCACATCAATGGCATGAAAACCCGAAAGGTGGCGGTCGACGATCTCAGAGGTACTTCTGGCATTGGCTGAATGCGTTGCTGCCGAAGTAAAACCGGCAAACGCAACCATCATCGCAGCCGGTAAAATGAATTTAAATATCGATTTCATAGCTGATCAATTTTTTAAATAAGACGCCGTTTTTGCGATTAGGTTGCAGCAAAAATAAAATAACTTACCTCCTGTCCCCATAAAGGGGGAGCTAAGTGCTTCTGTCGCCCCTTTAGGGGGCTAGGGGGTGGGATCAATAACTCTTTATTTCCCCGCTTCCGCTCGTTGACCTGCTGACAGTTTTTGGCTGACCGGTATAGCTCACCACACCCGAACCGTGTACTGTCGCGTCTATCTTATCGTTCGCGTTTACATCGGCCTGGCCCGAACCGGATACCAGCACCGACGATTCCGCAGTGACGAGCTGCTTGCCGGTAAAATGTCCCGAACCGGATACTTTTACTGCCGACTTATCCGCGCTGCCCGATACGGCTATTTCTCCTGATCCTGATACGCGGCCCTCTAAAAACTTTACCGTAATTTGCCCTTTAATACTGGCCGATCCGCGTGTGCGCAGGGCGAGGGAGTTGGCCGTAACCGCACCTTCAAAAACCGCATTGGTTGAACCGGAGGCAGTAAACTCGCTTAATTGTTGTGCGGTAATGTAGACAACTACTTTGTCCTGGTCCCGCCAAAAGTTCTCGTCGCTCCACCACTTGTGTATAGTCCAGCCCCAGCCATCATACTTACGTTGCACCTTTAATACGCCGTGGTCAACTTCTACAATAATATGCTTCACCAGGTAGGCAGGCGCGGTATATTTTAGCGATTCGGTTCCGCCCTGGCTAATGTGCACTTCAAATGGGCCGCCTACCTTAATGCTGGTAAAGCCCTGCACCTGTACATTAACAGTTGTGTCCGGCCCTGAACTTTTTGCCGCGGCCGCGCTCGCGCAAATGGCGAAAGCCAGCAGCGCTGTCGCCATTATCGTTTTGTTGAATGATCTCATAGCGTTATGATTTTTTCAACAAGACGATAACAAAATCGGATTGGTTACACTAAATTTTAAAATTATCCTACCGCCCCCTAAAAGGGGAGCAATTGCTTCTGTCCCCCCTTTAGGGGGTCGGGGTTAATCCACCAGCACCCCGATATAATAATTAAAAGTGTCTGCCTCAATATTATCCTTTGTCAGCCCCTTAACATTAACCGGCGTGAATTTGGTTGATGGCGTAATAAACTGGTACTGCCCACCTTTTGCCCTAACCCTAACCGGCAAATTAAAACCGGCCGCATCCGCCTGCCAGCGGCAATTCAGTTTGCCGCGTATCACCATAAACTCCAGTATGGGGATATTTCTGTAATGCAGGTACTGGTCGAACACGGGCTGCAATTTTTTGCCAGATTTTTCGCAGATGTAATTCACAATGTCGTCATACGTCACCGTTTGGTGATAAAACGTTTTGTTCAGCCCGCGCAAAATGCCGCGCCAGGTTTCATCGTCGTTTATAATGGTCCTAACCATGTTCATCAGGTTACCGCCTTTATAATACATATCTCCCGACCCTTCTTTGTTAACCCCATAAGGGCCTATAATGGGCCGGTCATTAACTATTGCCATGCGCGTACCGTGCACATACTCCTGTCCGGCTTGTTTGCCATAGCGCTGCTCCACAAAAAGCGACTCGGAGTAGTTGGTGAAGCTTTCATGTATCCACATATCGGCCAGGTCCTTCGATGTGATGTTATTGCCAAACCACTCGTGCCCGCTTTCATGCACGATGATAAAATCCCATTTTAACCCCCAGCCCGTTCCCGAAAGGTCGCGGCCGAGGTAACCGTTCATAAAATGATTGCCATAGGCTGTTCCGCTCTGGTGCTCCATGCCGAGGTGCGGCGCTTCTATCAATTTATAACCATCCTCGTAAAAAGGGTACGGTCCGAACCAATGTTCGAACGCCTTTAGCATATCCTTAACATTTTCACCAAATTGTTTTTTCGCCTTCGGCAGATCATAAGTCAGTACCCAGTAATCCAGCGTAAGTTTGCCTTTTTCGCCATCAAAAACATCGCCGAAATGACTGTATTTGCCAATGTTGGCTTCAATATCATAATTATTGATGGGGTTAGCCACAAACCAGTCAAACCGGGTATATCCATTACCCAGGTCGGTAACTTTTCTTAGCCTGCCATTTGAACAATCCTGCAAACCGGTGGGGCAGCTGATGCTGATCAGGGCGCTGTCCACCTCATCCGCCTGCTGATCTTTGTTGGGCCACCAAACGCTGGCCCCCATGCCCTGGCACGCGGTTGCGACCCAGGGGTTACCCAGCGAGTCGGTTTTGTAAACGATACCACCATCCCATGGTGCATTTTTGGCGATGGTAGGATGCCCGGAGTAATAAACGGTAAACTCATCCTTGCTGCCGCTTTTAACGGTTTGCGGAAAAGTGAGAAACACAGCATTAAACTCGCGGGTGTAGGTCAATTCCTGTCCCTTATAAACCACTTTTTCGATATTCAGATTTGAAAACAGGTCAAACTGCAGTTTGGTAAAATCTGTTGTGGCGGTAAACTTAAACAGCACACTGCCGCTGATCGATTTGTCAGGAATATCAAACTTAACGTCCAAATGGTAGTAGTTGATATCGTAACAGGTACGAAATGGCGAGGTGTTGCTGCCGCGCAACGTATCCGCACGGGTAAAAGTTTCTTTGGGCACGCCAAGCTGAGCATTTGCGCTGAACACCACCGACAGAAATGCAAGCAGCATCAATTTATATTTCTTCATTTATCAATTATAGTCTTTATTGTAAAACGGTAACCTTCACACCCGATTTATCCTTCGCATCATGATAAATCCTGATGGTCGCCTTTTGAAAATCCGCATCCTTTGCGTGGTTAATATCTTCAAATTTTTGCGGGTTACGGTCAACCAGCGGGAACCAGGAATTTTGCACCTGTATCATGATGCGGTGCCCTTTCCTGAAGGTATGGCCCACATCCGGCAGATTGTATTTTATCTCGGTTACCTTGCCCGGCACAAAGGGCTCTGGCTTTTCAAATGAGTTGCGGAACTTGCCCCTGAAAACCTCTCCCCTCACCAGCATTTCATAACCTGCCATGGTCACATTTTTGGGGTTGGGTTTTGGATCGGGATAATTATCCGGAAAAACATCGATCAGCTTTACCACATAGTCAGCATCGGTACCAGATATTGACGAAAAGAGGTCGGCAACCACCGGTCCGGTTAAGGTAATATCTTCTTTCAGCGTATCGGTTTGGTAAGTTTTCACATCGGGCCGGCGTTCGGCAAAGCGCTGGTCGTCCAGCATGTACTCGCGGGTGCGGCGCGCTTGTACACCGTCCTGGTAAGGAACGGGGGCATTGGGGTCGCTTACATATTCGTCGTAGCTTGCCCCGCCCTTTGGCGCCTCGAAAGATAATTTGCCGTTGGCGTGGAAATATAGCGTCTTCTCTACCGTGTTTTTTGGCGGCCATTCATTAAACTTATGCCATTCGTTGCTGCCCGAGATGAAAATGGTTGCTTTCGGCAGTGCCATATCGCCTTGATCCTTCAAATAATATTTAAAAAATGGCAGTTCCACGTTTTCACGGAACCAGGCGCTGGTTTTTGCGCCAAAATCCTGGTCGCCGAATAACTGGCCGTCGCCGCGCTCCCATCCACCATGGAACCAGGGCCCCAACACCAGCATATTGGGATGCGAGGCCGGGTTTTGCTTTTCCAGCGCCTTAAAAACCTGCTGCGCGCCAAAAGCATCTTCGGCATCAAAAAAACCACCGACAACCATCGTAGCCGGGGTAATATTTTTTAAATGCGGGCGTATGTTCATTCCCTTCCAAAACCAATCGTAAGTGGGGTGCGCCATCATGTTATCCCAAAACTTTACCGAATCGCCGAAATAATGCTTTTTATAATTGGGTAAAGCCCCCAGGTTGAGGTAGAATTTATAGTTATCCGATTCCTTATATTTTATTGGGTTCTTATATTCTGCAGGGGTGATCGGCTTGGGCCTTGGTACGCCAAAATTGGTAATGAAAGCGAAAGCATCCATCACAAACAGCGCCCCGTTGTGGTGAAAATCATCACCGATGAACCAGTCGGTAACCGGAGCCTGCGGCGAAACGGCCTTCAAGGCTGGATGGGCGTTCGGCAGAGATGCCGTAGAATAAAAGCCGGGGTATGATATCCCCTCGATGCCTACTTTACCGTTATTATTTGGCAGGTTTTTGATCAGCCAGTCGATGGTATCATAAGTGTCCGAGCTTTCGTCCACATCCTTATTGCTTTTTTTATCGTCGATGTCGGGGCGTACGTCTACAAAATTCCCCTCGCTCATCCATCTGCCGCGAACGTCCTGGTAAACAAAAATGAATCCATCTTTAGCCAGCAGCATGTTTTGCCCCAAAGTCCGGCGGTATTTGTCGCCGCCGTAGGGCCCTACATTATAAGGCGTACGCGTCATCAGGATGGGGTATTTTGTGGTTTGGTCTTTCGGCAAGTAAATGGAGGTGAACAGCTTTACCCCATCGCGCATGGGGATGTATTTTTCCATTTTGGTGTAGTGGTCCCGGATATAAGCCGAATCCTGGGCGGTTTGGGCAAAGGCAAAAGAATACCACAATGCCGCGATAAGCAGAACGGATAGTTTTTTCATTTAGTTTGAGATCAGTTAACGTGGCTAATTTAGCAAGTTAATCCCTTATTTACTATTGTGACGACACTGTTACAAATCTGCTCCCCATCCCGAAAATAGTGAAAGTATATCTAATCTTGTCGTTGGTATAGCCAATAATGACGTTGGTGTAATATATTTTGCGGGAATGAAAAGACACTTAACTTTGATACTGTAAATTACTTTTTGGGGGTAAATGTTCTCAAAATATTTCTCTCCGGTAAAAGCCATGGCTTTAACCTAACCCTTATTTTTATCCCTTCCCTGTTTAAAAATCCCATAAATAAACAAAACTCCGGTTTTGATTCGATTTTTTGTTGACCCGGTGGCATTTTGGATCAATTTTTCGCCTCGCCATTTAACTTATTAAATTTTTTTAAAAAGTTTTGCGATTGTAAATTTTTATTTATTAAGTTTGTAATGGATAATGCAAAAAATACAAAACGGTGAACTTTTCTTTAACCTTATGTCGGTAAGGGTAATTTTAATAGTTAAATTGGTTTGAAGAAAAATCCTCGTCTCGGCGGGGATTTTTTATGCGCTTATCCCGGCCCCGGTCGCAAACCCGACTTGGGACTACAGACTTAAGACTACAAATTTAGAATGGCCCGATTAAACCTATTAGAAGAAACCAGATACGAGAAACTACCGGTAACGGTATACAGCAACCAGTTGCAGGCATCAGTGGCAGTGGCAGGGAGAATTGCTGCATTGATACGCAACAAAGAAGCAAAAGGAGAAAAA
>DASRTD010000124.1:0-29466 GCA_035656115.1 Mucilaginibacter sp.
CAATAACCAAAAGTTCCGCGTTCGGCTGTGCGGCTTTGAGTTCTTCGGCACTATGCAACGGAACCGTTGGGTCTGCATCACCGTGAACGATTAGCCAGGGTTGTTTTACCTGGCTGGCTTTGGCTATAATGTCCAGCCGCCCGGGGTTTTTGTCGAGGTCCTGCAGTAAACCCACCTTTAACGGCAACTCCTGCCCCGTGCGTTTGTTGAGTTCATACATGATTCCCTGCAAGCGCCACTGCTCCTCATCATCCGGCGACCATAAATTATGAAAGCTCGATATTGCTGCCATAGTAACCAGCTTTTTTATACGGTCATCTTCCGCGGCTTTAATAATGCTCAATCCACCGCCCATGCTGTGGCCAATCAAATAGACCCATGGTTCGGTGGGCATGCCTGATCCGCCGCAGGCAAAATCTATCACGGCCTTCAGGTCATTCAGCTCCATGGTTATAGTATTGTCGGCAAAAGCGATCAGGTCGGCAAAGTCCGTAGGGTTAGCAACGGTTGTTCCGTTATGCGAAAAGTTAAATTTTAAAAACCTGAAGCCATGCTCAGCAAAAAAATGAGCAACCAGGTTGTGCGAGCCCCAGTCCTTAAAACCTTTAAACCCGTGAGCGAAAATTACCAGCGGTGCACTTTTAACGGCATCGTCAAAGGTTAAGTCCATCAGCATGCCGCGCCCTTTGGAACCTGGTATATTGAAATATTGTTTTTTGATCATGATCTCGTCGTCTGTAAAAATAGGCTATTTATGCTTAACAACATCTGTATACCACCAGGCCCACAAAATAAGCAGCGGCTGCAGTATCACTGACCGTATCCAGGCCAAAAATGGAGATACTATCGAATTTCCCAACCTAAAAGGTGCCGCCCTAACCATCTCGAAATGTACGGGTATAAAAGCGATCAGCATAAAAACAATTCCCCATGCGGCAAACTCGCGGGTTTTGGCAAATATCAGGAGTATGGCAAAACTGATCTCACAGCACCCCGCTATTACATTCAGCACTTTCGGATGCGGAAAATAACAGGGAATAATTTGGATGTAAAAAGCAGGAGTTCTAAAATGGTTTGCACCGGCCGCCAGGTAGCCGATGATCAGCAGCACCAGCCCGGTTTTTTTAAGTTTTTTCACTTTTAAAGATATAATATTTTACATTCGTCGCCCGAAACAAAATTTAAGTGCAGCGGGCTGTTTTAACCCCTAATTTATAACCATTCTAAATGCGTTGGTATGACAAAGGGTTGACATTGAGTTGCCGCAAAGCTGTTACTTTTGTTGGGTCAAAATTTAAACTACGTTGAAGTATCTAAAGGTAATCGCTTTTACGCATAAGCAGATCGAGCTGAAGGAATTGGGGAAGTTGGTGATTTGCCAGGAGAATCTGACGGAAAAGCTGCATAACGTAAAAGCCCGGTTTGGTATTTCGGAGATATTTTACCTGGCCACCTGCAACCGCGTGGAGTTTGTGATGATGACCTCCCAAACCGTTGATAAACAGTTTGCCCGCGAATTTATGCATGCGCTGCATATTGGCCTTTGCCCGGTTTCTACGTCTGTATTCCTCGAAGCCGCCTCCATTTACGAGGACCAGGACGCCCTGGACCACCTGCTGCGCACCTCGTGCTCGCTCGAAAGTATGATCGTTGGCGAAAAAGAGATTTTACCGCAACTGCGCAAGGCTTATGAAAACTGCCGCGAGGCCGGCCTCACCGGCGACGGGATGCGTATGTTTATGACTTGTGTTGTGAAGACGGCGAAAGAGGTTTATACGCATACTAATATTTCAAAGAACCCTATTTCGGTCGTTTCGCTGGCGTACCGAAAACTGCGTGATGTGAAGCTGAGTACAAATTCGCGTGTTTTGATCATCGGGGCGGGCGAAACTAACCGCAACATTTCAAAATACCTGCAAAAACATAAGTTTACCAACTTCGCGGTCTTTAACCGTACGCTTTCCAAAGCAAAGGAGCTGGCTGCCGAAGTCGACGGTGAAGCTTACAACCTGGAGGCTTTAAAAACATATAAAAAAGGCTTCGACGCCATCATCACCTGCACCTCCTCAACTGAACCGATAATCACCCCCGAAATTTACGCCAGCCTGCTAAACGGCGAAAACACTAAAAAAACCATCGTCGACCTGGCCATACCAAACGATACCGCGCCGGAAGTATTGAAAAATTTCCAGGTGAATTATATCGAGGTGCAATCCCTGAAAGAAGTAGCCAAGCGTAACCTGCAGGAACGTTATGACGAGCTGACTCATGCGGAAAATATCATCACCCAAAATATTTCTGCTTTCATTGTCGAGCTAAAACAACGCCGCATTGAAGTGGCGATGCGCCAGGTGCCCGAAAAAATAAAAGAAATTCGCAATACTGCCCTTAACTCGGTCTTTGCCGAAGAAGTACAGGGAATGGACCAGCAATCGCGCGATATACTGGAAAAGGTGATCAACTACATGGAGAAGAAATATATCAGCGTGCCGATGATCATGGCGAAGGATATATTGATCAACAATTAAGCCTTCGGCGAATATCGTTCAGCATAATACTATCTTCGTTAAGCTAAAACAGCTAATATTTCCACATACCCATCTGTTCCGTTCACCCGTATTTTTTGTCCGTCTTTGATCAGCTTGGTCGCATCCTCAACCCCGACAACTGCCGGTAAGCCATATTCACGCGCAATAACCGCTCCATGGGTCATCAGCCCGCCAACTTCGGTGACCAGGCCTTTGATGGATACAAACAACGGCGTCCAGCTGGGGTCGGTAAATGTAGTGACTAATATATCTCCTTCTCCCAGATCCGCATCTTCCATGTTTAAGATGACGCGTGCCCGTCCCTCTATAAGTCCGGAAGAAACAGCCAGGCCTGCAATAGCGCCGGTGGGGAGATTTTCCCGATTGTACTTACCTGCAATGATCTCACCGTCAGACGTGATCACACGTGGCGGAGTTATTTTTTCATATCGTTTGTGCTCGCCTTTTCGTTCGCTGATCAGACGGCAATCCAATTGATTTTTGCGCACCGCTTCGCGGAATTCTTCAAAAGTAAGATAGTAGACATCTTCTTTTTCATGAATAACCCCGGCTTGTACGAGTTGTTGGGCTTCTTTCATTAATGCCTGTTTATAAGCAAACAAGCGATTAACGATGCCGTATTTTGGATATTCGCGATAACCGATGAAATTCCGGAGCAGGCTGATCATCTGTTTTGTTTCCCGGGCTTTTTGTTCACCATCCGGCTGCTGCTTCAACCTATCCAATAACTCCCGTTCTTTTTTCAAAGCTTCCTGACGCCCTTGTTCGAATTTCCGGTTGCCGGCATTTGGCTCAAAGTTTTTGACGTTGCCGAGGATCATGGGGATAAGCGCAGCGGGTTTTTCGCTCCAGCGCGTTTTGGTGATATCGATCTCGCCGGCACACCGCATCCCATATTTGTCGAGATAAGTTTGGATAGCATCGCTGGCTTCCTGTCCGCCATCAAACTTAACCAGTTCGCTCCAAAATTTATCACCTTTTGCATGCTGTAAATAATCAATTACTGCCGGATAAGGACGGATCACGTCTGCCACATCCAACAATTGCCGGCCCATTTCCGCAGTAATATTGTTGGGTGCCGATTGAGAAAGCGTGTCGGCCACGTTTTTTTCACCAAGCCACTTCATCATGTTTTCATTGAGCCATGTCGAAGCATCTATACCAGCCATAATAGCGCGCATATTTTGCGGATCAGCTAACATCTTCTTTAATTGCCCGTTATCTTCCAGGATAAAGTCAAACAGATCCGGTCCGGATTTGGTTTGGATGTTTTGTTTTAAGGCCGCTACTGAGGTTTCACTGCGCCTGATCAGATCCGCAGCTATTTCCGGGTCGTTTTCGACCCGATAGCTATCGGGTTGTGCCAGGATATCCGCGGCCGATTTACCGGCGCTGCTTTTAATGGGCCCCAATTCTGATTGGTCATCTGGCAAGGATTTTATAAAATCTCCGCGCTCTGTAATGGTTATGAGGGCGTCTTTTATGAGCGGATCGTGTTCGCCCATTACATTTATGATCATCTTTCTGCCCGCGGGCGTAGCCAGTTGCTGTGTCACATCAACGAATAGCCTTCCGCCGGCTTTAAACATGGGCCGAAAGGCGGTCAGCTGCCATAATGATAATCCCAATGGCGTCATTGGGTCGGTCATCATTTGCTGATGGCCGACAGAAATATAGACACGATTCTCCTGGTCTTCTGCCACGGGGATCGGGTATAAAGTGGTGATCGCCCGGCTCTGGACAATGTAAAAGGTATCATCAGCCAAACACCATTCAATATCCTGCGGGCTGCCGAAATGTCCCTCTATCTTTCTGCCTATGCGTTCAAGCTGTAAAATCTGCTCGTCCGCCAGCGCTTGCGTGTTCTGCTGCCCAGGCACGATCTCCTGTTCTTTCGTACCGCCATCTTTTAAGGCATGAATAGCCAGTTTCTTGGTGGATACTTTCTTACCGATAATCGTTCCGTTACGCACTTTATAATTATCGGCATTCACCAGGCCGGATACCAAGGCCTCACCAAGTCCAAAGCCGGCATCGATTGATAAGACTGTCCTGTTGCCGGTGACGGGATCGGCAGTAAACAAAATTCCTGCCGCCTGCGGGGACACCATTTGCTGAATAACCACGGCCAGGTGGACGCTACGGTGGTCGAGGCCGTTTTGAAGGCGGTAGATTATTGCCCTATCGGTAAATAACGATGCCCAGCACTTACTGATATGCTTCAGGACGGCCTCCTTCCCGATGATGTTCAAATAAGTATCCTGCTGGCCTGCAAAGGATGCCGTGGGCAAATCTTCCGCCGTAGCGCTTGAACGTACCGCAAAGGCGTCGTTTTCTCTAAACTTTGCGGTGTAACCCGCGATCTCTTCTGCTATCTCCTCAGAGATGGGCGTGCTTTCGATGACCATGCGTACTTTTGCGCTTATCTCGCCGATAGTTGAGCGATCTTCTGCCCTAAGCCGTGTCAATTCATCCAGCAAACTGTAAAGCTCCTGGTTATTTTCGGTTATTTTTTTATATGCTTCCGTCGTAACGCAAAA
Organism: Mucilaginibacter sp.; assembly: GCA_035656115.1. Taxonomy (GTDB): domain Bacteria; phylum Bacteroidota; class Bacteroidia; order Sphingobacteriales; family Sphingobacteriaceae; genus Mucilaginibacter. The sequence goes on from DASRTD010000124.1 coordinate 5,090, forward strand.
ACCCTCCGGTACTTGTATTCCATTGATGCGCGACAGTTCGCCCAGGTTGGCGCCCTTACCTCCGGCGAGCATCAACTCAGATCCGTCGATCTCCTGAAAACCAATTACATACGTGTTTATATTGCTCCCTTTTGTTATTGACATTTTTGGTTTTTTTAAAGATATGCAAGCCAAAAATATATGGTATGGTGTATTAAAACACCGTTTTTCAACTATATTTTTTAACGCGCAATATGATGGAAGCCGGGGCGTTATCCATACAAACAGACAGGTTTTTGGGAATGGTTTTATATGCTGACTTTTGCTCGAATACACCTCCAACTGCGGGCAATACCTTTCAATAACCGTTTACGCCTATTGCGGCCACACTGTTAAGGCGATCAAATTAAAAAACAGGCTTCCAGGAATTGGGCGAATCCGGCCGGGATGCATTTAAAAAACGATAAGCTATCTTTTCTTAGAACAAGGCAACTAAATATAGAATAAAGCCGTAACTCTTTGTAGATTAAAAATGGGGGATGGCTTATTTAGCGAATAATTATTTATTGGCATTAAATAATAACCTTGAGCAATCTCCCGGTGAAATGTGCTGCCACCATCATTAATTCCGAATAAGTTAAAACCTTTTCAATTATATTTTGAAACATTTTATCTCCGCCATCCTAAAGATATTAAACAGGAAGGAAAAGATAAAGCTGGGTATGCTTATCCTTTTCGACTTTGTTATTGGCATCCTGGATGTGGCTTTTTTAGGAATGCTGCTTGTTGTGATCAATTTTTATACCAATAACTTATCCCCTCTTAAGCTCACTTTTCTCCCTGACGCGTTATTAAACAAAAACTCGTTGATGCTTGCCGGCCTTTTTTTTCTGCTTTTCAGCATTAAGAATTGGTTCGGTTACCTGGGTTCAAAATCACAACACCACTTTTTTTACGATGTAGCTTCAAGGCTTTCAAAAAGGAATATTTTAAAGTATCTTAAAGACAATTATACCAACTTCGTAAACATCGATTCATCGGTGCAGATCCGGAAGATCAGCCACCTGCCAATTGAGTTCAGCCATTATATTCTGACCAATTTCCAGCAGGTTGTCTCTCAAATTATTTTGATTTTTTTTACCATTTGCGCTATACTTTTTTATCACCCCACGATCTTCCTGCTGTTGTTTTTACTTTTAACACCCCCGGTAGTTGCACTGGCCTGGTTTATCCGGAAAAAATTGAAAGATGCGCATATTCATACGAAAATAGCCGGCGAAAAAACTATTCAACATTTACAGGAATCATTATCGGGATATGTTGAAAGTAATATTTACCACAAGAATGATTTTTTTGTCGATCGGTATTATGGCTTTCAGCGCCAATTGAATGATAATATCGCAACTCAGCATACTTTGCAAAGCCTGCCCTCGCGCCTGATGGAAATTTTTGCTGTTTTGGGGTTTTTTATATTGGTGGCGGTAAATAAATGGTCGGCAAATGGCCTTGCCATTGATCTGTTTACTATCGGGGTTTTTGTGGCGGCATCCTATAAGATCATCCCCGGAGTGGTAAAAATATTAAACTGCGCCGGACAAATGAAAACCTATCGATTCACATTAAATGATCTTTTATCACGAAACGACACCACGCAGGCAACGGGGAATGTCATCCCTGCCGGTAATATTAATTCACTGAAATTTGAAAACGTCCATTTTAAATATAAAGATCACACCGTTTTGAACCATGTTAATCTTCACATGGAGCCAGGCGATTTTGCAGGGATTTCGGGATCATCAGGAAAAGGAAAAACAACCGTGGTTAACCTGTTGCTTGGCTTTTTAGAGCCGGATTACGGTGCCATTTATTTAAATAGTAAAATAACTGATGGGTTTGAGCGGAGGCGATATTGGTACAAAATTTCATACGTAAAGCAACAGCCTTTTTTTATTTATGATTCAATTTTAAAAAATATAACGCTGTCTGATGATCATCATGACCGCGAAAGATTAGAAGAAGTACTTTCATTTTGTGGAATTGATCAATTTTTGGATAAATACCCTGAAGGTTTAGAAAAGATAATCACGGAAAATGGCAAAAACATAAGTGGCGGCCAAAGACAAAGGATTATGCTGGCAAGGGCCTTATATCATGATTTTGACTTGCTTATTTTGGACGAGCCTTTTGGCGAAATGGATGACTTATCCGAAAATCGTATCCTCGTGCAGTTGAAGCTACTTGCACAGCAAGGCAAGATGATCCTGTTCATCACACACAATAAAGCAAGTTTGTCATTTTGCAATAAAATATTTTCCCTGGATGAGGAATAAACAGACAACACTGGTTATGCTTAGTGTTGGTTTCTCTAAAAGCTGACCGCACCTGTATGCGTCTTCAACAAATATTCGTAAACACACTGAAGGAGATTTATTTCGGTCTGAATGCTAACCGGGATTAATAGTGCGGATTGGCAACCTTTAAACGTTATGCGGCGTAATTTTTAACAAAGCTGATAAATGCGAATATGGATAATACAACTGATAACCAGTTTGCGCATATTATTCCTGATATCCCGGCTAAACCCTGGCGTAATACGGAGCTACCTAAACGCATCCTGGTTATTCGCTTGCAGGCAACCGGGGATATGGTTGCGGCATTACCCTATATCCAATATTTAAAAAGGAGCCTGCCAAAAACCGTTAGAATTGATCTGCTTACCCGTGAAGAGGTAGAGGCCATACCGCACAATATCGAGTTGTTTAATAATGTGTATTCGATAGCGGGGGGAAGGAATTTCAAAAAGCAGTTTTTCTTTGCTGCTGCGATGCTGCCTCAACTGCTATTACACCGCTATGATGTAGTGATTGATTTGCAGAACAACGAGATCAGCGGCCTGGTTAGACGGTCCCTTATGCCAAAAGCATGGTCGGCATTCGACCGTTTTTCTCCAATTCCCGCCGGCGAGCGTTACCGCCTTACCATTGAGGCAATAGGGTTGGGGCACAACGGTGCCGATAACAATTTTATTTTAAAACCGATACATGGAATAATGGATTTGTTAACGCGAAATGGCTGGAACGGCTCAAATAGTTTAATTATCATTAATCCTGCAGGTGCTTTTCAAACTCGGAATTGGCCGTTAACTAATTATGTTCAATTTATGAAACTATGGCTTCAGCATTTGCCGGAAGCACAGTTTCTAATACTAGGGCTTGATGTTATAGCCGAAAAGGCTGCTTATTTAAAGGAAATGCTGGGCGGCAATTTGGTAAACCTTGTAAATAAAACAAGTGTTGAAGAGGCATTTGCTATCGCACAAAAAGCAAAATTTGTACTCTCGGAAGATTCCGGATTGATGCACATGGCCTGGGTGTCGGGCATACCGACCCTGGCATTGTTTGGGGCAACCAGGAGTGACTGGGCCCGGCCATTAGGCAAGCATACTGATTTTGTTGATTCATCAGATTTAAGCTGCGGAAACTGTATGCGCGAAATCTGCAAGTATGGCGATAACCGCTGCTTAACACGTTATTCACCGGAATTTATATTTTCCAGGGCAAATGCATTGTTAAACTCATTGGTACAAAAGGAAACGGCATCACCATGCTGGTAAATGGTTTAATTTTATATTATTTAATAAGCAAATCAATTTATGCCTTCTGTATTTGAACAAAAAGTAGGGACCGACGAAGAAAATATTTCATTTTACAACGAAATAGCAAGTGATTACGATTCTATTTTAGACCAGGAGAGTTCAAACCAAATCATTAGAAATAGGGTTAAAGAGAAGCTGGTAAGTACCGTAGAAGTCGGATGGGTGCTTGATTTTGGCGGGGGAACCGGCCGCGACCTTGATTGGCTGCTGAATAACCAGTACAAAGTCATTTTCTGCGAACCATCAGTGGGGATGAGGGAAAAAGCGATACGCCGCTATGAAGGCGATGTATTGGCCAACAATGTCAACTTTCTGGAAAATGACAAAGTTGATTTTACCAGGTGGCATGTTGACCCTCCATTTGCTATAAAAGCAGATGCCATACTGTCCAATTTCGCGGTTATTAATTGCATTGCTGATATCGATCTATTGTTTAAAAACCTGGCACAAATTATAAAACCCGGCGGGCACATGATTGCCCTGATGCTGAACCATGGTTATAAAAAAACATGGCGACGGAAGCTTCGTGAATTTATAAAGTCAGTTATTTCGCACAAACCTGTTATGATAAATGTTAAGTACAAAGAATATCAGCATACAGTTTATACATATTCACCCACCGAGATAAAAAGGGCATCAGCGTTGTATTTTGATACCTGTAGCAGGGAAACCCTATTTGAATTCATTTTGTTCCATTTTGTGAGAAAATGAAAAGCCGGATCCTGGAGATATTATTTGGCGATGCTGCGATCAGGGAGTATGCAACAATTACAGTTAATGATGAGATAAGGGAAAAAGTTTATCTCAAAATTGATTCTTCCATTGCCGATATTTCCCAAAATCATTGGCTGCTTTGTCTTGACCCTATCGTTTTTGGTATTTGGACAGAAAATGGAAAAGATATACCCCCAATTGACGAAAAACGTGGATACAAAATGTATTTTACAGATTCGGCAACAAATAATAATGGAAATATTAACGCAAAAGCTGTTGCAGATTTAACATTAGATTTTTTTGACCGGATTGATGAAAAGGATGGGTCATTGACGCTATTAAAATTGAGGAAATGCCGAATACATCACCTTAACTTTATTAAGACCAGGCTGATTTTTTTAAAGTTTTACAAAAAGCCCCAACTATCGTTTGCTAAATTAAAGTCATTCGTTTCAGCTTACAGTTACCCCAGGAGGGTAAGGGTTATATCTTTTAAACAAGGCGATTATTATAATATCTTCCCCATGGACCTGTTAGGGGATATCAGGCAAAGCAATAAATATGTGTTTGGATTAAGGCATACCAATACAACATTATCAAAAATTATAGAAACAAAGAAAATGGTTGTATCCGAAGTCCCTTTTGAATATAAGGATGTGATATACAAGTTAGGCTCACATCATAGCACAAGCCCGCCATCTGTAGCGTTGCTGCCTTTTAAAGTGATAGCCAGCAAGAAATTTGGCTTTTATGTGCCCGAATGGGCAAACAGCTACAAAGAAATAAGGATATTAAAAACAATAAATTTAGGAAGCCATATGTTGCTTTGGGGAGCAGTGCAGCACGAGTGTGCGTTGAAGATCTCAACGGGGCACCTGTTTCATATTCATTATTTACTTTATCTCTATCAAAAAAGAAAAGGAACGGTATATCCGGCGGTATAATTTTTATGCTTATTATCAGGAAGCATTATTGTCAAAAAGTACAGAAATAGCCGCAACCGGAAATACAGGATTTTTAATTGACGTATTGTGAATACAACCGAATACCATAAGGAAACAAAAGGTACTCAGACGCTGAATATAAGTTTCGGAGACTTATATATTGAGGTACGTAACCGGGAAAAAAGAATATTAACCGACGGGCAGTTGCTGCTTTTGCCCGACATTGAAGTTTCCCACCCACATTATAAAGAATGGCAAGTTAGAAAACGATCGTCCCAAAGATTGATTACTTACCTTGGGCGAAAAAAAAGGCCCTTAAGAATTTTAGAAATAGGTTGCGGAAATGGGTGGTTGTCGGCAAAACTATCCGCAATTGCAAACAGCGAAGTAATAGGCTTAGACATTAATCATTTGGAAATTAGCCAGGCTAAAAGAGTTTTTCAAATAAAGAACCTTGAATTTATATTGGGTAGCTTTAATCCTGAAATGTTTGACGGAGCAAAATTTGATGTTATTTTATTCGCGGCTTCCATACAGTATTTCCAGTCCTTAACGAGCATTTTGCATAAGGCCCTTACCTGTTTAGCCGGCAAAGGCGAAATACACATTATTGATACGCATTTTTATATGCCTCACGAGATTGAAAGGGCAATAAGAAGAACCGGAGATTACTATAAGATAATTGGTTACCCTGAAATGGCCACCTGTTATTTTCATCATTCTATAAATGACCTCAAACAATTTAAATATAAGATTTTGGTAAACCCACGCACATTATTTAATAGATTGAGGAAAAAGGACCCTTTTTATTGGGTATCCATAAGTCAGTAAAAAATACGTTGGATCAAAACCCGGGCAGCTGATAGTTTACCCACCAATATGGCATGACCCTAAAGGAAACGATTAGAAAATGGGAACCAGGTCCCCCGCACCTTATTGTATTATTTGGATTATTACAAGTATTCGTTGGGCTGCTAACCAACGGTTTTACCTTATCATTTGATGAAGCCATGTGGCATTATATAGGCCGCAACTGGTTCAGGCACGGGCTTATACCTTATTCCGGCGGAATAGACAATAAATCACCTTTAATTTTTGCTGTTTTCGGGCTGTCGGACAAGCTTTTTGGTTTAAATTATTGGTTCCCAAGGTTATTGGGCACGTTGCTGCAATCAATAGGCCTGTATTATGTTTATAAAATAGCTAAACATATTTCGGGTGATCAGGCAGGTAAGCTTGCAATTTTGTTTTACGGCTTATCCCTGCTTTGGCATAGTACCGGGGGACGATTTGTTTCATACACCGAAACCTATGATGTGTTTTTTATTATCATCGCTTTTTACTTGTATATCACTGCCCAAAATAACAGAAGCATTTTTATGAGCGGTTTTATGGCCGGAATAGGATTAGGGTTCCGGTTAACCGCATTTTTTGGGATCATAACTATATTTATTGCCTCCCTGCATAAAAGCAAGACCATTACTTTAATGTTTTGTGCTGGAGTATTGACAGGTATTTTTTTTCTGGCGTTGATTGGATTTATTGCAGGAATTGACCTTCACAATGTGTTTACTTATGCACTGACCGATAATTTTGGCCACGGCAGCGCTACCGACCATCCTCTTTCTTGGAGAATTGAAAATTTTTCTGATAAGTTCTTTTATTCCGGTGTAGTATTATTTTATCCTGTGGTACTGGTTTATTTTTTCATAAAAAGAAAGGTTGATCTGTTCGCATTATGGCTCATTTTCGAGTTTGTGGGAATAAATATGGTTGGAATTTATGACACAGCTCATTTTAAAGAATTGCTGCCTTCATTAACGCTCATAAGCGCCTTTGCCGTTGCCTGGCTAATAAATTTTTATAAATTAAAAATAAAATATGTGGCACTGATGATAGGGATCATTTTCTTCCCTAATTTATCGGAGTCGTTAATTAATGCGAAAAAAATATTGTCTGGTGTACCTGACAATATACAGGCATATTGCCGGAAACCGTTCATTAAGCTGGATGAGGGATATTGTAAGAGGCTTGGCGGGTGGGTGCGATCAAATACAACTGAGGGGGAGATGGTTTTGGTAGCCGGTTATGGTGCGCAGGTTCAGGCCTATTCAGAAAGATTATCTCCGACTGTTTATTTTAATGTAACACAAACCCCCGCCGCCAAAAAAAGATTCTTTCAGGATTTTAAACTGAATAAACCGGTGATGATACTTATTCCGTTGTTTTCTGAGTATCAAGACCATGTTGACCAGGATATGCGGCAATTTATTGATAAACTGGTTGCAAAGGATTATTATTTAGATAGGTGTATGTACAACTACAATATTTACAGGATAAGAAAGTAAGACGGTCGGTGGAAATGACTATTCCATCATATCGCACCACAAAATAAAAATGCCCGGCTGCGCCAGGCAATAAATTGATTTGCGGGGTTAAAGGGAACCAGTTAAAACACCTACAGAAAATTTTAGAGATAGTCAGAGCGGTTTACAAGAGGTAAAATCAGGGGCCTTAAACAATGAGATGCCGAATAATATCGGCTTCGGCTTTTTATTTAGCGTTTTTCGTCCTACAAGCGGCCTTGTTTTATTAGAGGAGATATAATCGCACAGACAACGTTCTCACTTTGCCATTGCATCAGGCAAATAAAAAAGTCATTATCTTTAAGCAAATTCTTAGTTTATGAATAAATTAATTTACCTGTTTATAGTGGTAGTCTTTTTGTGCGCATGGCATAATCCGGATGGACACAAGAAAAGTTTTGTCGACGTAGCCGGAATTGACTCCTCGATAAAACCCGGCGATAATTTCTTTCGCTTTGTTAACGGACGTTGGTACGACACTGCAAAAATTGCCGACGATCAGTCAGGTGTGGGTTCTTATAGTTTCATGAACATCCCGCAAAAGCTGCTGTTGCAAAATATCCTGGACAGTGTTTCAAAAACTAAGAATATTATGGGGAGCGTTGAACAGAAGGTAGGCGATTTTTATGCTTCCGGCATGGATATGGCTACTATTAACCAACGTGGATACCAACCCATTAAGCCAATACTTGCGCGTATTGATTCTATCAGCGACATACCATCGCTGATGAAATACGTAGCGGGGGAACTAAAAACAGGAAACCGCTCGGTTATTAGCTTTGGTATTTCTCCCGACAACAAAAACAGCAAAATCAACATCGCCCATGTTTTTCAGACAGGTATTGGTTTACCCGAAAGGGATTATTATTTTAAAACAGATTCATCTACACTCCGCATCCAGGAAGCCTATAAAAAATACATCCGCACCTTGTTTCAATTAACCGGGAGTGATGTTGCTGTAGCTGCTAAGGATGCAGATGTTGCTTACGGCATCGAAAAACAAAATGCCGCATCGCATAAAACAAATATTGAACGAAGAGATGTCAAAGCAAATTACCATAAAATGGCGGTCGCATCCATCAACCAAACACAGGCTAATATAGGTTGGGCAACATTACTTACCGGCTTAGGTGCAACAACCGACTCTATCGATATGGCCCAACCCGCTTATTACGATAAGTTAAATGAACAATTGAAATCAATATCCATAGATGACTGGAAAATCTATCTAAAAGCCAGCACCCTCCAAAACTACGCCCAAACACTTAGTAAACCATTTGTGGATGCCTCGTTTGAGTTTGATAAAGTATTATCGGGGCAAGCCAAACAAAAATCCCGCAGGCAAATTATGACTGACAATGTTGACGGTTATTTAGGGCAGGCTTTAGGGCAATTGTATGTAAAAAGATATTTTAATGAGGACGCAAAAAAGCGCGTACTTGTATTGGTAAACAACCTGCAAAAATCCTTCGAAAACAGGATCAATCATCTTGATTGGATGAGTGACAGCACCAAACAAAAAGCAAAAGAAAAATTATATGCCATCACCAAAAAATTAGGATACCCGGATAAATGGCGGAATTACGATAAGGTACAGATCAATAGAACCAAATACTTTGAAAATGTTCTGTCGCTTAACCAGGACGCCTATAATTTTCAATTGGCAAAATTGAACAAGCCGGTGGATAAAACAGAATGGGGTACAACACCGTCTACCGTTACCGCTTACTACAATCCATCTTTTAATGAAGTTGTTTTCCCCGCCGGTATTTTGCAATTCCCGTATTTTGATTTTTCGGCAGATGATGCCATCAACTATGGCGGCATAGGGATGGTGATTGGCCATGAGATGACGCACGCCTTTGATGACCAGGGCGCGCAGTTTGATAAGGACGGTAACGTAAAAAACTGGTGGACAAAGGAAGATTATCAAAAGTTCAGGGAGAAAACAAAACAGTTAGTTGATTTATATAGTTCATTTACCGTTTTAGATACTGTTCATATAAAGGGGGGCCTGACATTGGGTGAAAACACCGCCGATAATGGGGGCATTGCTATTGCCTATGATGCATTTAAGATGACGCAACAGGGAAAAGGCTCTGTTAAAATTGATGGTTTTACCCCAGATCAGCGCTTCTTTCTATCTATTGCCAGGATATGGAGGGTGAAAACAAGAGATGCGTTTCTTCGCACCTACGTGAACACTAATCCGCATTCGCCGGCCATGTGGCGGGTAAATGGCCCGTTGATGAATTTCGCGCCGTTTTATCAGGCATTTAATGTGCGGCCTGGTGATAAAAATTACAAACCCGAAGATCAAAGAATAAAGATTTGGTAGTAAACACACCCTTTAGGATAGGGTGCAAAATTATTAAAGAAAGCGGGATTATTTTTAAAAAATGGAATTTGTTATAAAACCCCTTTGAGCGGGAATATGAGATTTAGAACACCCCAAAGTTGACTTTATTTACTTTAAACGAAACAAAGCCTGATATAGTCAGGCTTTGTTTCGTTATGCGGAGAGAGAGGGATTCGAACCCCCGGTACCTGTTACAGTACACCTGATTTCGAATCAGGCACATTGAACCGCTCTGACATCTCTCCGGGTTCTTAATTTTTTCAGGGTGCAAATATATTAAGTGATTATCAAAAAATGTGTTTTTTGCCGACTTAAAATAAAGTCGCCGTTACTTACATTTGCCCGGGTGGGTGCCGGCATTCTTCAAACAGCCATTCAACCGGTGATTGGAGCATCCGACGACGACCTTTAGCTATCGTTAAATTGTCTCGTTTGTAAACCACCTATCGATAAAAAATAAATCAAAATGGAAAACACAAAAAACACGGCCCTTTTAGTAATGGATATGCAAACCGCCATCCTGGGCATGTTACCAACGGCCACAGAATTTGTTGGGAACGTTGAAAAAGCGATAGCAAAAGCACGGGCCAACGCTATCCCGGTAATTTATGTTGTTGTTGGATTCAGGGCAGGCGCGCCGGAAGCCAGCCCAAACAACAAAGGTTTTGCAGGGGCCAAAGAGCGGTTTGGAAAAATGTCGCCGGAAGCATTTTTGGCAATCGCGCCCCCGATTGCGCCGCGGGAAGGCGACATTACCGTGGTAAAACGCCGGGTAAGTGCGTTTACGGGGAGCGATCTGGAAGTTGTTTTACGTGCGCAGGGAATACAGCACATCGTACTAACGGGCATTGCCACCAGCGGCGTTGTATTATCAACCACCCGCGAGGCGGCGGATAAAGATTACCGCATAACCATAATAGCCGACTGCTGCGCCGACGGGGACGAAGAGGTTCACCGGGTATTGACTACAAAGGTTTTCCCTCGACAAGCAGATGTGATCACCATCCATGACTGGCAATAGCTAAACGCCGCCGGCTTTTTCGCGAACCAGGAAGGCTGGCCGTTGCAGCCAGCTTTTGTGGTTTGGCTTGCGGTATACCAGCCACCAAAAGAAAAAGGCTGTAGTACACAACACGACCAATTGCATGCTCCAGTGGGGCACTATGTTTTTTAAGTTGAACAAAACCACATCGCTTGAAAACCTGCCGAAACCGAGCAATGCGGGTATCCTGAACCAATAATAGCAGGATACACCGGCGGCCGCAAAATAGCTGATCAGCACACGCCCGTTCTTTTTGGTGAAGTATCTTTTCAAACTGAGATATAAAAGGCAGCTAATACTGAAGCCAATAAGGGGCATTTGGTAAACCTCAAACAAGTGATAGGCAGTGAGCGGCCCGGAATAATCAGGCACAAAAAACCATCCGAAGATAAAGCCGGGCAGTCCGCCCACCGTTAACAGTCCGCTCCATTGGTTATATATCGTTTTTTTTGATGCAGATGGGTGGATATTGGGCGTCGAATCAGGGCAGGGTACTGAACAGTTAGCGCATTTATCGCAGTTGGCATTAGGTATGACAAAAGGGGTGTTCTGCCCATAAAGTTTTTCAACAGGGTGCACCGGGCACAGGGAGTTGCACCAGCCGCTTTTCCAATCGTATACGAAACCGATTGCGATACCGATGGCTGACGCAACAAACAAGAAGATGGCGGTAGCCAGTCCGTTGGTATTGAAAAGCAGGTGACGCAGTGGTACGATCAGGTATAGCGCAATGATCGCTGCCAACTGTAGCTTCGCCTGTAGTTTGGCCGGCATTTTTTTCTTTTTAGAAAGGCCAAAGCGACGCGCCAGGAGATTTGTGGTAGCCAGGGGGCAGACGTTGCGCCACACACCGCAGGCCACTACAAGTAGTGCAGGTGCAACTGGTATCAGCACATTCCATAAAACCAGTAAGCCGATCCTGGGATAAAAGATCAATGCAAAGAAAATTCCCGCCCCGATAAGCCACACGATTGCCTGGGCGATCTTCCAGATCATTAGCGTTCGGGATGAAAAATTGTTTGCGGAGTGAGTTGCCGATGTTATTGCCGCCATTCCAAATATAATTGAGTGCGGCAATTTATTTATCTTACCCATTGCGAAAAATGACGCTCGTCACATAAGTTCAGTTAATGGTGCACCGCTAAGATTATTATGCTGGTGCTAAACAAATGTGACCAGGAATTGCAGTTGTGGCCAGCACTTACTAAGTTTGGCTATCAATTGTGATGATGGCCGATTATGAAGCTAACCAATAAAGCAGCCGTGTTGCTGCTATCACTGCTGTTTACCGGCAGCAAGCTATCAGCACAACCTGCTAAAAGTCAAAATAGCAAACCCCTTTCCGGTCATTATTTATTTGTTGCCGTGCCGGGCATACGCGATTATATGGGCTATGGGGGGCATGGTTTGCTGGTATTTGACATGGACCATAATCACCGGTTTGTAAAAAGGATACCGACCGTTGGATTTCATACTGATGGCAAGCCATCCAATGTAAAAGGAATAGCAGTGAGCGTGCCGCTAAACAGTATTTATATCAGCACGATCGAATCCCTGCAGCGTATCGACCTTACTACAGGCAAGATCATCTGGGAAAAGAAGATCGACGGCGGATGCGACCGTATGTCGATCTCGCCGGATGGCAAAACGATGTATCTGCCTTCCTTCGAAAATAATACCTGGAACGTGCTGGACTGCAAGACTGGTGATATTATTAAAAAGATCGAAGGGTTTAAACGTTCGCATAACACACTTTACGGATCATCGGGTGATCACGTTTATTTAGACGATCTTGCTTCGCGCTGGTTAATGGTTGCTGATACGAAAACAAATACCGTATCTGGTAAGGTTGGCCCATTTGGTAATTTTATCCGCCCGTTTACGGTTAATGGAAATGAAACCCGTGTTTATGTAACCATCGACAGCTTGTTTGGCTTTGAAGTTGGCGACCTGAAAACCGGCAAAAAGCTTGCCCGCATTAATGTGGAAGGCTGGGACACCGGTCCGGTAAGACGCCACGGCGACCCGAGCCATGGCGCAGGCCTTACGCCGGATGAAAAAGAATTGTGGCTATGCGATGGCTATAATATGCGCCTGCATGTTTTCAGCGCTACCCCGCCGTATCAGCAACTGACAACTATACCGTTGCAGGACATGCCTGGTTGGATAACGTTCAGCATTGATGGCAAATACGCCTATCCGTCAAGCGGCGAAGTGATTGATGTAAAAACGCGTAAGGTGCTTTTAACCCTTAAGGATGAATTTTTTAACAGTGTGGGCAGCGAGAAGATGGTCGAAGTTGATTTTAAAAATGGCAGAGCCATGAAGGCTGGCGACCAATTTGGCATGGGCCGGTTATCGCGTCGATAAATCAACATCATACAAATTTATCCACTAAACAGCGTTAAATTCAATTTCAGTTTACAGGTTTTGTTTGTGTGTATTATATTTATCCGCTGACAAAATAGCTAACACTTGTATAAGCGCGGTTGCTCCAAATGATGAAACGTCCTTTAATCACCGGCATTGGTTTAATGCTGCTGCTTACGCTCATAACCTACATAAACCATTTTAACAACGCCTTCCATTTCGACGACTTTCATACTATCGTAAATAATGCCAATATCCGGACGCTTAAGAACACCGGCCGTTTTTTTACTGATGGCAGCACCAGCAGCGTTTTGCCGCAAAACCAGGCATACCGTCCGGTAACTGTACTTTCGCTGGCAGTTGATTACTGGCTGGCCGGCGATTATTACCCTTCGTACTTCCAAACCTCCACGTTTATTTTATTCCTGGTACAGGGGGTGCTGATGGTTTTCCTGTTAAAAAAGGTTTTCGACCGGTCGTTTATCCCCGGGCCAAACGTTTATATTGCGTTAATCGGCGTAACCTGGTATATGCTGCACCCCGCCAATGCCGAAACGGTTAATTACATCATTGCCCGTACTGATGTGCAATCAACGTTTTTTGTGCTGCTTGGCCTGGTAATGTATATTTTTTCGTCCTTTTGCCGAAAGACATTCCTCTATTTGATTGCGGTTGGTATAGGGGCACTTTGCAAGCCGCCGGCAATCATGTTTGCACCAATCCTGTTCTTCTACATTTTGTTTTTTGAAGAAAAGATCGGCTTAAACGAGCTCTTTAAAAAAACCCGGTTTAAAACAATTTGGGACGTTTTCCTAAAAACTATGCCATCCATCCTATTTTGTGTTACCATGTACCTGTTTACTGACAGGATGACCCCAAAGACCTGGGTGCCCGGCGGAGCATCGGCCATGCAATATCTTATCACACAGCCTTTTGTTATCCTCCGTTATTTCCGGGAATTTTTCCTGCCTACCAGCCTCAGTGCCGATACCGATTGGAAACTATTGCCCTCAATTTGGGATATCCGCTTTTTTGCCGGGTGCGTGTTTATTATAGCTATGCTGGTCATTGCCGTTTATACCTCCAAAAAAAATCGGTTACGGCCCATCAGCTTTGGCATAATCTGGTTCTTTTTGGCGCTGATCCCAACCTCAAGTATTATTCCCCTTGCTGAAGTATTGAATGACCATCGCATGTATTTCCCTTTCATTGGGCTGATGATGAGCATTAGCTGGGCGCTGGCTTTACTCTATATAAAATACAGTTCGTTTATCAACAAAAAGGTTGTTATTCCCGCAGTCGTATTAGTACTGGGCGCCTATGCTTACGGTACCTGGCAGCGCAATATTGTTTGGCACAGTGAAGAAAGCTTATGGCGCGATGTTACCATAAAAAGCCCTGAAAATGGTCGTGGAATGATGAATTATGCATTGGCACTATATGAAAAGCAGGATTATTACGGCGCTGAAAAATATTTAAAACTGGCCGAAAAGATAACGCCGGAATACGCTTCGGTTTATACTAATTTGGGTTTGGTGAAAGAAATGGAGGGCCAGGATGTACTGGCCGAAAACTACTTTAGGGCAGGCGTTAAATTGGGGAGCAACTATCCCGATCCTTTAACGTTTTATGGACGCTTTTTAATAAAACAATGGCGGTTTACCGAAGCTATTCCACTTTTGCAGAAAGCGATAGCTGTCTCGCCGCTGGATATTGAGGCACGGACGTTGTTGATGACCATTTATTCGATGACTGCCGACTGGGATAAGCTGAAGGTTTTGGCAGAGCAATCGCTGCTGCTTTTCCCGGAAAATCCCGATGTGCAAAACTACCTGGAGGCTGCCAATAAAAAAGAGAACGAACTGGACGTCGAAGACGAAAAGATAAAACGTCATCCCGATTACGCCAAATTTGCAAATTTAAGTGTGCAGAATTACCAGTTCAGGCGGTATGAGCAATGCGTTGCTACTTCGGAGGAAGCGCTCAATGTGAATCCAAAATATGCTGAAGCTTATAATAATATCGGCGCAGCTTATATAAAACTCCTCCAATACGATAAAGCGATGGCTGCGCTTAAACAGGCATTAATTTTGAATCCCGGCCTGGCCATCGCAAAAAACAACCTTGATTCCGCGGAAAGCGACCTTAAAAACCAGGGCGCTAAAACTGCAATTCTTACCGCGGCCGGCTACATTAATTTGAGCCTGTATTATTTCAACAACGGTCGTTACGAGGATTGCATCGCCACCTGTTATAAAGCCCTGGCATTAAAACCGGGTTACGACCTGGCTTATAACAACATCTGTGCGGCCAATAACAAGTTAGGTAAATATGATGAAGCCATCGCGGCCGCAAAAAAAGGCTTGCTGGTTAATCCGGATAATGAAATTCTGAAGAATAATCTTGCAGAGGCGTTAAAAGGAAAAAGCACCTCGAAAAAGTAACAGAACTGAGCTACCTAAACATCTTTTTTAGTAAAGAAAAACGCCCTTACATCCGGTTTTGATAATTCGATTACCGGCTTCAGCGTCGATATACCTGTGGTTAAAAACAAAGCCTTCAGCTTGCTCACACTGCCGTCGGCCCGTATCCTTTCTTTCAGCGTTTTAAAATCAAGCGAGTTCAGCTTAAAATCGGCAATGTTGTTAAATCCGTGCCGCTCAAGCAGCATTTTTAGATTTTTTTGGTTGAAGTAATTCATGTGCGGGCTATGGAAATAAAATTGCCACAATCGTTCGAGGTAGGATTTGACGCCAAACTTATTTAACAGTACGGCGGTGCGATAGAAAAAGCCGTCGCTCATAGGCAGGTTGATGATCAGGATACCATCCGGCGCGAGGTCTTCTTTAAGCGCGGCAATCAACTCATCAAGGTCTTTAATATGTTCAAATACGTCATTAAAGATGATAAAATCGTAACCTGTTTTGTTTTTTACGGCCGGGTTGGGATAAAATCCATAAAAAACTTTCAGCCCGTTATCATTGTGATAAGCCTCAAACGATTTTTCCGGTTCAACGCCTGTACAATCGATCCCTTTCTCCTGGCAAACTTTTAGCCACCAGCCATTTCCTGAGCCGACCTCCAGGCCCTTAAGTTTATCCGGCTTTACTTTCTTAAGTTCATCAACTATTGTATAAAAATTGCCGAAACGCAACGTTTTCAATCCCACCTCGCGCGGACCTTCGTCGAGCTTTGATTTGAACGAGAAATCAAATCCTGCATCCGAAGTAAATAAACCGCAGGAAGGGCATTTATAAACATTGAATTTTAACCTGAACTCCAGTTTGGATGAACTGCCGCAAACCGGGCATTGTATCTGGTCCATTTAAATCTTCTCTGTGTTGAATTCAACTATGCTTTTTTTCGTTCCTGTTCTTCCTTTTTCATCTTTTCCTTCATCATTGCGATCTCCTGGGTAAGCCGGGTTATACTGTGATGCGATTTTGAGCTCACTACGGATAAATGCAGCAGGTAGATAAGTATGACGAATATAAATGCCGTAAAAACAAGATTGGGCGGGTCGAATACGCCAAATACCTTCGACATCAGTTCAAGCCCCCTCGTCCAGAATGAAAAAACAATCAGAAATATCGTACAAACACACCAAACAATAGCGTATTCTTCTCTTAACTTACCTTTGGTGATCAGCCGGGCGATATAGGCGATAAAGATAAAGTTGATGGCGATAGTAATGATTTGTATGCGTGTCATAGCCAACTGGATTTACGGGCAAATATGAATAACATGCTCATGGTTACTTTGATGCAATAATATACCGATGCAAAATTACGAATGGACGATTGTCCGGCAAGGCGTTCGCTCATGATCACCGGAATTTCTTTTATAGAAAGGCCGGCATTTGAAAACAGCACCAGCGAAGCAGGTTCAGGGTATTCGTCAGGATATTTCGCTGCAGCGATTGTGATCGCGCTTTTATCAAACAGCCTGAACCCTGAAGTGCTGTCGTAAATGCTTTTACCCGTGAGCACTTTATTGAGCCAGTGAAAATAGCGGATGCCCATCCTCCGGGCGAAGGACGATTTGAATCCCCCCGCTGCCAGGAAGCGCGAGCCGATCGTGATGTTTGTTTTTGTCTGCTCGTAAAAGTCGATCAGTTTTATCAGTTCACGCGGTGGATGCTGCCCGTCGCCGTCGATCTGCACCGCCAGGTCGTAGCCGTTTTCACGGGCGTATAAAAACCCGGTTTGCACGGCCCCGCCAATGCCCAGGTTTACCAGCAAGTCCAAAACTACTATCGGGTACAATTCAGCAACCCATTTGGTGTCGTCTTTTGAGCAATCGTTCACTACCGCAATCTCCATCAGGTAATGCGAGGGCAGTTTGAGCTCCAGTAGTTGCTCCAGTACCAGCGGAAGACTGTCCCCCTCGTTATAACAGGGAATGATAACAAGCAGTTTAGTCATTAATTTTCTGACCGTATTTTTTGACTATTTAAGATGCTAATATATTGCATAATTCAATTCTTATAACAGAAAATCAAATTAAAGTTCGGTGCCTTCGGCAACGACCCTGAACTGCATTCACTTTCAATCGCTAAGGGACGTGCCAAAGGGTATTTTCATACCTTGATGGAAAAAATTCAAAACTGCACACTTACCGGCCATTAAGCAATGGTTTATTTCGTAGGAATTTTTATTTTTTTTGTCGCAGTTAAAGTGCTTTTGCCGTATATTTGGCTAAACCCAATTATAGATCATTGTGCAGAAGTAATTCAACTATAGTTTTACTTTATACCCAATGGTGCCATGGTAACCCATACATCACAACAAAGTTCAACCCCAACACTGATGTGTCCGTGCGGTAAAGCGAGCCGGACCGAGCTCGAACGCATTCCGCGGGGAGTATTGGTAAAAACATTTCTTTTCTGGCTTCCGCTCAAACGCTACAAGTGCTTAAAATGCGGGCGCAGAAAATTGGCGCTCCGGCGTTCGGCTGATTAAGTTTGCGCAGATCGGCTGCCACGGTTAAAAGCGAATGACACATGTGCGTATTGTCCCGGGATATAATACCGCGAAATAGCATTTAAAAACTATATTGTTTTTTGGGAGGCCAAAGTCATCTGGTTATCGGCACACCCGGCACAGGTGAATACACCTGGTACAGGTGAATACACCTGGTACACTAATTTTTTCTTAGGTTTCCTTGCTTTTGTCAAGAATTTTGTTAAGATGTCTTCATCAGGGTGAAAAGTTAAATGCCGGCATTTTATACGCCGTTGCCCTGATATGATACCGTGATCCCCATCAAAATCTATTTTAAAAACCTACATTTATTCGTTCTAAAAGTGTCGCCGTATTTCTGGCGGAAATAAATATTTAATATGGATCGAAGGCATTTTGTGAAATTATCAGGAGCTGCCTCAGCGGCTATGCTGTTCAGCGGTATTACTTACGCTGCTCATAACAATCGTTTGATGAATAGCCCTGACGAAGTTTGGGCGGAAGTCGATTCCGGATGGGTACAACTTAAGAAACATGCTGCCGCGACATTTTCCCATAACGGTATCGAAGTAAGCCTCGTACAGATGGTTAACACGACCAAAGTTGCCATTCGCTCACCAAATGTTGCTTTGAAGGGGGTAAGGCTGAAATGGAAATACCAGTTACAGGCTTCCGCTAAATGTTTGGGTGACAATTGGGAGCGCATTTACGGCAATGCTGCCTGGGCAAGCCCTTTGGCCGATGCCAAAAATCCATGGTATGTGCTTTTAAACGACGGTCATCAAACGTCGTGCTTCGGCGTCAAAACGGGATGTAACTCGCTGTGCTGGTGGAAACTGACCTTCAACGAATTGGAACTGACTTTGGATACCCATTCCGGCGGTGTTGGCGTAGAATTAGGCGAAAGGGAGCTTCATGCAGCTGATATTGTTACCACGGAAAGCACCTCCGGCGAAACGCCGTTTTTAACAGCCCGGCGATTTTGCATGCTGATGTGCCCAAGCCCTATACTCTCGAAACAACCTGTTTACGGCATCAATGATTGGTATTATGCTTACGGCAACAATTCAGCGGAGCTAATAAAAAAATTGACTGGAATGATGGCTGAACTGGTGACCAATACAAATAACCGTCCTTTTTCGGTAATTGACGCGGGCTGGGCGCAATATTCGCCCTATCTCCCGGGCGACGGCGGCTGGGCGGATGATTTTTCAAAGCCTAACGATAAGTTTAAAGACATGCACCGGATGGCCGATGATATTAAGGCGCTGGGCATGCGTCCGGGCTTATGGACCCGCGCCCTGTGCGCTAAATACAACGACGATGCAAAATTGCTGCTGCCGGAGATAAAGGGACGTAATGACCCGAAAAACCCGGTGCTTGATCCCACGATCCCTGAAAACCTGGAGCGCGTAAAGAACAACATTTCTACCTATAAACAATGGGGTTATGAATTGGTGAAGCACGACTACAGCACCTATGACATTACAGGCAGGTGGGCTTTTCAAATGACGGAAAGCATCACGGAACCGGGCTGGAGTTTTAATGATAAAACCAAAACGACGGCAGAAGTCATCAAAAAGCTGTATGATACCATTCGGGAAGCTGCGGGGGACATGTACCTGATCGGCTGCAATACCCTGAGCCATCTTTCGGCAGGCGTATTTGAGCTTAACCGCATCGGCGATGATACGAGCGGCAAGGAATGGGCGCGTACCCGCAAAATGGGCATTAATGCGATGGGTTTCAGGATGCAACAGCATAATACCTTTTATGCGGTTGACGGCGACTGTGTTGGTTTAACTACGGCGGTACCCTGGGAAAAGAATAAACAATGGATGCAACTACTGGCAGAAAGCAGTGCACCCCTGTTTATATCAGCCCAGCCGGAGGCGTTGGGCGCCGACCAAAAAGCGTTTGTTAAACAATGCTTCTCCCAGGCAGCTAAAGTTCAGCCTGTAGGTGAACCATTGGACTGGATGGAAAATCCGCTGCCTGCGCGGTGGCGATTGAATAATAGAGAAGTTGATTTTAATTGGGACTAATGCAAATCAATAGTTAGATAAGATCATGAAAAAATTTACACTTTATTCGATGGTGCCTTGTTATGTATGTATAATGATGCTATTAGCCCGTTGTACAAACGACAATACACCAATGAGCGCCGCCCAAAGTTCGGCGGTAAAGGACAGCGTTACCCAAATGCTTGCGCACATCAGCGTCGATGTATCCACCCGCGGCCCTGCTGCATGGATAAATTACTTTGAAAACAACGCGGGCTTTTTTATGAGCTCGGATGGTACGCTTGCATTCAGGGATTATCCTTCAGCAAAGTCTTTAACGCTTGGCCCAGTTGTAAAAAACTTTAAAAAGATCAGCCTTAACTGGAAAAATTTGAGGGTCGATCCGTTAACGGCAACCTATGCGAGCCTGGGCGCTGATTTTCACGAGGACATCAACATGGCCAATGGGCAAAACCAAACCATCGACGGTTATTTTACCGCAACGGCACATTTTGACGGCAACAGGTGGAAACTCAGAAATATGAATTGGTCAGTTAGGACGCCCGTGAAACCCGGGCGTTGACCGATTTGCGAATTTATTGCGTGCTGATCTTTTCCGGGTCGGTAATCTCTATTTCCGGCCGGCCTTTATACATTTCGAAAACCCCGGTAACGCAAACCGACTTGCCCTTTAGCTTGTCCCAGGGCAGTACGATTTTAGCGCTTTTTATGGCTATCGTGTATTTCTGGTTAGGATAAACCCCGCCCATGTTTAGCAATGTGAGCGTATCACTAAAAACCCTTAACGAGCCAACGGTGTCGCATAAAGTGCCGGTTTTGCCAAGGTTATTTTTAAAATCTTCTGCTGAAAAGTGTTGCTGGGCACTGGCGGCGGCAGCAAATACGAAGATCGCGAGGCAGGTGATCAGCATTTTTTTCATGTCCTAAAATTAGCAATCGTTAACGGAGTTTGCTGACATAAATAAAAAAATTACAAACAACCGGACATGGTGTTTTGGACGGTATACAAATAGTTTGTTAGCCTAAAGGGTTTTGATCTTCTTTCGATACTGTTCTACCGCCCGCACAATGGAAGCAGCGATCTCATCCTGCCCTTTTTCTGAATTTAGGTAGGCTTCTTCTGTTCGATTGTTGATGTACCCGGTTTCAACGAGCACAGCCGGCATGGCGCTGTGCGCCAAAACCAGGACACCTTGTTCCTTTACGCCGCGGCTATGCCTGCCGTCGTTGTTTATAAATTCCTTATTTAGTATTTCACCGAAAAGGATGCTCTGCTTACGGTATTTCTGCATTACGGTATTTAATACGATGAGCGATGTCGGGTCACTTTCGCTGTAGCCGTCGTAGTTTTTTTTGTAGTCTTTTTCAATATAGATGGAAGCATTTTCGCGCAGGGCTTCCATTTGCTCCCCTTTTCGGTGAAAGCCATAAACCAGCAGCATCACTCCCCTATTAGCCGGGCCTGTGCCGCCAGGCGAAGAGTTGCAGTGGATAGAAATAAAAAGGTTAGCATGATTTTCGTTAGCGATTTCCGAGCGGCGTTTCAATTCTATAAAGCGATCGGTCGAGCGGGTCATGATCACGTTTACACCCGGCATGGTGCTTTTTATCAGCACATCTACTTTTTTTGCTATCGCGAGCGCTACATTTTTTTCGAACGAGTAGGAGCCGCGCGCGCCGGGGTCTTTGCCTCCGTGCCCCGCATCGATTACCACCGTTTCGAACTTAAATCCGGGCTTAACTTCCTGGCCAAAAACGGAAGCGCCCATCAACACCAAAAATAACAGCAGGTTAAAAGTGGTAAGGCGCTTTATCATTACAGTGATAAGAGTAAATTACTAAAATTGTTTTACCGGGCTTTTGCAACAACTTTATTGCATTTTGGGCATAAGCCTGTGGCGTACAGCGTAAATCCATCGGGCTTGAAACCTTTAGGCAGGTGCAGGTCGGGTATTTCCAGCTCGTCAAGGCAATATACGTTATTGCAACTGGTGCAGTTGAAGTGGAGATGTTCGTCGTGGTGATGGTTTTCTTCGCAATTCGAAGAGCACATGGCATAATTTGCCGTTCCGTTTAAGTCGAAAACCTTATGAATGATGCCCTTTTCTTCAAAGGCGTTTAAGATGCGGTATAACGTAACACGGTCAATATCAACCATCACGCTCTCCAGGTCGGGTTGTGATGTGGCAACATTTTTTGCAGCCAGCATCGACAATACTTTTAAGCGCGGGCTGGTTTTTTTTAAGTGATGCTTATCCAGCAGTGCTTCAAACTTATGTGCTGTATTCTGTGTCATTGAAGCTAAGCTTATTTACGCACAAAGGTACGAACAATAACGCTAAATTTTCCTGATTTATTTGAATATGAGGGACAATTGACACAACCGGAACGCGGGTTATTTCACAAATACTTCGCTGGTTGTTTTTTGGGGATGTTCGTCATTGGTCTGAAATTGCGAATGCCCGCGATGGCATTTGGCGCTATACCTGAAATTAAAAAAGTGGGCAGTTGCAATCAACAAACCGCCTATAGGCACAACGATCGCCTCGCGCCAGCCCTGCACCAACACGTGCCCGGCGATAATAACCACGAATCCCGCTGCAAGGAGAACCAGCGGCAGTGGCCTGTGGTGCGAGCGCAGATAGGATAAGCCAATAGCATACGTACCGATAACCAGGGCAAAAATGATCATGCTCCACTCAATGAGCGGGTTAGCCAAAAAGCCCAGCCCTGCCAATGGCAAAACGGTGATCAATAATGGCACTATTGCGCAATGTACCGCGCAAAGGATCGAAGCGGTCATCCCCGCATTATCCAGCTTCGAGTTATACTTATCCGTTCTCATGCTGCAAATATACAAAACGCAATTTAGTTGCATTTCTGATATTTTGTTTTTTACACACAGATTATTTAATGTGTGCTTTAATATTTCTTAATAATATATCTATTGCTACTTTTGCGAACATTTTTAGAGAATACCTTATATGCCAGCAGCTTCTGCAAGGGAAATTTGGAGGGATACCTGGAATACGCCTCACAAGAAAAAGCAGATCGTCATTGGTACGGTGCTGATGCTTGCTGTTGTGATCGTTATGCCCCATATTTTCAATTCCATTCAGAAAAAGAAGGGGATGATGCTGGATGATTGGCTTTTGGCGATCATCCCGGCACGGAACGTGTCGGTTGCCATTTTTGCGATTATTTGGGCGATGATCATACTGGCAATTTTCAGGGTAATGAAAGACCCGTCGATGTATATCACCTATTGCTGGACCTACGTTTTTGTTTGCGCGGCAAGGCTAACATGTATCAGCTTCGTGCCGCTCGATCCTCCTACCGGGTTAATACGGCTCACCGACCCGGTCACCAGTGTTTTCTATGGCAATTCGGTTATTACCAAAGACCTATTTTTTTCGGGACATACAGCTACGCTTACTTTAATATGTTTGTGCCTTAAAAGACGAAATGACAAGATAGTGGCCGTTGTGGCGACAATAGTTGTTGCATTCCTTTTGCTGGTCCAACATATTCATTATACCATCGATATTTTGGCCGCACCTGTATTTGTTTATGTTTTCTATCGCGGCACGCGGTACGTTTTGTTTAGAAATAACAAAACTAACCACGAACTGGCGAAGGCTTTCCGGGCTATCGAGTAGTTGCCGTTATTTTTCTGCCCATATTTGACCGGCTTTGCATGGATTTTTTAAACATTATCCCTCCGGTCTCAACATATCCGATATATTTGTTTTAACCAATTTTACGAGGACTATAGCCAGTCAGGACTTTAGGCTATAGGCATTCGACTCAAGACTTACAACCATGGCCCGATTAAACCTATTAGAAGAAACCAGATACGAGAAACTACCGGTAACGGTATACAGCAACCAGTTGCAGGCATCAGTGGCAGTGGCAGGGAGAATTGCTGCATTGATACGCAACAAAGAAGCAAAAGGAGAAAAA
>DASRTD010000125.1:0-7585 GCA_035656115.1 Mucilaginibacter sp.
GTAAATGAATTGAAAGTTACCCAATCGCAACTGATTCAAAGTGAAAAACTGGCTTCTTTGGGGGAGCTGACTGCCGGGATCGCCCATGAGATTCAAAACCCGCTGAATTTTGTAAACAATTTTTCAGAAGTGAGTATTGAACTCCTGGAAGAACTGAAAGAAGCGCAGGCTGATAATAAACGACAGGTTGGGCTCGAAAAGGAATTATTTGATGACCTGGAGCAGAACCTTACAAAAATAAACTTCCACGGCAAACGCGCAGAGAGCATAGTGAAAAATATGCTTCAGCATTCGCGTGCAAGCAGAGGGGGCCGGCAGCTCACCGACATTAATATACTTGCCGATGAGTATATGCACCTTGCTTATCACGGTTTGAGAGCGAAGGACAAAAACTTTACGGCAGTCCTGAAAACAAGCCTGGACAAGAATATACCCCCGATAGATGCGGTGCCGCAAGATATCGGAAGGGTAATGCTGAATATCTTTAATAACGCTTTTTACGCGCTTGCACAAAAAAGAAAACATGATCCCGATTTTCAGCCGATTGTGTCCGTTGTTACTTTAGCGAATGAGAACAAGTACGCCGAAATCAAAATAAGAGATAATGGCGACGGGATTC
Organism: Mucilaginibacter sp.; assembly: GCA_035656115.1. Lineage (GTDB taxonomy): Bacteria > Bacteroidota > Bacteroidia > Sphingobacteriales > Sphingobacteriaceae > Mucilaginibacter. The sequence goes on from DASRTD010000125.1 coordinate 620, forward strand.
CTGAACACATAAAAGGTAAAATAATGCAACCCTTTTTTACTACCAAACCCACCGGCGAAGGCACCGGCTTAGGCCTGTCGTTAAGTTATGATATTATTGTGAACGGATATGGCGGCAGGATAGATATCGACTCCGTGCGAGACGAGTTTACAGAATTTGTTTTTACCATCCCATACAGCTAAAAATATCCATTCGTTTACGTTCCCGGTCAAGAAAATACAAATGATTGTTAACGACAAGTGTTTCGTGGGTTTCATTTCGTCAAATGACAAAAAAGCATCTGTAACTCTATTCCATTCAGCCTGGTGTTGGTTGTATCCCCGTACACGCGAAATCAATTCTTTTGAATGCCGGAATCTGAATATTGCTTCCAATAACAGTAATTTTCTCGCATTTCATCTTTTTGACATGCATTGAGCAATTTCCAGTCTAAATCCAATTAGAGATTAAACTCTAAATATTGATACAATATCTTACTAATAGTTACATGATAAATCCCCCTCAGGGGGTGATTTAATTACTAATGCTAATACTCAATTTTACGCGATAACGACAACCAGTGTATTTACGAAAATTGAAAGACAGCGTATAAATCCTTATTGTTAAACCACTGACATTATGAATATTATAGTCAAACCGATTGAAAAGGCAACCAGATTGTGGGATGCCGTATTGTTAATTACCCGTATTTGGCTTGGATACGAGATGATCCACAACGGCAAGTTTTTTTATGAGATGTTTACATCCAAGCCTGATCGCGATTTTTTTGAACATTGGTTTGGCCACGGATTGCATTTCCCAATGCCTCTATTTATGGCATATTTAGCTAAAGGGGGCGAATTTTTTGGGGGTATCCTTGTGCTGACTGGCTTATATACGCGTGTTGGCGCGTTTCTAATCGCTTTTGTTATGCTGGTGGCTACATTAGCTGCCAATTTAGGAAAGAATTGGGAACCGGACGGAACAATTACCATATCATTTTGCGTGCTTGCCATTCCATTATTATATTGGGGTGGTGGAAAATATGCTTTGGACGCTTTTATAAACAAGAAAGCTAAAAATTAAAGCACAATAGCAGCGTCATCTTTTAGCTTTCCATACTTTGTTATTGTGATCTCATCCGGAAATTTTCCTCGCAATGGCGCCATGTCCTGTTTACTAAAATCACCCGCGCGGGGGGATTCTTATTTGTCACGGCAAGCGTAAATTTAAACGGCCTTCAGGTATTGGTTATCTTTTCGTTGACTCACAAAAAAAACCGGATGTTACGCTGGATCGTTTTGCAATCTATTCTATTAATTTTTTTCGGAGGCGTCTTCCTGGCCTATGGTCAGCAGGCTTGCCGTTTTAACCTTGCCGAATTGCTGCGGGAAAATAAAGTGGAGCCCACCAGAGCAAACCAACAAATGCAACCGGATGGCGGCAATGCCATATCCGAGGTTGGCATTTTGTGGCTGAAAGGGGTAACCTTTAAAGACGGAACAATCGATATCGACCTTAAGGGATGGGATGTCCAGAACATGTCTTTCATAGGAGTTGCATTTCATGGAAGGGATACAACGACTTACGATGCGGTGTATTTTCGCCCGTTTAATTTTTACTCACCTGACACGTCAAGAAGAAAACATGCGGTGGAGTATATAAGCCATCCTGATTATCCCTGGGAAAGGTTACGGGCCGAGCACCCCTTAATATACGAACATCCTGTTTATCCGGTGCCTGATCCGGATAAATGGTTTCATGCGACCATTGTCGTAAAACAGGACTCGGTTTCGGTTTATGTCAATCACTTCAAAACAGCATCCCTCATAGTCAAAAAACCAGATCGCCTTGGCGATGGAAAGATCGGCCTGTGGACTGATCCAGACGCCCTGAGCGGTTCGTTTGCAAACCTTACAATTACAAATTTTTCAAATTAGTTAAAATTTCAACATTACTGATATGCAATTAAAAAAAACTATTTCGGTAGCTGCATTACTAATTTTTGGCCTCATTTTGGTGGCCGATGGTCAAAAGGTAACGCATTATAACCTTGTTGAGCTATTTCAGAAAAATATGCTGGATACAGCTTCCAATCACCGGCAAACCAAGGTCCTGGAAAATTCAAGATATCCTGCTGTTAGCTCCAGGGGTATTGCCTGGCTCAAGGGTGTTAACTTCAAAGAGGGGGCCATTGATATCGATTTGCGCGGAAAAAATGTGTTTCTAAAGAGCTTCCTGGGCATTGCATTTCATGCAAAGGACACGATCGAGTACGATGCTGTATATTTCTGCCCTTTCCGCTTTCACGATACCTCAGAGGAGACAAGGAAATATGCAGTAAAATACGTAAGCCTGCCCGGCCATGATTTTGATGTATTGCGCCGGCAATATCCGGGAGTTTATGAAAATGAGGCCAAGCCGGCACCAAAAGCTGAGGACTGGTTTCACGCGACTATTGTTATAAAAGGTGATTGGATAACCGTGTATGTAAACCACTCGACGACCCCTTCGCTTAAGGTCAAAAAGTTGAATAACCTAACCGGTGGCATGATCGGGTTATGGGGCAATGCATCGGTCAGCCTTCCTTCATTGGGCGGTGATTTCGCAAACCTTACGATTACAGATTTTCCAAATTAGTTGAAAAATAAGCATCAATTATATGAAAGTAAAAAAAACTATTTCGATAGCCGCATTACTGATTTTCGGTTTCATTTTAGCGGCCAGTGGCCAGAGAGTAACCCATTATAATCTCCTGGAACTGCTGAAGGAAAAAAAATTGGATACAACGGCGAAGGATCAGGAGATCCAGGTGTTTTTCAACCCAAAAAATCAGGCAATTACTTTAAAAGGTATTTTATGGCTAAAAAACACAACCTTTAAGGAAGGCACCATAGATGTTGAACTGCGCGGGAGAGGTACTCTGGCGCGCAGCTTTATGGGTATCGCCTTTCATGGAAAGGACACCATGGCTTATGATGTAGTATATTTCTGCCCGTTCCGGTTTCATGACACTTCTACCGTTGCGAGAAAGTGGTCAGTAAAATACATGAGTCTTCCGGACTATGACTTTTTGAAACTGCGCAAGGAGCATCCCGGGATTTATGAAAACGAGGTAAATCCCGCCCCAGGCGACGGCGACTGGTTCCACACAACTATAGTAGTAAAGGAAGGGTGGATAACCATATACGTAAACCATTCCGTTACCCCATCCCTTAAAGTCAAGCAACTGCCAACGCTTACCGATGGGAAAATTGGCTTGTGGAGCTACCCGGATACACCGGGCTGTGATTTTGCAGACCTTACAATCACACAATAGTCCTCACATGCAAACAACTTGCCTGCAAAATGATTTATGAAACTGGTATCGCCAATGGATGCAAATGTATTCGACCTTACTGAAAGCCGCATCAGTTTTAGCATGGCAGAATAGGTTTATGCAGAAGCGCCCGACATCGTATTTAATCGGACTTTTTAAAAAATTAAAAAACCTAACCTCAACGAGCATAATTAATTAATGTCAAAACACGGTATCTTTTTTCTGTAAAATCCCCCTTAAGGGGATAGTTTAATGTAGGAAGACGCATTTAATTTTATAGGCAACTAGAAAAAGTATACTTAAAGCGCAATATGTCGAGGTTATATCTTTTTGATCACACGAAAACATTACAGTTTGCCGTCATGTTTTGTTTCTTTTCGACCGGTTTGTTTGCACAAAATAATTCCAAAACAACAATTATCCGGGGTTCGGTTATTGACTCGTCAACAAACAAGCCGATGGATTTGGTGACAGTGGTATTGCAGGATGCAAAAAGCCACGAAAGCATCAGCAGTGACGTGACCAAAAATAACGGGGGTTTCTTATTAAAAACCACATCGACAGGCCCTTTTGAATTGATCTTGATATTTGTCGGGTATAAAAATAAGATCGTACCCGTTACCGGGTCTGGAACCGAGATAAACCTGGGTATGCTGATGTTATCGGCATCTTCCAGGCAATTGGGACAGGTATCGGTCACTGCGGCGAAACCTTTAATGAAGCAGGAGGTGGATAAAATCACTTATGACATCCAGGCCGACCCTGACAGCAGGCAATTGTCTGTCCTGGAAATGATGCGTAAAGTACCGCTGTTAACAATAGATGCTAATGATAAGATACAATTGAAAGGGAGCAGTAACTATAAGATATTGATCAACGGCAGGGAATCGGCCATGATGGCAAACGATCCCTCGGATATACTTAAAGCCATGCCTGCCACAAACATCGAACGAATAGAGGTCATAACAACTCCGCCTGCCAAATATGATGCAGAAGGGGTGACTGGCATCATCAATATTGTGACCCGGCGAAATGTTGACCAGGGTTACAACATAGGAATGTTTGCAAGAATGAACTCGGTTTACGGCCCGGGCTATAACCTTAACGGAACGATGAAGGAGGGGAAATTGGGGTTGTCGTTTTTCGGCGGCGTCGGCCGGAGCTTTAACGGTACAGGTGGCAGCCAACCTACCGGGAGCGGAAGCACTGAGACCATTTTCGCGACCCAATCCAGTATAATCCAAAAGGGTGCTATTCGCCAGGACGGCTATATCCATTATGCCGGGGCCGACCTTAGTTATGAAATCGATACGCTCAACCTGGTCACTGCCTCATTCAACTTGCTCGGTGAAAACCTGGGCCTGCGTGGATCACAGGTTTCAAATGTCGACAGCGCCGGGATTACCGAACAAGGTTACGGCCTGGCAAGTTCGGGCTACACGAACACGTCTGGGTTCGATGCGTCGGTCAATTATCAATTAGGCTTCAAAAGGTCAAAAGACCAGCTGCTGACATTCTCGTATAAATACAGCTATGCGCCGAACAGCCAGTTTAATAACAATATCTTTAGCGACAGGTTTAACTATCCGGCGGAATTTTTCCCTGACTATCAACAATACAATTCTGCGGCCAACAAAGATCATACGGTTCAGATCGATTATGCTGGTCCGCTCACCAACGCAGTTGGGATCGAAACAGGAGCAAAAATGATATTGCGGGATAACTATAGCGGTTTTCATGTCGACGACCGCGACACTGCCACACAGCAATACGGCACCAATGCGTCTTTGACGAACAATTTCAACTACCACCAGGACATATACAGCCTTTACAACTCATACCAGTTGAAAAGGGACACCTGGACCGGAAAGGCAGGCCTTCGTTTGGAGCACACCGCCATCAGCGCAGATTTTATTTCAGCCGGTGTCACTGCCGCGCCCAGTTATACCAACCTCATACCGTCGGTGTCCATTCAGCGAAGCTTTACGTCAAGCAGTATCAACCTGGGATTTACCCAGCGCATTCAAAGGCCCGGCATTGCACAGCTGAATCCTTTTGTTGACCGTTCGAACCCAGCATTTGTCAGCACCGGTAACCCTGGGTTAAGACCTGAGCTGGATAATACTTTTGACCTGAGCTACAGCAACTTCAAAAAAGGATCGGTCAACATTGATCTCAGTTACGCTTTTTCTAACAATTCGATACAAACCGTATCCAGCCTTGCTATTCAGAATGTGAACAATAAGCTCGATACTGTGACGTACACTACTTTCGAAAACCTGGGCGCCAATAAAACCGTCGGGCTGAATATTAATACGAATTTGGCTATCGGAAAGCTGTTTACATTAACGATGAACGGTCAGCTAAACCACGTTTGGCTGAGCGGCATACTTAATGGAAGCATGTATCATAATGACGGGTTTACAGGCACCGGGTTCGGAAGTGCGCGTTATAAATTCGGCCAAAGCAACTTCGCTTTTACCTTTAATCTCGGTTATTATAGCGGCAATGTGAATTTACAGGGGCATACCAGTGACGTTTTTTTTAATCAATACCTTTTTACCAAGGACTTTTTTAATCGAAAACTTACCATAGGGCTCGCTATAAACGATCCATACAGTAAGTTTTACGTATTCCGTACGACGATTAATTCGGCGTCGTTTTATCAGATGACATTTCAGGATTCTTATAGGCGTTCTTTTGCGCTGAGGTTTAATTACAGGTTCGGAAAACTAAAAGGCGATATTAAGCGCAACGAGCACGGCATTGAAAACGATGATACCAAAAGTACTGATAACGGTAAGCATAATGGCGGCCCCTAAGGAATTGGCATATTTCGATCCTGGCGGTGCATTGTGGAGTTATGCAAGCACGCCGGTCAGCGACTTCACAAACCTGGCAATCACTAAATAGATTAAAACAATGCCCTGTCTGTAGCCATTGGGGTTAGTAAAAAAAATAAAAATGAATTTTGCCGCTAAATCGGCCCGGCGACTTCCCGCAAATTTTATGGCAAACGGAATATGGGCCCTCTTGTTCTTATCACTGACCGGACGTTTGCGCAGGACGCGAAGTTCTTTAAGCCCGATTCGGTCAGGAGGCAAATCAAGGCGGTAAAAATTTCTGCGATGCTGAAAACTGATGGCGTACCGGACGAGCCCGAACGGGGCCTGGCCGGCCCTTCGGCAGAATTTGTGCAGATTGAGCCGTACCAGGGCAAAGCGCCCGCTTTTGCAACCATTGTGAAGGTATTATACAACCAACAATATCTCACATAGGCCTGGTTGCAAAAGATCCGATGGAAAAAAGCCATTAGGGCGACTGATTTTATCATGGACTTTGATGAAACCAAGCCCGATTTGCTTGGCCTGGCATTCCAGCATTTAACGACAGGCGCAATGCTATGTATTTTGCTAAACGATGCCTGCTCAACCCGATCTTCACCGTCAATTTATAAAAAGCGATTTGAAATACCGTTAAAATACCTGTTTTTTTTTGCAATATTTTCCTTATATATTTGAGGAACAAAAATTTAACCTAAATATTTCAGCCTACAGGAGAGGCAACGTTCTGATATCATCTCCGCCATTTTTTCATATAACCCTGACAACGAAATGTGCGTTCCCATTATGCCGCTCTTGTCATCCCAACAGGTAACATTGATAGTC
>DASRTD010000126.1:0-3935 GCA_035656115.1 Mucilaginibacter sp.
CAGCGGGCACAATGACCCCATTACTTCGCTGATCATTGGTGATAAAGGTAAGCTGTGGGTCGGCTCCATTAACGGTTTAGCCCGCCGAGGGGAGGATCAATATTTGCATTACCCTTCCGTCGGGCATTCCGAGATCGGTTATGTTTCCTGGCTAAGCAAACCACCCGGCGAGGGCTGCCTTGCCGGAACGGTGGCCGGTGTTTTAAAAATAGAACATAACCAAATAAAAAAATACCTCGACATTCACTCGACCGCCTTTTGCCAGAACCCGGACGGCAGCTTGTGGTTTGGGGGAGTGAACGGGCAGGTGTGGAAATTTGACGGTCACACCCTTATACAGCTTAAACCAACCTTTTCCATTCCTGAAATGATAACAGCCTTATCTGTAAACAAGGACCAGGTATGGGTTGGGTTTCGCGACAAAGGCGTCATCCATTATAACCTGCATGGCGATAGCTTGCTTGTTGCCGGCGTGTTTAGCGCCGCTACAGGTTACCCTGACTTAAAAGTAAGGTGCTGCGCGCACGACAATAAGGGATTCATCCTTTTTGGTACCCGCACCAGCGGCGTATATGTTTTCTCGTCAGCCACAAAAAAACCTGTTGCGCACATCAGCACACAAAACGGGCTAAATGCCAATTGGATAAGAGACATTGTTTTCGATAACGTGAACACCATGTACCTGGCAACGAATAATGGCCTTAATATTGTGACCGGCAGCTACGCGAATCCCAGGGTAACCTATATCAAAATAAATGACGACAATATTAACCGTGAAACCAATCGTTTAATAAAATACGGGAACCAGTTTTACATCGGCACAAACGAGGGCGTGCTAAAATGGATACCGGCCAACCAGCATAAGGATACAGTACCACCGCCTGTCTATTTTACGAAGATCGAAATACAAGGCCGGAAAGACTTCTCGATCCATCCCTATACGCTTGACGCCGGCCATATCGAATTACCCTATGATCAGCATTTCGTGTCGTTTGAGTTTGCCGGCATAAGTTTAAAAAACCCGGAAAAAACCACTTATCACTATATCCTTACAGGACAAGATAACAGCTGGAGCCCATTAACCAGCCACAATGATGTCGCGTTTGATTTGAAGCCCGGCTATTATACTTTTAAAGTCGCGGCAATGAATGAAGACGGCGTGTGGAGCAGGCGTCCGGCGATTTTTCACTTTACCATTAAACCCCCTTTTTGGCTATCCTGGTGGTTTATTAGCCTGTGCATCCTCCTAACGGCACTTTTAGCATACAGCGCCTATCGCTACAAACTAAGCAAAGCGCTGGCCATTGAGCTGTTGCGCAATAAAATATCAACCGACCTGCACGACGACATCGGGTCGACTTTAAGTTCTATATCCATTTTAAGTGAAGTGGCCGCCAGGGAAAAAGAGCAAAAATCAAAGCGTATGCTGGCGGAAATTAATGAACGAAGCCATCAGCTGATGGAAAAAATGGATGATATTGTATGGAGCATCAGCACACGAAATGATACCGTGGGCGACCTGTTTAGCAGGATACAGCAATTTGCATCGACGATACTGGAAGCCAGGGACATTGAATATGAATTTCGCGTTCCGGACAAGCTAAAGGAAATAAGGTTGGATATGCAGCGCAGGCAGCACATTTACCTGGTGATGAAGGAAGCTATCAACAACCTGATCAAATATTCCCGTTGTACAATGGTTTGCATTATTGCCGAGCATGCGGGCGGATTGTTAAAAATTGAAATAACAGACAATGGCATTGGGTTTGATACCGGCAAAATCTCTGCAGGCAACGGTTTGTTAAACATGAAAAATAGAACGGAGGCTATGCCTGGAAAGCTGTGCATCGCCTCGTCTGTCGGCAAGGGAACAAAGGTAAGCCTGGCTGTACAAATAGAATAAATGTGTTATAGGCCGTGCGGTAATTATTGAGGAGTTTTGTAAAATATGATCAGGGTGGCCATCGTTGAGGATAACCAGGTACTTGCAAAAAGCATGGAGCAGCTTTTTGCCCAGACGGACGACATCCGCTGTGTGGCTTCCATTAAAAATCTGCTCAACGTTGTGAGCACTTTCCAGAAAGCAAAGCCAGATATTGTTCTGATGGACATCGGGTTGCCCGATATCTCCGGCATCGAAGGAGTCCGCACGCTGAAAAGCAACTTTGATAACATGCAAATCCTGATGTTCACGGTATTTGATGATGATGATAAGATATTTGAAGCCATCCGCGAGGGTGCCTCCGGTTATCTGTTAAAAAAAACCCGGCCGCAGGAAATCATCGACGCCATCCGCGACCTTAACCAGGGCGGCTCGCCAATGAGCCCGTCTGTTGCGCGCAGGGTTATCCAGTTTTTCCAGGCCGGCCCGCCTTTAAAAGAAGAAGACTACCAGTTAACTACCCGGGAAAAGGAAATTCTTTTTGCCCTGGTGGACGGCCTGAGCTACAAAAAGATTGCCGACAAGTATTACCTGAGCGTACATACTATCCGCAAGCACATCTCCAACATCTACGAAAAGCTTCATGTACATTCCAAATCGCAGGCCGTCGCTAAGGTGCTGCATGGCAATAAGGGCAAATAGATGGCTATTGGTGTTGCCGGGCACGTTAACGGCCTCAGTCCTTTATTTAACTACTGCTGCTGAGCGGCTTGCGCTTTTTTTATCGAGTCTTGCTGCGCTTTTTTCTTCTTCTTGTTAAAAAACCCTTTTAATAAGAAATTGCTCTGCGCGGCTTTCAGGTCCGTATTCAGCGTTGTGGTTGTGGTATGCACATTTTGCATGGTGGTTTTCGCTTGTTTAACTGTCGCATTCAGGTTTTTTGCCAGGTCATCGTTGTTCAATAATCGGCCGATGCTCCCCTGCCCGTTATTAATTTTTGCAACAATTTGCGATAAACCAGATGTAAGCGATTCCGCGTTATTGGCAACGCCGGTCAGTTTGGCAATAATCTTATCAACATCCACCGGGTTTACCGAAGTCAATTGGTCTCCGTTAGTTACCGGCTGGGTACTGGTAATCCCGCCAGGCGCAATAACGATCAGTTTGTCGCCCATCAGCCCATCGCTGCCGATGCTTAATTTCGAATCCTTTTTTATAAACTTTCTTACATTGCTGTTTAAAGTCAGGTCAACCTTTACAGTACTGTCTGTTGCTATGTTTATATCCTGTACAACGCCTACGTTAATGCCTGCAAAACGCACGTTGTTACCCACCTGCAAACCACTTACGTTGTTAAACATCCCATAAATGGTAAATGTTGAACTAAACAGGTTTTTTCTGTTCCCAATAAAGAAAATTGCCAATACCAGGATCAAAAGCCCCAGAAAAGTAAAAAGGCCTATCTTTAATTTTTGCCCGGATGTTGTTTTCATAATATATCTCTAAAATACGATCTTACAATTTTGTTTTTTGACTGATGAAGCTCATCAAATGAGCCTTCAGCAATATATTCACCATCATCCATTACGATAATGCGGTCGGCGGTGATGCGCGCGCACTCCATATCGTGGGTGATGATGATAGATGAAGTTTTATTTTTCTTTTGAATACTCAATATCAGGTCGCTGATCTCCCTTGAAGTTATTGGGTCAAGGCCGGTGGTGGGCTCATCATATAACATGATTTCAGGGTAAACCACCAGGGTGCGGGCAAGGCCGGCCCTTTTTTTCATTCCTCCCGACAAATCTGACGGCATTTTATTTATTGAATCAAGCAGTCCGACCGAATCCAGGCAATCCTCTACGCGCTTGTCGATTTCTTTTTGATCTTTTATTTTCAATATCCGTGTTAAAGGAAACTCCAGGTTCTCACGTATGGTCATGGAATCATACAAGGCCCCGCTCTGAAACAAAAAGCCGATCTTAGTGCGCATTACCTTCAATTCCTTTTCTGTCATCCCGGAAACCTCTTCACCAAAAACCATCACCGAGCC
>DASRTD010000127.1:0-5718 GCA_035656115.1 Mucilaginibacter sp.
TTTTTCTATACCGTTCACCGGCAGGGAGAAGGATGGACGCAGCCGGAGGTATATCTGAAAACTACCTTTGGCCTTTACGACCTGATGCCGACCAACAGCGGCACCTTTTACGTGGGCAGCAACGGACGGCAAGGCAATATGAGGAACTTTCAGACCTACGACTTTTGTTCGCTGAAGATCAACCATGGTGATACTGTTGTGCAAAGCCTGGGGCCGGAAATTAATACACCCGCGTTTGACGGCGATTTTTACATAGCGCCGGACGAGTCGTACATGATCGTCAGTTATAAGGAAAAGCCGGATTATGAATGTGAGCTGGGCATCAGCTTTCGCCGGAAGGATGGCAGCTGGCCCGCGCCCATCAACCTTGGCCCGCTGATCAATGACGGCGATGCGCACCGCTGGGGCGAATATGTTACGCCGGATGGTAAATACCTGATTTATACAAAGGGTACCAGCCCAAAGGATTGCCACCTGTACTGGGTGCGTTTTGATACGCTCAAAAAACGCCTGCAAACGCGCGGCAATTGAGGGCGCTGAAAATCATTTGGTTTCGTTAGCCGGAAGCTGACCAGGGTTTGGGTTTAAGCGTAACGATTGAACCGGCCGGACGAAAAAATAATAAGGAAAAATCTTGACAAAAGCAAGTAAATCAAAGGAAATATTAGCGTACCAGGTGTCCCAGGTGTATTCACCTGTACCAGGTGGTTCAGGTGGCCCACCGCTTGTCGTAAAAACTAAAGCAGCCTTTCCGGCTAACGGGCCGGCCAAAATTTATTTCAACAAATCCATAAACATTTTTATTTTTGCGGCAATACATTAACAACTCATCAAATGAACTCAACCGAGGAAGCAAACGCAGAGAGTCACTATTTACTCATAACCCTTGCCATCGTATTTATTTTAGTGGGCGTTTACCTGCGCTTCGCGGATTTTAAATTTGCCGAAGTGGTAGCCAACATCATTTTAATAACTGGCGTAGCGATTGGATTGAGGGGCGTTTTCAGGATATTGCAGTAAGTCGGGAAAGTCCGAAAGATGAATGGGCCGGGCTTATTGCTTTGGGTATCATCTTTGGGGCGGTACTTCGATTCGTTTAATATTTTCTGTGCATCATTATCGGCCATCAATTGCTGAAGGGATACCTCCGGGTGTTTGTCCATGTAGGCCCGCACAATTTGCCAGCCGGTCCAGACTGCTAATTTCGGGGCCGATTCATTTTTTTCACCGATACCGGGTGTAAAAGGCGCTTCGCCCAAATATTTCTGCATTTTTATGTTGTCGGTCTCATAAAGCAGGCCCTGGTCCAAAAAGTAAGCCCACATTTTCGACTGAAATTCCTGGCACCATTTTAACTGGGCGCCGGTGTACCCTATTTTTAAAGTATCGGGGGTTTCGGGCAAAATTTTATCCATAAAATACATGATCTTGCCTTCATAGATCATCCGCTGCAGCATGGTTTTATCGCTATCGCTTTCGGCAAACATATCCTCGCGGGCAATGCCCTCCACCACGCGCGGACAAATGTTTTGAACGTTAAAATTCCGGGAAAGATAATGCGGGAAAGCTTCGGTCAGCGAAGGATAAAACCGTGAATTTCCACCTAAAAAAAGATCGAGGCCAATACCGACGTAGCCATCACCAACAGGGACCTGCACTGCAAAGCCGGAGAAGAAAGCGTAAACTGCCGGTAATTGTTTTTGCGGGAAGTAGTATTTGATATGTTTGAATGCCTCGGTAAGCTCGCCCTGCGGTTTGTCCAGGTTTGTGTAAACCGAATCGACATCGTGCTCCAGGTCATTATAAGGTTTCCCCGCGAAAACCTGGCGCAACCTGGCAAAATAAGCCGTATCCTTTATATTGGTACCGGCATCCTCCAACATCATCGAGATAACATTGCCATAAAACGCACCATACTTATGCTGAAGGTAGGCTGCCTGCTGCGCCATGGGCTTGGTCCGCATCTCCTCAAAGTCTTTATCAAAGCGTTGGATCTTTACAGTTACCGGGATATTGCTAACATCAACGTCATTTTTGCTATGCTTACAAGCGCTGAGTAACGCGGCGATGAAGAAAAATAGGTAAATTTGCTTTGTTTTGTTCAAAACGGTCATTTGCGGTGCTTTGGGCAAAATTAATTTTTTATTTGTATTAATACCCTAAACGGCGCATTCCGTACGTTAGTTTAGTTACCTTAATAAAACCGGAGATTATAATGAAGATCGCCCTGGCCCAGCTCAATTACCATATCGGCAATTTTGAATCGAACACTGCCAAAATAATCGAGCATATAAAAATAGCGCGTAGCAACGGCGCCGACCTGGTGGTATTTGCCGAGTTGTGCGTTTCAGGCTATCCATCACGGGATTTTTTAGAGTTTGATGAGTTTATCGACCTGTGCGAGGTATCAGCCCAAAAAATTGCCGCTGAATGTATGGATATTGCCTGCATCATTGGCCTCCCCACCCCTAATAATCAGCCCGAAGGGAAGGAGTTGAACAATACTGCCTATTTTATTGAAAACGGCAAAGTGAAGGCCGCCGCTCACAAAGCCCTGCTGCCCAACTACGATATTTTTGACGAGTACCGCTATTTTGAACCTTCGCGGGAATTTAGCTGCATCGATTTTAAAGGGCATCGGATAGCACTGACCATCTGCGAGGACCTGTGGAACACGATTGAGAATCCGTTGTACATCACCCGGCCGATGGATATCCTGATAGAAGAGAACCCCGATGTAATGATCAATATCGCAGCGTCGCCGTTTGCATATAATCACGATGAGGAAAGGATAGAGATATTGAGCGACAACGCAAAGCATTATAAATTGCCGCTGTTGTACGTAAACAACATCGGCGCACAAACCGAACTGATCTTTGACGGCGGCTCACTCGTGTTTGATAAAACAGGTAAGTTGATAGACGAAATGCCTTATTTTAAAGAGGCCATAGCTTATTACGAACTGGATGCAAAGGGCAAGGTTACATTTCAGCACCTATCCACGATGCGAAAAGAACGACAAAGTGATATCGAACAGATACACGATGCCATTGTGCTGGGCATAAGAGATTATTTTTATAAGTCGGGTTTTAAGCAGGCCATCCTGGGTTTATCCGGCGGTATCGACTCGGCAGTAGTATGCGCGTTGGCGGCGGATGCATTGGGCCCGGAAAACGTAATGGCGGTTTTATTGCCTTCGCGTTTTTCGAGCGATCATTCCATCAAAGACGCAGAAGATTTGGTAAAGAACCTGGGATGCATGCACGAAACGATTGCAATAAAAAACATTACGGAAGCATTTGAGGCTACACTGGCGCCACAATTTAAGGGGTTGCCATTTAATATCGCCGAAGAGAACATACAATCTCGCAGCCGTGCCGTTGTATTGATGGCCATGTGTAATAAGTTCGGTTATATTTTGCTTAATACGTCGAACAAAAGTGAGGCCGCTGTGGGCTACGGTACTTTATACGGAGATATGTGCGGCGGGCTATCAGTTATTGGCGATGTGTATAAAACGCAGGTTTTTGAAATGGCCAGGTATATAAACCGCAACGGTGAGGTCATACCTGAGAACTCCATTATCAAGCCGCCGTCCGCCGAGTTAAGGCCCAATCAAAAGGATACCGACTCATTGCCGGAATATGATGTTTTGGACAAGATATTGGCAGAGTACATCGAGGGCCGCTCTTCATCCGCGGCCATCATCAGGATGGGTTTTGATGAGAAAACGGTGAGGAGGGTGATAAAATTAACCAACCTGGCCGAGCACAAAAGATATCAAACGCCGCCGATACTTAGGGTATCGCCAAAAGCGTTTGGTATGGGCAGAAGGATGCCGATCGTAGGCAAATATCTGTCGTAACCGGTATAGGCGACGGAACAGGCTTCGAAAACAGGCAGGAGTGTAAAAAATCGGAGAAAACTATCAAAAAGGCAGCTTTTTTGTTAACTTAGCTATTAAACCTTGTATTGAATATTCAGTCTAACAATATAACTCGAGGGACTAAATCATGAAAAAATTAATTTATCTGGCTTCGGCGGTGTTCCTGCTGTCGGGCCTGTCTGCCTGTACCAGCTATAATTATTACCAGGCTGGTATTAATAAAACCAATATGACGGGCTATCATACGTTTGCCTGGATGCCGCCCGCAAAATCAGGCAACAAAACGCTCGGCGATGCGGCAGACATGAAGGTGAAGGAAGCAACCACGAACGCGCTGGTAGCAAAGGGATTGCAAATTAACCAGCAACATCCCGACCTGGTAATCAATTATACCCGCATAGTGGGGACCGGTTCGTACACTTCTTATTATTCGCCTTATTATGGCTATCCGGGCTGGGGATTCGGCTGGGGCTGGGGATGGTATCGCCCTTGGTACGCCTGGGGAGCGCCGTTCGGGTATTATGGCAATATAACCTATGCGGATAAAGGACATTATAAAGAAGGCACTTTAATAATCGACCTGATCGACCCGCATACCCGCAAGATCGTTTGGAGAGGCTTCGGCGTTGGTGAAGTGCACCATAACCCCGAAAAGGACGTGGACGACTTGCCAAAGGTAGTTGACGGAATACTGGATCAACTGCAGGTTTCGCCTGTAGCGATGAGAAGATCATAAAGCGGAAATAATCCAGCGCATCCATTAGGGTTGGGTGCATAATAAAAGCCTGTTCTTTTTGGTCAGCCGACCAAAAAGACGGGCTTCTTTAGTTTCTAAAGCTGGCGTTATGGTCGATTATCCATCTGAATTTGCGCTTCAAAAGCGGGAACCTGCTCATGTCGAGTTCTCTAAGATTGATTGTCAGTGAGTAATTGTGCCATTTTCCCTGAAGTAAAAGGATGCTGTCTTTCGGATGGCTGTAAAAAAACGTATAACGATCGGAAGTATCGGTTTTTGATTTTAGCTCTATTTTCTTTTTAGCCGTATCCACGCTCACTGCAAAATATTTGAGGCTATCATGGGTGAGCGAAACACATGCATTGCCCGCTGGTACCGATATCGCCAGCTTAGTCCATTGGAATATGGTTCCTGGCAGCAGCGCTTCAAGACCGGTTTTATCGGTGTATATGCTATCGATCTTATAAATGCCAAACAAGGGAGGCTTTTCACGGCGCCCGTCAAATTGCCTGGCCCGCGCTAAATATCCGCGAAGGTCAAAAACAAGGACGAAAACAATAAAGGTGAGCTTTACTATCCGAAGGGCTGTATTCTTCCAATTATCTTTAAAATAAAGTGGGGAATCGTTAACCGGTGCAACAGTTTTGTTTAAGAGAAAGAAATTTGCAAGCCTGGCAATGTCTTTCGTCGTCAGAAACAATGTCATGGCCATGAGCATCGTTGCCAGCAGCTTTACATTTACGTCAAAGGTATAATCAAAAGCCAGTACATTGGCTAGTATGCCCAACGCCACAAAGTTACCTAATGTGCTTGTTCGCCGGAAGAACAATAGTAAACCCACTATACATTCCGTGATACCGAGAAAATAATTGTATGCGGACGAATAGCCCATAAAGGCCCATGCGAGGTCTTTTGGCGACGAGTTGCCATAAGTTTGCAGCAACGTGTCAGGCGAAAGCGGCGGGAACTGGAGTCTTGCAATCTTAATGGCGCCGTAAGCTAACCAACTGATGGCCAGGTAGTATCTTAATATCCAGATAAGGGCGTTATATAATTTAGGATAACTATTTGTTTTCCGGTCAGTTAGCGTCCAAAT
>DASRTD010000128.1:0-27703 GCA_035656115.1 Mucilaginibacter sp.
CTTCAACTACCGGTGTTTCTTCAACAACTGCTTCAGCGACAGGCGCTGCAGCTACGGGTTCTTCAACCACAACGGCGGGCGCAGGTGCAGCTTTGGCAGCAGGTGCAGCAGCAGTCGCGCCGGCTTTCCCTTTACCACCACGACGGCGGGTTGATTTCTTTTCAGCTTTGCCGGTATCCTGGCCATAAACGGTATTATAATCCACTAATTCGATCAGGGCCATTTCGGCGTTATCGCCTAAACGGTTTTCCATTTTGATGATACGGGTATAGCCCCCGGGGCGGTTTGCTACCTTTTCAGCCACTTCGCGGAACAGGATTGAAACTGCGTCCTTATCCTGCAAATAGCTGAATACGGTACGGCGTGAGTGGGTGGTGTCGTTTTTTGATTTAGTGATGATCGGCTCAACATAAACGCGTAATGCCTTTGCTTTAGCCAAAGTGGTGGTGATGCGCTTATGTAAGATAAGCGATGAGGCCATGTTACCCAGCATCGCTTTGCGGTGGCTGTCGGTACGACCTAAATGGTTTACTTTTTTTCCGTGTCTCATTGTTTTATTAAGTTTTCACGTGCATACCGTTGGGCGGCAATTTGTCAAGCCCTCGGAATTATGCCTTCGCTTATTTATTATTCAATCCTTTGTTCCCCCTTTCGGGGGTTAGGGGGTTTATTCCTCGTCCAGTTTATATTTAGCCAGGTTCATACCAAAAGATAAACCTTTTGATTTTACCAGGTCCTGGATCTCCGTTAATGATTTTTTACCAAAGTTCCTGAACTTCAGCATGTCGGCAACGTCGTAGGACACTAAGTCGGCCAGGCTGCGGATGTCGGCAGCTTTAAGGCAATTCAGTGCGCGAACGGACAGATCAAGGTCAACCAGTTCGGTTTTCAGGATCTTGCGCATGTGCAGGATCTCCTCGTCAACTTCCTTGGTTTCTTCCTTAGCCTGTGCTTCCAGCATCATGTTCTCATCGCTGAACAGCATAAAGTGCTGGATCAAAATCTTGGCAGCCTCTTTAAGCGCTTCTTCAGGATGGATGGAACCATCGGTAGCGATATCTAAAACCAGCTTTTCGTAGTCGGTTTTTTGTTCAACACGATAGTTCTCGATGGTGTACTTAACGTTTTTGATCGGTGTGTAGATCGAGTCGATCGCGATCACACCTACATTGGCGTCAGGGTTTTTGTTTTCTTCGCTCGGAACGTAGCCGCGGCCTTTATTTACAGTTAACTCGATCTCGAGGGTTACTGAAGTATCCATGTTGCAAACAACCAGGTCGGGGTTTAAAACCGCAAAGTTGTTGCTGAATTTGCTGATATCACCAGCCCTGAAAGCATCCTGGTTATTGATGATAACGAAGATTTTTTCATTATCACCTGATTCACCTGTTTTCTTAAAACGTACTTGCTTAAGGTTAAGGATGATCTCGGTAACGTCTTCAACAACCCCTTTGATAGTTGAAAACTCGTGCATCACACCCGAAAAACGCACCGAAGTGATAGCGAAACCTTCAAGTGATGAAAGTAAGATACGACGCAGAGCATTACCAATGGTTACACCGAAGCCTGGTTCCAGCGGACGAAATTCAAACGTACCGTCGAAATCATTCGATTTCTGCATGATAACCTTGTCTGGTTTTTGAAATGCTAAAATTGCCATTTATATCCTTGTTTATTGTTTTTACTTATTTGATTTATATAGACGCGAATTCAGTGGTTAGAGATTAGTGATCAGAGACTGGAAGTGCTTCTCCTAAACTCTAATCACTAATCTCTAATCACTTAATCATATCTTATTTAGAGTACAATTCGACGATCAGGTTTTCCTTGATGTTTTCAGGGATCTCATCGCGATTTGGAAAGTTCAGGAACTTGCCTGTTAGGTTGGCAGCGTCCCATTCCAGCCAGCTGTACTTGTTAACTTTTCTTCCGGCAGTTGAATGTGTGATAGCTTCCAGCGATTTTGATTTCTCGCGAACCGCCACTACATCACCTGCTTTCAAAGTATATGATGGAATGTTTACCACTTCGCCGTTAACGGTGATGTGTTTGTGGCCAACCAGCTGGCGCGCGCCTGAGCGGGTTGGAGCGATACCTAAACGGTAAACCGTATTGTCCAAACGGGCTTCTAAAAGTTTCAGCAACATCTCGCCGGTGATGCCTTCTTTTGCTGAAGCCCGGTGAAATAAGTTCTCGAACTGGCGTTCCAACACACCGTAAGTGTATTTAACTTTTTGTTTCTCCATCAACTGGGTTGAGTACTCGGACTGTTTACCCCTTCTCTTGGATACGCCGTGCATTCCCGGCGGATAGTTTTTTCTTTCCAGCGCTTTGTCCGGGCCGAAGATGGGCTCGCGGAAACGACGCGCAATTTTTGATTTTGGACCTGTATATCTAGCCATTGTTATTGTTTTTAAAGTATCAATCAGCCCGCAGCTGACGACTCTTAGCTTTAAAAAATTGATTAATTAAACTCTTCTCCGTTTTGATGGGCGGCAGCCATTGTGGGGCAGCGGTGTAATGTCCTTAATGGTAGTTACCTCGATACCTGCAGTTTGCAGGGTACGGATAGCCGACTCGCGGCCGGCACCCGGGCCTTTAACAAATACTTCCACTTTGCGTAAGCCTAAATCATAAGCAACTTTTCCGCAATCAGCTGCTGATTGTGAAGCAGCATAAGGGGTATTCTTTTTTGAACCCTTGAAGCCCATTTTACCTGCCGACGACCAAGAAATAGCCTGGCCTGATTTGTTGGTAAGGGTAATGATGATGTTGTTAAAGGTAGCGTTGATGTGTGCTTCGCCAACCGGCTCAACAATTACAACACGCTTTTTGGTAACTTTTTTGGTTTTAGCCATCTTTTTTAAATTAGTGAGTTAGTGAATTAGTGAATTAGTGAATAATTCGGACCCATTAACCCTTTTTTAACTTTGTCTATTCCTGGCGGCCTCACGGCAGCCAATCGGTTTATATATTAATTAGTGAGTTAGTGAATTAGCGATTTGAAACTTCTTACTAACCTCTAATCACTATTTAGTAGCCTTTTTCTTGTTAGCAACCGTCTTACGTTTACCTTTACGGGTACGCGAGTTGTTTTTGGTACGCTGTCCGCGTAAAGGCAAACCTTTACGGTGACGTGTGCCGCGGTAGCAACCAATATCCATTAAACGCTTGATGTTAAGCTGAACTTCCGAACGCAGGGAGCCTTCAACCTTAACCTGGTCATTAATAATTGTACGAATAGCAGTCAGTTGCTCATCAGTCCACTCCTGAACTTTGGTATCAAAATCGATACCCGCTTCAGTTAATATCCGCTGAGCTGTTGAACGGCCGATACCGTAAATGTAGGTCAGGCCTATCTCGCCTCTTTTATTCTTTGGTAAATCAATACCTGAAATCCTTGCCATATTTTTTGTTTGTATTTTTAAATAATAACCGAACGGCGGGCCACCGTTGTACGGATTATTACAATTCCTTTAATTATCCCTGGCGCTGTTTATACTTAGGGTTCTTCTTGTTAATAACGTAAAGTTTCCCTTTGCGGCGGATGATCTTACAATCAACACTGCGTTTTTTTATGGATGCTCTAACTTTCATCGCTTTGTTATTTATATCTGTAGGTTATTCTGCCTTTACTTAAATCGTACGGACTCATTTCCAGCTTCACCCTGTCGCCAGGAAGAATTTTGATGTAGTGCATCCGCATTTTACCCGATATATGCGCAATAATTTCGTGTCCGTTCTCCAATTCCACCCTAAACATCGCGTTAGATAATGCTTCCTTAATCGTTCCGTCTTGTTCAATTGAGGCTTGTTTGGCCATATTTTACTGATTATTACTTTATTATCCGCCTCTCAAAGCGGGATGCAAAATTAATAAAAAAAATCTTAAATATTTATTTTTTCTTTTAAAACTTCATCCACGTATGAAAAAGTCGAAAGGATGTCCGGTTTCCCCTTTTTTATGGCTACTGTATGCTCATAATGACAGGACGGCCTTCCGTCTGCAGTCGACACGGTCCAGCCGTCGTCCCAGAACTTCACCCTCGATTTTCCGGCATTGATCATGGGTTCTATCGCAATCACCATGCCCTCTTCCAGCTTTATGCCAGAACCCCGTTTGCCATAGTTTGGCACCTCTGGTTTTTCATGCAACTGCAAGCCAACCCCGTGTCCCACCAATTCCTTCACTACACCGAAACCATTTTTTTCAGCGTGCTCTTGTACCGCATAGCCAATATCGCCAACCCGGTTGCCTGCCACTGCTTTAGCCACACCCAGGTCCAGGCATTCCATGGTCACCCGCATCAATTTTTTTATGCTATCGCTCATATCGCCAATGGCGAATGTATAAGCCGAATCGCCGATATATTTATTCAATATTACGCCGCAATCAACTGAAACGAGGTCGCCTTCAACCAGCTCCCTTTTTCCGGGGAAGCCGTGGACAACCTGGTCGTTCATCGAGATACAAAGCGAATAGGGGAACCCGTGATAATTTAAAAAAGCAGGAACCCCGCCATTGTCACGGATAAAGGTTTCTGCCAGTTTATTTAGTTCAATCGTTTTAAGACCGGGGCGTATAACTTTTGCTATTTCCGCAAGTGTTTTGGAAACAAGTAAAGAACTTTCACGTATGAGTTCTATCTCCTCGACAGACTTATAACTGATCTTCGACATGTTGTTTATCAGATAGTCGGCTGGCCAGCGCCTCCTGCAGCAATGCTTGTACGCCCTTTGATCCTGCCGGTCTTCATTAACCCATCGTAATGACGCATTAATAAATGGCTTTCGATCTGTTGAAGGGTATCCAGCACAACACCAACAAGAATGATGAGCGAAGTACCACCAAAGAATCGTGCGAATCCGCTGTTAACCCCCAATAAGGCGGCAATCGCCGGGAAAACAGCGATGATAGCCAAGAAGACGGAACCGGGCAGCGTGATTTTTGAAATTACACCGTCAATAAATTCTGCTGTTGACCTTCCCGGTTTAATACCCGGGATAAATCCACCATTCTTTTTCATATCCTCAGCCATTTGGTTGGGGTTGATAGTAATAGCGGTGTAAAAGAATGTAAATACGATGATCAGCAGCGCAAATACCACGTTATGGCCCCATGTCTGGTAGTTAGCCAGCTGCATAACAACCGGGTTTGAACCAAGCTTTGGCCAGAACTGCGTGATGGTTGCCGGGATAAACATCAGCGCCTGGGCAAAGATAATCGGCATAACGCCGGCTGCATTTACTTTTAACGGGATATATTGCCTAACACCACCATACTGTTTGTTACCCACAATACGTTTAGCATATTGAACGGCGATTTTACGCGTTCCCTGGACGATCAGCACGGTAAACGCCACCACACCTATCAATGCCACTACTTCGACAATAAACGTCACCAAACCGCCTGCACCCGCATTCCGTGATTGAAGCTCAGTCAGGAACGCACCAGGCAGGGCTGCGATGATACCCACCATGATGATCAGCGAAATACCATTGCCTATACCCTTGTCGGTTATTTTTTCGCCAAGCCACATTACGAACATGGTGCCTGCGGTAAGCACAAACACGTTCAGGATAGTAAAGAACGGATTAGCGATCTCCATTTGGCTGTTCGGGTCGATTTGCGACTTAAGGTAGCCTATTGCCTGCAAAGCGGTAATACCGATAGTCAGGTAGCGGGTCCATTGGTTAAGCTTGTTTCGGCCGCTTTCACCCTCTTTCTGCAGCTTTGCAAAATATGGAACAGCTATGCCCAGCAATTGCACCACGATGGAAGCCGAAATATAAGGCATTACCCCTAATGCAAAAATGGACGCCCGGGCGAATGAACCGCCCGCAAACATATTCAGCAAGCCGGTAAGGCCCTCGTTTCCACCTTTGGAAATAGTGTTCGGGTTAACGCCCGGCAGAACCACGAATGATCCTACACGATATATTAAAAGAAATAAGAGTGTGTTAGTAATACGCACTCTTAAATCATCGATTTTCCAGATATTGGATAATGTGGTGAAAAACTTTTTCATCTAAAATTATAGCTTTACAATGGTACCACCAGCTGCTTCGATAGCTTTTTGAGCTGTAGCAGAAAATGCATGTGCCTTAACTTCTACTTTGGCTGTCAGTTCGCCGCGGCCAAGTATCTTAACCAAGTCATTGCGCGAAACCAAACCGTGCTCTTTCAAAGTATCAAAATCAATTGATGCAACCGAATATTGCTCGCTTAATTTTTGAAGAACATCCAAATTAACCCCAACATATTCTACGCGGTTAGGGTTTTTAAACCCGCTTTTCGGTAAACGGCGCTGCAATGGCATCTGACCGCCTTCGAAACCTACCTTTGTAGTGGTACCAGAACGCGAACCGGCGCCCTTATGACCGCGGGTTGAAGTACCGCCACGGCCTGAACCTGTACCACGGCCAATTCGTTTCCTATTTTTTGTAGAACCTTCTGCAGGTTTAAGATTGCTTAAATTCATGATATTAAATATTTTCTACCGCTACCAGGTGATTAACTTTCTTAACCATACCGATAATAGCTGCAGTAGCCTCAACTTCTACACTATGGTTGATCTTTTTTAAGCCCAGGGCCTCAATCGTTTTCTTTTGGCGCTCACTCCTGTCGATCACGCTCTTAATCTGTGTTATTTTGATCTTTGCCATGAAGATTAACCGTTAAATACTTTACCTAAACTAACGCCGCGTTGTTGTGCCACAGTATAAGCATCACGCAATTGTGATAATGCCGATACGGTTGCTTTAACCACGTTGTGCGGGTTTGAAGAACCTTTTGATTTTGCCAATACGTTGTGTACGCCCGCTGATTCCAATACGGCACGCATGGCACCGCCTGCAATAACACCGGTACCGTTTGCTGCTGGCTTGATAAATACAAAACCGCCGCTAAACTTGCCGATCTGCTCGTGAGGTACGGTGCCATTGATGATAGGCACTTTTACCAGGTTCTTTTTGGCATCGTCAATACCTTTGGCAATGGCTTCGGTTACTTCCTTAGCTTTACCCAGGCCATAACCAACCACGCCGTTTTCGTCACCTACTACCACAATGGCAGAGAAGCTGAAAGTACGGCCGCCTTTAGTTACTTTGGCAACACGCTGTATGCTCACCAGTCGGTCTTTTAATTCGATCTCGCTGGTTTTTACTCTTTTTATGTTGATTGTTGACATCTTCTTATTTTATTTAGTGACTTAGTGATTTAGTGATTTAGCGATTTTTTTAATCTGCCAGAGGATTCACTAATTCACTAATTCATTAATTCACTAATTAGAAATTTAAACCGCCCTCACGTGCACCTTCAGCCAGTGACTTAACACGGCCATGGTACAGGTAACCATTCCTGTCGAAAACTACATCTTTAATACCGGCGGCAACCGCTTTCTCGGCCACCAGCTTACCAACGGCAGCTGACTGATCGATCTTGGTGCCTGCTGGTGCACTGAAATCTTTTGATAAAGATGATGCCGATACCAATGTCTTTCCGTTCACATCGTCAATGATCTGGGCATAAATACCTTTGTTGCTTCTGTACACTGACAAACGCGGACGTGCTGAAGAACCGGAAACACGTTTCCTGATGCCCTTCTTAATTCTGTCTCTTCTTGATAACTTAGCTCCCATGACGATTATTTTTTAGATGCTGATTTACCTGCTTTTCTTCTCAATACCTCGCCAACAAACTTGATACCTTTACCTTTGTAAGGCTCTGGCGCACGTAACGAGCGAATCTTCGCTGCTACCTGGCCGATCAGTTGTTTATCTATCGATTCCAGAATGATGGTTGGGTTTTTACCCTTTTCAGCAGTGGTTGACACTTTAATTTCTTTTGGCAACTCAAATACATAGTGGTGCGAATAACCCAGCACTAAGTCTAAAGTATTGCCTGTATTGGTTGCACGGTAACCCACACCTACCAATTCCTGCTCAACTTTGTAACCCGTTGTTACACCTGTAACCATGTTATTGATAAGCGCACGGTACAAACCATGCAGCGCCTTGTGGCGTTTTTGATCAGAAGGACGTTTAACCACGAGGTTACCTTCTTCCTGTTCAACAGTGATATCACTGTTAACAGCCTGGTGCAATTCTCCTTTGGGACCCTTTACAGTAACAACATTATCTGCCGATACAGTAATAATAACGCCCTGGGGTAATGCAATCGGTGCTTTTCCTACTCTTGACATTGTTTAATTTCCTCCTGTTAATAAACGTAGCATAAAACTTCGCCACCTACATTTTGCTGCCGGGCTTCTTTATCGGTCATAACACCTTTTGAAGTCGACAGGATGGCGATACCTAAACCATTTAATACTCTTGGCATATTGTCTGTGCCTGCGTATTTTCTCAAACCTGGTTTACTGATGCGCGAAATGCTGCGTATAGCAGAGATTTTAGTTATCGGATGGTATTTCAAAGCTACCTTAATAGTACCCTGGGGACCATTGTCTTCAAACTTAAAATTGGCAATGTAACCTTTGTCGAAAAGCACCTTAGTGATTTCCTTCTTCAGATTTGATGCAGGAATTTCAACAACCCTATGGTTGGCTTTAATAGCATTCCTTACTCGTGTAAGATAATCTGCGATTGGATCTGTATTCATTTTATTGTTTTATGATAGTGGTTTCCGTGGACCTTCTATCGGTTATTCTTATTTCGGACTTACGATTTACGATTTCGGATTTATTCCTTACCGCAACTCATTACCCTACTTATATTCTTCAGCTTCTTTGTTAATTCCGAAATCGTAATTCGTAAATCGTAAATCCGAAATTACCAGGACGCTTTCTTCACACCCGGGATCTTACCGGCCAGTGCCATATCACGGAATGTTACACGTGAGATGCCGAACTGGCGCATATACCCGCGGGGACGGCCTGTAAGCTTGCAGCGATTGTGCAGTTTTACGGGGCTTGCTGCTTTTGGCAGTTTGTCCAATGCTGCGTAGTCGCCGGCTTCTTTAAGGGCCGCTCTTTTTTCAGCGTATTTAGCTACTAATTTTGCGCGTTTTACTTCGCGCGCCTTTACACCTTCTTTAGCCATTGATATTTTGATTTTTGAATGGTAATCCAAATTGTTTCAGCAACTCCAACGCTTCAACATCATTAGTTGCCGAGGTTACAAAGGTAATATCCATACCCTGTATCTTGTTGATTTTGTCGATATTGATCTCAGGGAAGATGATCTGCTCGGAGATACCTAAAGTATAATTACCGCGACCATCGAAACCTTTATCGTTAATGCCTTTGAAATCGCGGATACGCGGCAAAGCAATAGCGATCAAACGATCGAGGAATTCATACATGGTATTGTCGCGCAAGGTAACACGTACGCCGATAGGCATATTTTTACGCAGCTTGAAGTTCGAGATATCTTTCTTCGACTTTGAGGACACCGCCTGCTGACCGGTTATGGTTGTAAGCTCGGTAATAGTAGCCTCAATCAGTTTCTTGTCAGTAGTAGCGCCGCCAACACCCTGGTTGATCGCTATCTTTTCAAGCTTAGGCACTTGCATTACGCTTTTGTACTGAAATTTTTCTTTCAGCGCGGTGCGTATCTCGCTCCTGTACTTGGTTTTTAATCTTGGTACGTATTCCATTACTTAATTTCCTCCCCTGAAATTTTTGCCACCCTTACTAATTTACCGGCTTCATTCCGCTGACGGCCAACACGTGTTGGCTTGCCCGATTTTGGATCAACCAGCATCAGGTTTGAAATGTGTATCGCAGCTTCCTGCTTTACAATGCCGCCGTTAGGTTTTGCAGCGTTTGGCTTGGTATGTTTTGATACCAGGTTTGCGCCTTCAACTATTGCACGGTTCTTTTCAATAATCACTTCAAGGATCTTACCTTGAGCGCCTTTTGAATCACCGGCTATAACCTTTACCAGATCACCCTTTTTGATCTTCAGTTTGGCAGGTTTTATATTCTTTTTATTTTCCATGTTACAATACCTCCGGTGCTAAGGATACAATTTTCATAAATTGTTTCTCACGTAACTCCCTTGCAACAGGGCCGAATATACGTGTGCCTCTCGGCTCATCCTGGTTGTTTAACAAAACAGCTGCATTGTCGTCAAAACGGATATATGAACCGTCTTTACGGCGAATTTCCTTTTTGGTCCTTACTACAACTGCCTTTGACACGGTACCTTTTTTCACGTTGCCTGACGGCAGGGCGCTTTTTACGGTAACCACAATTTTATCGCCGATAGATGCATACCTTTTACCGGTACCACCCAATACGCGGATCACTAAAACTTCTTTAGCACCGCTGTTATCAGCTACGTTTAATCTTGATTCCTGTTGTACCATGTTATTTAGCCCTTTCTAATATTTGAACCAGTCTCCAGTTTTTATTCTTACTCAGGGGGCGGGTTTCCATAATCAATACGGTATCGCCGATGCCGCAAGTATTTGCTTCATCATGGGCCATAAATTTGGTCGTCTTCTTTACGAATTTGCCATAGATAGGGTGTTTTACTTTCCTTTCTACTGCAACCACGATAGACTTTTCCATCTTATTGCTAACTACCAGGCCGGTACGGGTTTTTCTTAAATTTCTTTCCATTTTTCCCAATGCTTTTAATTAATTAGAAGCCGCCGCCGCTTTACGTTTTACTAACTCGGTGTTCAACCGGGCAATGTCCTTGCGCACTTTAGTAATGCGGCTTGGATTTTCAATGGTAGAAACCGCGTGTGCAAATTTCAGCTTAGTGAGGTTTGCTTTCTCCTCGCTGACCCTGGCAACCAATTCTTCAGTCGACAACTCCAAAATTTCTGAGTTCTTCATTTTTTTATTTGTTGTAATGTTGGAAAGTTGGAATGTTTTAATGTTGCCTGTTCGGCGGTTGTTTTAACATTACAACCTTTCAACATTACAACTTTTCAATTTTTTTTATTTGTTGAAATGTTTTAATGTTGCCTGTCTGGCGGTTGTAACTTATTTTAACATTACAACCTTTCAACATTACAACCTTTCAACTTTTTATTTATGCTTCAACGTAATCTCTACGTACTATAAACCTTGTTTGTACCGGCAATTTTTGTGCTGCCAGGCGCAAAGCTTCCTTCGCGATATCCAAAGGAACACCTTCAGCTTCAAAAATGATCCTTCCCGGGCGCACTACGGCTACCCAATATTCAGGAGCGCCTTTACCTTTACCCATACGTACTTCGGCTGGTTTTTTGGTTACCGGCTTGTCAGGGAATATCCTGATCCAAACCTGGCCTTCACGTTTCATAAAACGTGTTACCGCGATACGTGCAGCTTCGATCTGCCTGCTGGTGATCCAGGCGGCTTCGAGTGATTTTATACCGAAAGATCCGAATGACAGTTCAGCGCCACGACTGGCGTTGCCCTTCATCCTGCCTTTTTGCATCTTTCTGAACTTCGTTCTTTTTGGCTGTAACATCTTATTAAGCTTTGAGATTAGAGATTAGCGATTAGAGACCAGAGATTTTGCCTCTTCAGTCTTTTGTCGTTTGTCTCATATCCTATTTATTCATTCACTTTATTTCCTAACCCCCGGTCGCAGCGTCTTTCGGACTTTCCGGACTTTCGGACTAATATTATCTTCTTCCCGGACCACCGCCTGGACGATTGCCGCCGCCACGATTACCGCCGCCTTGTCCACCCGGGCGATTTCCGCCTTGTCCACCCGGACGGCTTCCACCTTGTCCGCCGCCACGATTAGGGCCGCCGCCTGGTCCGCCACGACGATCACCGCCGCCACCGCCACCACTTCTGCGGTCGCCGCTTCTGCGTTCACCGCCGCGCTCGCCGCCTCTTTCGTTGCCGCCGCGGCCGCCAAATGAGGCTGCACCTTCCGGACGACCGCCTTTGCCGCTTGCGCTGCTGGCGCCGCCAATGTTTGGCGAAAGATCGCGTTTGCCGTATACTTCACCTTTGCAGATCCAAACCTTAACACCTATTTTACCATAAGTAGTTAAAGCTTCCGCAAGTGCATAGTCAATATCTGCGCGGAAAGTATGCAGGGGAATTCTTCCTTCTTTATATTGTTCTGTACGTGCCATTTCCGCACCACCCAAGCGGCCTGATGTCATTACTTTGATCCCTTCGGCGCCCATTCTCATGGTTGAGGCGATAGTAGTTTTCATGGCACGACGGAAAGAGATACGTGCTTCGAGCTGTTTCGCGATGCCTTCTGCAACTAATTGTGCATCAAGCTCGGGGCGTTTGATCTCGAATATATTGATCTGAACTTCCTTCTTGGTAAGTTTCTTTAATTCTTCCTTTATCTTGTCAACCTCCTGGCCGCCTTTACCGATAACGATACCCGGACGGGCAGTATGGATAGTAACAGTGATGCGTTTTAAAGTACGTTCGATAACTACTTTTGATACACCACCTTTGTTGATACGAGCTGACAGATACTTACGGATCTTTTCGTCTTCAACTAATTTGTCGGCATAATGATTACCACCAAACCAGTTAGAATCCCAGCCTCTGATGATGCCTAATCTGTTACCTATTGGATGTGCTTTCTGTCCCATTTCAAATTAATTGTTTTCGTTTTTACTATCTACCACCAAATGTACATGGTTTGAGCGTTTGCGGATGCGGTATCCCCTGCCTTGCGGAGCCGGACGCAACCTTTTTAACTGGCGGCCGCCGCCTACCGTAACCTCTTTAACATATAGGTTGCTGTCTTCAACACGTTTGTCTTCGTTTTTAGCTTCCCAGTTTTTAATGGCTGATAACAAAAGCTTTTCAACACGTATAGCCGCTTCCTTGTTGGTGTACTTCAGGATGTATAACGCTTTCTCAACGTTTTCGCCACGGATCAGGTCAACCACCAAACGCATTTTACGTGGTGAGGTTGGGCAGTTCTGTAACTTTGCTATCGATGCACCACCCTGAAGAGCTTTTTCCTCTTCTTTGCGTTGCCTTACCAGCACAGACTTTTTTGATTTTTTAATTGCTTCTTCCATTGCCTGTTATTTTTTCTTTTCTGCGTGACCGCGGAATGTACGGGTTGGTGCAAACTCTCCCAGCTTGTGGCCAACCATGTTTTCAGTTACATACACTGGTATAAACTTGTTACCGTTGTGTACAGCGAACGTATGCCCAACGAAATCAGGAGAGATCATGGAACGACGAGACCATGTTTTTACAACTGATTTTTTGTTTGAATCATTCAGGACGGTTACTTTCCGGTCCAGGTTATGATCAATATAAGGTCCTTTTTTTACTGAACGAGCCATTATTTTTTCCTTCTTTCAATGATATAACGATCCGATGTTTTCTTTTTATCGCGGGTTTTAAAGCCTTTAGCCAACAAACCTTTACGTGAGCGCGGATGACCGCCCGAGGCGCGACCCTCACCACCACCCATCGGGTGATCTACAGGGTTCATGGCTACACCGCGTACTCGGGGCCTGCGGCCCAGCCAGCGTTTGCGGCCGGCTTTACCTAACACCTCATTAGCTTTTTCGGAGTTTGAAACCGTTCCGATGGTTGCCAGGCAGGTTGCCAGTATCATGCGGGTTTCGCCTGAAGGCAATTTGATGATGGCATATTTACCGTCGCGTGCCGAAAGCTGGGCGTAAGTACCTGCACTGCGTGCGATGGTACCACCCTGTCCCGGGTTCAGCTCGATGTTGTGGATGATAGAACCCAGCGGGATGCTCTTCAAGGGAAGTGTGTTACCAACTTCGGGAGCAACGTTTTGGCCCGATACCACTACCTGGCCAACTTTTAAGCCTTCGGGAGCGATCATGTATCTTTTCTCGCCATCCACATAGTGCAATAATGCAATACGTGCCGAACGGTTCGGATCATACTCGATAGTTGCAACGGTTGCGTTGATATCAAACTTATCGCGTTTAAAATCGATCAACCTGTATGACTGTTTATGGCCACCGCCCATGTAGCGCATGGTCATTTTACCGCTATTGTTACGGCCGCCTGATTTCTTGATCGCAACTACCAGCGTCTTTTCAGGTACGTTGGTCGTCACGTCCGAGTAATCGGCACCAACCCGGAAGCGGGTGCCCGGAGTAACCGGTTTAAATCTTCTAACTGCCATCTTTATATTTATATACTGCTATAAAAATCAATTACTTCTCCGTCTTTCAACGTAATGATCGCTTTCTTAAAAGTAGCTGCACGTCCTGAAACGGCGCCTGCCTTAGTGTTGCGGGTCTTTAGTTTTCCAACGTATTTCATGGTGTTTACAGCCGTAACGTTTACACCATACATCGCCTCGATGGCGCCTTTTATCTGTATTTTGTTGGCCCTGTGATCAACTTTGAAAGCGTAACGGTTAAGCTTATCGGTAAGCTTGGTTACTTTTTCAGTAAGTAGGGGTTTCTTTAAAATTTCCATAATTACTTAGCTAATGCTTCCTCCAAAGTTTTTAGCGCGCCTGTAGTTAAGATCAGTTTGCCTGCGTTTAACACATCATAAGTGTTTAACTGGTCGGCTACAATAACCTTGGTTTTCTTCAGGTTCCTGCTTGATAAATACACATTGTTGTTTGCAGCGCCTAATACTAAAAGTGTTTTTACATCGCTAACATTCAAATCAGCGGTAAGCTGTACATAGCTTTTGGTTTTAATGGCGTCGAAAGTAAAATCTTCAACCACCATTATGCTGCTGTCCTGTGCTTTGTATGACAAGGCCGATTTACGGGCCAATGCTTTAAGCTTTTTGTTCAGCTTGAAGCTGTAATCGCGCGGCTGCGGACCGAAGATACGGCCACCACCATTAAACAATGGCGATTTTACACTGCCGGCACGGGCGCCGCCTGTACCTTTTTGCTTATATAATTTGCGGGTTGAACCAGCAATTTCGTTACGCTGTTTTGATTTGTGCGTTCCCTGGCGCTGATTGGCAAGGTATTGCTTTACATCAAGATAGATAGCGTGGTCGTTCGGCTCGATCCCGAAAATGGAATCAGAAAGCTGCACCTTGGTGCCTGTTTCCTTGCCTGATATGTTTAATACGTTAACTTCCATCTTATTTATCCACTATTACAAATGAACCCTTAGCGCCGGGAATTGAACCTTTAACTACCAGCAGGTTTTGCTCGGCAAATACTTTTACCACCTGCAGGTTCTGCACTTTCACACGTTCGCTGCCCATCTGGCCGGCCATGCGCATACCTTTAAATACGCGTGAAGGCCATGACGATGCACCCATTGAACCGGGAGCACGCAAACGGTTATGCTGACCGTGTGTTTGCATACCCACACCGCCGAAACCGTGACGTTTTACAACGCCCTGGAAACCTTTACCCTTTGAAGTGCCCACCACGTCTACAAAATCGCCGATCTCAAAAATATCCACGGTAACAGTGTCACCAAGGTTTTTTTGATCTTCGAAAGTTTTGAATTCAACAAGGCGGCGTTTGGGAGTAGTTCCGGCTTTCTGGAAATGGCCTTGCAAAGGAGCGGTAGTGTGCTTTTCTTTCTTTTCGCCATATGCAAGCTGTACGGCTGCATATCCGTCTGTTTCTACAGACTTAACCTGTGTTACCACACAAGGGCCAGCTTCGATCACAGTACAAGGAATGTTCTTCCCTGTCTCGTCGAATATACTGGTCATGCCTACTTTTTTACCAATTAATCCTGACATTTTCTCTATTTGTTTGTGCTCATCGAAGCAGTAGGGCCTCGTTCAAAGCATTTATCCCCGTTAAGGGACGGCAAAGATAGAACTTTTAGATTAAATGTCAAATAGCGAATGAATTATTTTTTTGAGAGGGATTTTGCGGACGGATAGAGGATTTGGTGAGTGGTTCAGGGGTTGCGGACGGCACAGATAATAATCTGAATCTATTACGTGGATTTAGCTGTTAAGTCTTGGTCCTTAGAATATTGCCATAATGCTCTATCCAAAGTTCTCATGTCGATGTTTAAATCGTCTGATAAGCTTCTGGTATAATTGGTGTAAGATTCCCAAAATGGAAAGTTATAATCGTCTGGTTTAATGTTTTTATAATTCAGTGAAAATAAAGCCCTAAAATCTATAATTGGGTATTTTTCCTTATGATAGAAATGTAACAGAACGGATGCAGTGGGCCAACTCACGCCGTCCATTAGGTTTAAAATTTCAATTCGGATCTTTTCATTTTTAGTCGAAAGAGCAATTGAAGTGATCTCATTTACATAATCATCACTGTTATTTGCAATTCTTGATTTTGATCTGGGTGTTTTCCAATATGCAATTTTTTCTAATTCGGATTTTGTTAAATAGCCCCTATCAATAATCGCCGACCTATTTTTGCATAAGTCTTCCTCAATATCATTAATAGAATATCGCGAGGCAATTTGCTTTATTTGGTCTAAAGGAAATTGTAATTTGAAATTATATTCAGTGTGCGATTTCATGATTCTTGAAATTACTTAAATTCAAATTGTAAACAAAAATAATAATTTTACTACCAGGTCAAACCAAAAAAAATCACCCATATAAGCAGGTAAATTTTTATATTTAAGGCAAACTATATCATAAATGAAACCGGCTTTTAAATATATTCTGTTAACCGCAATTGTGTTTCTTCAAGTTTCAATCAGTAAAGCCCAAAATCGGATTTTATCACTTGAAGATGGAATATCTCTTTTAGGGATTTCTGAAAATCAAATCAACTCAATAGTCAATCGAGCGGGTTATTCATTTGATAACAGAAGCGACAATATAATTGCTTATTCCAAATACATCGACGATGGGAAATATTACTTGACCATAGTCTATAAGAATTTAAAAGTTAGTGATATAAGCTGGACTGAAAATGGCGATTATCTTCCTATGTACAATAACGAAATTGTCGCCAATATGGGATTTGTAAAGGATAAAGAATTTGATACTGGACAAGCCCATGTCTTTAACTATAAAAGTTATACCAAAAATTTAACTGTAAGTTTTATTTGGCGATATAATGATGATAAGTCACATTTTGTTGTCACTATCGGCAAAATCAACTATGGTACGAAGACTCAACATGACTTGACTAGCAATGAGCAAAATTCGTCGGCACGGGACAAGAGCAATACAACTATTGATATAAACTGGAGCAAATTAAAAAAACGAAAATTTTTGGTTGGCTATTTAGTATCAGCTGGTGCCTACCAGAAATTAGTCGAAAAATTTCTATCATATAATGTTGAATTTTTTGACCCATTTTTATCACCAAATGACACCGTAACATCGATTGATAATAGGCAGGTTGGCATGATAAGAATTACTGATTCAAAAACGAATAAAATGTTTAAAAAATATTACATCATTTTTGACAAAATGGTAGTTGTCAAATATACGTTATCATCGTCATATAAAATCCAAAATGTAGATGGATCAAATGATATAATTACCCTTGATTTGTGTAGATGGAATAAGGCGAATGTAATAAAAAACGTGCCGTTTACTTATAGTATAACAATAGAAACATTGAGCCACGATGACAAAAAAACTAATCAGATGAGCCTTTGGTGTAACGCTGTAAAATAAATTTTACGATAGGTATTTGTATATAATTGCTTTGAGTAATTTATTATTCTTTCCACCAACCTCACGCGAGAGTGCAGCCCCAAACCTCGCGCGAGAATGCCGGGCAAAGGCCTTGGGTGTTGTGTTCTCGTGCGCCGCTGACAGGTAACGAGCTGTATGCACACCGTAATGTCAAAGGCACTCGCCAAAACTTGCGAAGTTTAACTCGAGTTGTTTGTTTTTTAATGGCCTCGTTGAGGGCGTAGCTGTTTAAAAACGTCGCAACTTTGATCGAATCAAGCGACTTGCAATTTAAAAACCTCCAATTCAGCTCCGTTTTCAATAGCGGTATTGCCTTTTTCCATCACAAGCCGGGTAATTTCC
The DNA here is from genome assembly GCA_035656115.1 of Mucilaginibacter sp. Taxonomy (GTDB): domain Bacteria; phylum Bacteroidota; class Bacteroidia; order Sphingobacteriales; family Sphingobacteriaceae; genus Mucilaginibacter. Next base: position 17,853 of record DASRTD010000128.1, read on the forward strand.
TCTGAAAGATAATAATGGCCGCAATTAGTGCATACTTCCGCGGGTACATCCTTAATCAACACGATGGCCCCATCCCTTTCAAGGGTGATGGTTACTTTACCTTTTTCAGTGGTACCTACCTTACACAATGCACATTCCATAACTAAATTATAAATCTGTTATCCTGCCTAATATTTCATCGTCGGAAATTGTGTCGGTATCGGACTTGTCGTATATGGATATGAGGTAAATATTTTCATCAACTATTTTAACGTAGGTAATAACTCTTGCCCCGCCTGACTTGCCTTTTTTCTTTGAGGTTATGGCCATACGGATTTTAAAACAGTTATTGCCTAAAGCCTGTCCCTGTGTCGATTCTTTTTCCAGGGAGACTATTAGAGCGGATACGTCAGTTTTTATTGATGAGTGTCTTTTTGAAAGTTTTTTTAGTTCGCGTTCAAAAAGCGGGGTCATTGTTATTTTAAAGCTCATTCAATATTTGTTCTATTGATTTTGCTTGTACTTTACCTTCCTGATGTAACTTAACCCATTTTACAGATTCTTCCAGGTCATCCAAAATTTGTTTCTTCTTCGCCGCTTTGCTCTGTTTTCTTATTGCATCGGTTGCCACTACCTTCCCGCCCAACTGTTGAACCAAATCAGACAGTGTTTTTTCAACCTTTTCCGGAATTTCAATCGTTAGCGTTGTCATATAACAAATTTAAGCATTTATTTTTAATGCAATTCGTTTTTTCATCAAGCCTTGTCATCCCAACCATGCAAGAACGCAGCGCAGGCCAAAAGAGGTGGCGTTCTCGTGCGCTGCCGGGCAATATTTTGCACCTTGAAACCTGGGCGAGTCGGCCAATTAAATCGTTACTATTGTTTTGATAAGCCGTTAAAAACTTTACTAACTTCGTATTGTTTCTTTCTCGTCATTATTTATCAACTCATTATTAATAACTCCGTTATGATTCACGTTCACGACATTTTTATTTGCAAGCCGGGTAACGCTTCAAAATTCGCCAAGCTGTTTAAAGAAGTTATGGCTGATAACGATGACCTGGTCAACATTATGACCGACATGACCGGCGACTTTAACAAAGTGGTAATGGTAACCAGGCACGACAACCTTGCTGCTTATGAACAAAGCTTTCAGAAATACATGCAGGATAGCGAAGAAATGAAAAAGATGAAAGAAAAAATGCAGGGCTATCAGGATATGTATCTGACAGGTTCAAGGGAAATTTACCAGGTTTGGTAACCCGAAACCTCGCGCGGGAATGAAGCGCAGATTTGTGAGGGAGTGTTCGCGTGTGCCGATGACAGATAATGAACCAGTGCACATTTTATAAAAGGACGTTATTTTGAATTAGAGGCAAATTAACAATCTTTTCGGTTGTGTTTTTGCGATAGAGCAGCTTGGCAGAATAAGGCCAGCGCCAGGATAGAGGTGTTTCTGGCTATGAATGAAAAAACAGCTTAGCAATAGCGATCATAGCGGCCAGTTGGCCTACCCAAAATATAAACATCCATTTGATGACATCGCTGCGCACGTTTGCCAAATCTTCCTTTGTGGCTAAAGTGTCTTTTTTTGAGTCAAACTCTTTTTCAATTTTTGTTTCAACATATTCAACTAAAGATTGGGCTTCTTTTTCGCCAATCTTTTCCTTCAGCATTTGAAACAATTGTATTTCTGAAACATGCATATTCACAAATATATGGCAAATATCACTCCAAACAAATTAATCAAAGATTTACGAAGTTTTGAAGACTGCGCAAGTTTAATTTGCAGTAAATTTTTATTTAACTCAAGTGCTTCATTCTTCCACCTCGTCTGCCACTTGCCTAATCCCCTATTTCTTAATATTTTTAACCGCCGGTTTATTCGCCGGCTGCCGTAAAGTATAAATGGAAGAAAGCCCTAAGCCGAAACTAAACCCCGACCAAAAGGAAGCCTTAAAGGCGATAAAAGATTTTCTGGACGACCCTGAGGCCAACACCTTCGTTTTAAAGGGCTATGCAGGTACAGGTAAAACCTTCCTGATGCAATTGCTGGGCAAAAGGCTGCAGGAAAAGGAATATAAGTTTGCGATGCTGGCGTCAACGGGGCGGGCGGCAGCAGTGCTGCGTGGCAAAACCGGGTTTACCACCAAAACCGTTCATGGCGAGCTTTACCACTTCAGCAAGGTGGATGGCATTGATGAATCGATGTTTGTTACTGACAAACCTTCGAAAAACGGGCAGATGTCGCTGCAATTTGCGACACGGATACCTGACCAGGACAAGATACTGTACATTGTCGATGAAGCGTCCATGCTGTCAGGCGATTTTATGGACACTGCTTTTTTTGCAACATTCGGATCGGGTGTGTTGTTGAATGACTTTTTTGAGGTCGTGGGAAAGAACAAAGTAATATTTGTGGGCGACCCGTGCCAGTTGCCGCCGGTTGGCCAGGCGTTTAGCCCGGCGCTGGACGAGGGATGGTTACGCGAAAATTACAGGAATGTCGTCTCGGTTACCCTGAAAATGATAGAGCGGACGGAAGCGACTAACGACATATTAAAGTTGGCCGGCGAAGTAAGAAAAATGGCCGATTATAAAACCTTTAATGGCCCGCCAAAACTTCCTGCACTGAACCTAAAAAACGTGATGCTGCATTCCTCGGAAAAATCCTTGTTTGCGCATTATTCAAACGCCTACCTGAATACCGGGGCAAATGAAACGCTGGCCATTGCCCGGAGCAACAAAAAAGTGCAGCAAATAAATCGGGCGATGCGCCGGGATAGGTTCGGGATGGAAGGTATCCCTTTACAAGTGACGGATGTACTGCTCGTAACCCAAAACAACTACGCTGTGCCCCTGTCAAACGGCGACTTTGTAGAAATTCTTCAGTTGGGTGAGATAAAATACGCCGACACCATGAAATTCCAGGATGTTAAGGTTAGATCATTCGCATCCGAAAAAGAGTATAAGCTTCTGCTGTCACTGGATATTTTAAATGGCACGACAGGCAATTTCAGCAACGAGCAATCTAAAACTTTGATGATTGACTTTAGTTACCGTATGCGGACCGAAGAAATTAAGCCGAACTCGGCAAAGTACAAGGAGGAAATGCTAAAAGACGAATTCCTGAATTGTCTGCGCGCTACTTACGGATACGCCGTTACCTGCCATAAAGCACAGGGTGGCGAGTGGTCGGAAGTTTATTTATTCCTTGACAATAAAATGTATGGCATGCCGCCCAATGAGTTATGCAAATGGTGGTACACCGCTATTACCCGCGCACGGGTAACCCTACATTTGGAAAAGGGATGGTGGATAAATTAAAAACCTGAACTCAGCGATATTGGGCTTTTTCAATCAGATTTTTCCCGCCGGCTTAAATACTGGCACCACGTTGTTAACGGGCTTTGTCGATTTCAGATAATAAAAAATCGCCTTCACATCGCTATCGTTTAAATTGCTGAAATCCTGCCAGGGCATGGGCGGCATCAATGGCCTGGTGCCATCGAGGCCCTTATATTTGCCGTGCCTCAGGGCCTGGTCGAACTGTTCTTCTTTCCATTTGCCAATGCCGGAATCGTCCGAAGAGATGTTTGCGGAAAAGCTGGTACCCCAGGGCCCAACGCAAGCAGTTAGGTCGCCGTTGAAAACTACCAGGCCACCTTTGATGTCGCTTGGCCCGGGAGAAGGCGCAGGCGCATTGGCGGGAAAACCGGATAACATTCGTGCTGAATCAACAACGGGGCCCATAGCGGTCATTTTTTTAGGCGAGTGGCAATCATTGCAGCCCATAACAGCTACCAGGTACGCACCGCGTTTAACCAGGCTGTCTTTGGTAGGCGCTGCACTGGCTGTTTGAGGGTCCGATTTGGCCGGGCTGCAGGCAATAAGTGCCCCCATGAGGCATGCAATCAGTAAAATTGGGATAAGTGCTTTCATTTTTTAAATTGTATAATGGTATTGGGTTGATTTATAGCCAAATATATCGAAATTAAATTTGAAAATTTTGCGCTAACTTTAAAATTATTCGATCACAGATGTGGACCTGCCCCAAATGCCATCACCAGTTTTATAACAAAAACCAATCGCATTCCTGTGGGGCGTATACGGTTGACGATTTTTTAAAGGACAAACCCGAAAAAAGCGTCGCGCTATTTCATTTCTTCCTGGATGAATACCGAAAGATCGGTCCATTTGAACTTCACCCTGTAAAAACGAGGGTTGCCCTGCTCACAAAAATGCGTTTTTGCTCCGCTAACAAGATCGGCAAAAATTATATTGATATCCATTTGGTATTAACAACGCTTTTGGAAGATACGTCCTGTTTTTATAAGATCGATAACCTGGCTAATCGTTTTTTTGTGCACCATGCACGATTATATGATCGTGATGACATTACTGATGAACTGAAGAAATATATGGCGATGGCTTACGAGGTTGGGAACCGGGCGCATGTTGAGATGAAAAAAATCTGATAAACTTACGGGGCTATTGGAAAAACTTCCGGATAATTTATCTTTACCGTATGAAACATTTCTACGTCCTGTTTTTAGCATCAACAATTTGCTATTGCGCCGGCGCACAAATCCCGATAAGTAAGGACTCCGTCATGAAAAATGGCGAACACAAGATTTTCACTACAATTGAAGATGTTCCAGAATTTCCGGGAGGATTACCGGCTTTTTCAAACTTTATCAGTAAGAACCTGAAGTATCCCGAAGTTGCCCGGCTGATCGGGATTAACGGGAGGGTAATCGTATCGTTCGTTGTTGAGAGAGACGGTAAAGTAAATAATGTTACGCCGGTTAGTTGTGTCGGCGCCGGTTGCGAGGCCGAGGCTGAACGAGTTTTGGAGCAAAGCCCGACCTGGAAACCAGGCACGCAGGATGGCGTACCCGTGAGAGTGCAGTATTCCGTCCCGATAAGCTTTACCCTTGATGGAAAGGACAAAAAAACTTACATGCGTAATTTACAAAATTCAGATTACGGTTTCGTCTTCAGCATAAAAGACACTTTATATACTTTGGATGAGGCGCAAAAAATATTGGGCAGATCATTTGACCCCAATCTTATCAAAACTGCCGAGCCTTTTTATAATTATGACAAATTGCCCAAATTTGATATGCCCGACAAAAAAGAAGTATACCTGGTCATCATGAAATCCAATTAGGCCGGGCCGCTTCGGTTTTGTTAATCTTTTTCCTAAATTCATCCGGGCAATAATTTAAACTGCAAGATATTATGAAATCATTCATCAAACTTCTCCTTTTGTTTATCATCGCCACAGCTGCATTCAGCTGTAAAACCAACAACAGCCGCCTCGGCAACGCCACCCGCGAAGACAAAAACGGCTGGATCTATTTGCACCTGGCTGGTTCACCGGCAGACATTGGCTACCAGCATGGCTACCTGGCAGCAAAAGATATAGATACTTTAATAAAGGTGTTGCAATATTACCTGCCCAGCAGCAGCGGCAAGGACTGGGCCTTTTACCGCGGCGCGGCGCAGCGCTTTTTATGGAAAAAGGTAGATAAAGAATACCAGGATGAATTGAAAGGCATTGCTGAGGGCCTGCAGGCAAAAGGTTTTAAGTACGATTCGCTGGACGTTACGGCAATGAATGCATTTTATGAGCTTCCGGGCTATTACGTACCCACACTAATGAATAAAGCAAAACCCGGCAGCGGCGACAACCGTGCGCCCGGCAATTGCAGCGGCTTTATCGCGACCGGCAGTTTTACCAAGGACCATAAGATCGTGATTGCTCATAATGACTGGACGGATTACATTGTGGGTGAGCACTGGAATGAAATTGTAGATATTAAACCCGAAAAAGGCAACGAAATACTAATGGACACCGGCCCGGGCTTCATTCATAGCGGCGATGATTTCCTGATCACCAAAAGCGGCATTCTCATCACCGAAACTACTATTACCCAGTTTAAAGGCTACGACACCACCAAAACACCCGAGTTTGTACGGGCACGCCGGGCTGCCCAGTACGCCAACAGCATTGATGATGTGGTAAAAATAATGATCACCGACAACAATGGCGGTTACGCCAATGACTGGCTCATCGGCGATACCAAAACCAACGAGGTTGCCAAACTGGAACTTGGTTTAAAAGATTATAAAGTTTGGCGGTCGAAGGACACCGCTTTTATCGGCACCAATTTCGCTACCGATCCCAAGTTGGTCAAAGAAGAAACCACTTTTGATGTAAACGATCCAACTACCTCGCCAAACGCCCGCAAGAAACGGATGGAGCAATTGGTAGATGTTAATTATAAAGGGAAAATCGATGCCTCAGCAGCAAAAACAATTGAAGGCGATACTTATGACGTGCTGAATAATAAGCAAGCCTTTGACCGTTGTGTGATTGACGGGCACGTGGATCAGGACCCGTTGGGCTGTAAAGAATTTCATGAACCGCCATTCTTCCCGACGGGCGCGGTACAAGGTAAAGTAGCCACTTCGGACCTTGCGGGTAAAATGCAATTCTGGGCGCACATGGGACACCCGGGCGGGGATGACTTTTTAGCTGCACCATTCCTGAAATTACACCCGGAATATGTTAAAACGCAGGGTAAATATCTGCGGGATATGAAAGCTTATCCCTGGACATTGTTTTCGGCATCCAACTGAGCTAAATAGCATATTTATCCTATAGCTAACAAAACGGCATTTAATGATCTTTGGGACATCCCACCATTAAATGTCGTTTCTTATGAAATTTCGCCACTACCTTAACTCAAAAATCACCAGGATAATTACCTGCGCCGCAACGTTTTGCCTGTTTCTTTTGTGCAACTCCAGTGCACAAAACTTAATAGTCAATAACAACACTGCTACGCGCGCTCATATAAACAAAAAAACAGTTGCGAGGCCAGGAACAGTTGACACCGCGGCTAGCGCGGGGACGTATGATACCGAATGCCGGGACCCGCGCCCTGATGAATCGGCCGTAATCAATAAAGCCCGGGAGGTGATCGACAAATCCATTGGCGGAGCATTAAAGCAGATGGGCTGGCAATCCAGCCACAGCGATCGGTTTAAACTCAGCATCGCAACACATCCTAACCCCTACCGGCCCATGTTTATCTGCAGCCGCGCGTTCGACCTTACGATCAGCCCCGACCCTAATAGCGCCTATGGTAAAAAACTAAATGACTCTATCCGGTTTTACCAGGCTCAAACCAGCCAGGCTGCCATAGTAAGGTCGGTTGTTTTAGGGGAGATGCAAAATATTAAGATTAGAATAACAGAAAATGACCCGTATTTAAAATCAAAATATGACCACGATGCAACGGACAAGTACACCGTTTTGCAAGTGCCCGGCGTAAGTTATGCCTACCGCCTGGCCGAGCCGGAACAAGGCGCCGGAGCGGATATACCGCCGGATTATAAAACCTTTATACTAATAGGCAACTGGACCGGCGCCAACATGAACTTTAACAATTATGTCATGTATCCCTTCATACACAAAACAGGGGGAGCTTATATCGAAACACTAACTATCCAAATCGTAGGGCCGGCGTCAGTAGCCGATAAGATCATTCATAATGTTGACTGGCGGGGATTGAGTGCTGCGCTGACGAAATAGTCTGAACCGTTGATTGAGCTGATTTTTATGATTTCCCTGAAAAAATCAGCTTAATCAACGGTCAAAACTATCCCTCCATCAACCGCCTGATCAACTCTGCGCTTTGCCTGTTCCCCTCTTCCAACCGGCCCTTAAAAAAAGCCTGCACATCGTTAAAGTGTTTTTTGTAGCCTTCCATGTCGCCGTAACCGATGATGGCCGACCATTCCCTCACCGCCGAATGAAACTCCAAATCGTCGCCGCGGATGGTTTTATCGTACAGGGCTGTTTCTATTGATTCTTCAAGCAATTCATCATTTTTAAAAAGATATTCGGCAATACCGAGGCGCAGGCGGAACGGGGGCGTTTGGGCGATGAGGTTATCATAAGGATTTACGCCGAGGTGGTACCAGGCATCCACCATGCTCAGGATGCTGAGGTGCGAGTTTGGTTTTTGCAGTTCCGGCTTTTGGCCGAGCGAAAACTCCTTCATCACCTTGTCATTTAGCATAATAGGTTTGCGGCTTTCATGAAAAACAAAGTCGCGGGCGCGGTAAAGCCGCTGGCGGAAGGTGTCAGCTTCCTCCTTGATCATCAGCTTAAACAATTCCGACTCAGACACCGCATACCGCTTTACCTGTTGCCGGGCATAAGGGTTCATAATAGCCAAACCGCCGTACACGTGCGCTTTATAGCTGAAGATGCGCAGTGTGGTGAGTATTTTAACATTGTCGATGCCACCCACATAGGAGGCATTTTCCCAGGGGAAAAAACCAGCTTCCTTCCAGGCCGTGCCCATGCTTTCGAAGCCGACGTGGGTTACCGCCTGGGTATCGGCAACTATTTTGTCATGCTCATGGTAATTCTCTATCTCTACAATATCCGTTTCAACAGCAGTAAACAAGTCGTGCATTCGCCGGTAAGCGTGTTCATCCGCGCGGTGTTTTATCAGGATAAGCTTTTGCCCTTTTGGCTCGAAACCCGGTCCGTGCATAGCATGGAAGGTGATGATCTGCGCATCGGCGGGCAGGTATTTTTCAAAAATCTCGATTTCAGGTGTTTTTACCGAGGTCTGCCCGGCAACTATAGCACCATATTTGGTAGCCGGCCCGCACTCGGCCACTACCCGCGCGAGGCTTTCGGCCTCCACCGAATAAATGATCAGGTCGGCCATGCGGGCAACATCCTTGCCGCTATCTATTATCTTTATACCCAGCGGTGTTAGCTCATCTTCAAGCCGCTGCCGGTTTTCTGGCAGGTCGCAGCCGCACACCGTGTAACCTACTGCTGCAAATGCTTTGGCATACAGCCGGCCCATATCGCCCAGGCCGATCATTCCTATGTTCATGCCGCTAATATATTGAGAAAGTCGGGAAGTCCGAACAGTCCGGAAAGTCGGGAAGGCAGGAAAAAAAAGTCAAGGTGATAAACATTAAGCTCCTTCTTTCGGACTTTCGGACTTCCCGACTTTCCGGACTAAAAACAAAATCTCACATCTCATATCTCACATCTCAACTCTAAATACTAATTTTACTTATTAAACAAATCTCTATGCCGCGGTTAATCATTTATACATTGCTGATCTGTTTTGGATTCTCAACCAGTTTTGCCCAGGATACCGCCAAAAAGCAACCAGCGGTTAAAACTATTCCCAAATCCCCTCCCCGGCACCATTACTACACCCATTATAAGACAAAGGCCGACTCTTTAGGTGATTCAGGCTCACGTCGGGCCCGTTTCGCAACTGATTCCGTTCTTCCGGTACTAACCAACCAAAGCCTTAACAGCCAGTATCAATACCTGATTGACAGGGTATACCATTACCAGCAGCCGCTGATTTCCGCGCTATGGAAAAATGCATCGGATACGCTCAGCGCAAACCGGGCCAAGCTGAACACGGCCCTTGCAAAACTAAATTCCCAAAACAAACTGGCCGATAGTTTAAAAACAGCTTTGAACGACCAGAACCAGGAACTGGCCCATAAAGACGGGGTTGAATTTTTCGGCCTGGCTTTATCACAAACTACCTATAACCTTTTTGTCTGGGGACTGGTTGCTTTGTTTGCCATCATTGCCATCGCCGTCATTTCCCGCTCAGGCGCATACCGGCGCGAAGCCAGGTACCGCACGCAGCTATTTGCCGAACTCGAAGAGGAATTCAAAACCTATAAAGCCAAAGCCAACGATAAGGAAAAGAAACTGGCCCGCGAACTGCAAACCGAGCGGAATAAACTGGATGATCTGTTGGGGCGCGGATAACAGCCCAGGGGCCCAATTTTTGCTT
>DASRTD010000129.1:0-36421 GCA_035656115.1 Mucilaginibacter sp.
CCGAACGCGGGCGCGAGGTAAGGAAGGCATTTATTCCGCGTGATGAGGGCCATACCATTGTTTCGGCGGATTATTCGCAAATCGAATTGCGCATTATTGCCGAGATCAGCAGGGACCCCAATATGACCGAGGCCTTTGTGAAAAATCTCGACATCCACACCGCAACTGCCGCCAACGTTTACGGCGTAGCACTCGACCAGGTGAGCAGCGACCAGCGCCGCAATGCCAAAGCGGTGAATTTTGGCATCATTTACGGGCAGTCGGCGTTTGGGTTATCGCAGAGTTTGGGCATCCCGCGTAAGGAAGCGGCCGAGATCATCGACAACTACTTTGCCCAATACCCCGGCATTAAGCAGTACATGGCCGACACCATGAACTTTGCCCGCGAAAACGGCTTTGTATGCACGCTGATGGGCCGCCGCAGGTATTTACGCGATATTAACTCCGCCAATGCAACCGTACGTGGTTTCGCCGAACGAAATGCCATTAATGCACCTATACAAGGCTCGGCAGCCGATATGATCAAGATCGCCATGATCAAAATTCACCAGGAGTTTAAAGCCCGCGAACTGGATGCCCGCATGACCATGCAGGTGCATGACGAGTTGGTATTTGATGTACCGCATAATGAGGTGGAAATTGTAAAGCCGATCATCGTGGAGAATATGAAAAACGCCATTAAAACTACGGTGCCGATTTTAGTAGAGATAGGAAGTGGAGTGAATTGGCTGGAGGCGCATTAGTGTTTGGGATTACACCGATTGAAGAATGATTTCACCGATTGTTGTGAGGTGATTAAGTTGGAAAAATCGCGGATCGGGATTTACAGACGCCCTGGGTGGCTTTTGGCTTAAGGCGGGTCAACAAGTGAACGGTACAGCTATTCCTATTCCTACAATATATCGTAAACCGTAAATTTGAGAAAATGAAAAAGCTTTTGTATATTCTATTATTCTTTACGTCAAGTATTCCATGCTTTTCACAGACGATTATAAAAAAAATAACTCTTATACCATTGGATAAAGTGAAAGGCGTGCCATTTTATAAGGACGATGAATTTGGCATTATTGTAGATGGTTTTGAAATAGACGAAAAAAATAATTTTTATTTTTTAGGAGGATATCCGACCGTAAATTTTGCAGCATTTTCAGGCAACAAACAATTGTTCCGCAGAACATTTAATAAATCGGTTCCGCCATCTCAACTTTTTATTTATAAGAAAAATATTTACACATTTGATCAGGATAAAAACAACCTATACGTGCTTGACATTTCAAACGGTTCGTTAACGAAGATATATCCGCATATTTTGAACAAGCATGTTAATTCGTATAAATTTGTCGATAGCACCTTAGTTGTTGAATTGGCAGTTGATACTTCTTCTATTTACGAACAATACAGTCTATCCGGTAGATATATCAAGAGGGCTTCCGGTCGTTACAATATGCCCCAATCCGTAATGCCGTCACGTAACCCGAAGGATTCTTTTGTTTTAATAGGAAAATGGAACAATAATTACGTATTTTCGGGCATTGAAGTCAAGGATTTATCAGTTGAAAAGTATTTGTTAATGAACGCAGAAGGTAAAATCTTAGCGACGAGAATCGTTCCCCGCAACAATTCTACTTTTGGGGAGGACTACTATGAATCATTTCCGACCGAGCATAGAAAAGTAAGGAATGGCAATTTGTATGTTTTAGGCCTTAAAGGTAATAATGCCTTGATTACTGAAGTGCCGTTAACGAGCTTGTTCGGCAAATGAAAAACTCTTTATTATTGATTTTTGCCCTTGACCAGGTGAGCAGCGATCAGCGCCGCAATGCCAAGGCAGTCAACTTCGGCGTTATTTATGGGTGTCGGCATTTGGTTTTTCGCAGAGTTAGGGCATTCCGCACAAGGTTTTTTTAAAAGTGATTTTACTGATTGGAATTAGTTGATTAAGTTGGCAAAACTGCGGATAACTTTTTTAAAGCAAAACAGTTATATTTGTGGTAAGCGTGTTTATTTGAAAGATGAGCGATCAGCATAAATATAAAAATTTTATATCAGAGATACCATCTACGGCGGTTGACATCTATAGGATGTTGCCTGAAGGTACGCGATGTGAAGTTATCTTTAACGAGTTGTTTTTCCCGGAAAATGGTCATAAGGATGAAAAATATGATTATTTTCCATGGAGACCGACTACGGCGCTTGAGGTTTATCAAATGCTACCGGAAGGTACGCGTTGCGAGGTTATTTTTAATACATTAATTATGTCACCTTCGCCTACATTTTCTCATCAGCAATTGCTTGCAGATATACACGCATTATTTTATTTGTTTTTAAAGGATCAGAATTTGGGTAAAGCGATATTGTCGCCTTTTGATGTGTATATCGAAAATTACGAATCCGTTGTTCAACCTGATTTAATGATAGTTTTAAATGAAAATTTAGGTCTGATTCAGGATAATGGCCTTCACGGGGCGCCCGATATTGCCATCGAAATACTCTCACCTAATAAAGCCTATGATACCAAGCGTAAACGTGCACTTTACGAAAAGGGAGGTGTAAAAGAATATTTTATGATCGACCCGGAAAATAAAAAGACAACCTTGCTTACGCTCGATGCTGATGGCGTGTATGAACAAACCTATGAAGAGATTGGAATATTGAAATCAGCACTACTAAATTGCGACATCGCTTTTTAGGTTTGCCTTAAATGGTTATTTGCTTTCAGAATGAAATTTTACGATAAATATCCTCAACTTAAAGAAAAGAAATTTTTAACCCGGGTCTTGACAGATACGGTCTTTTCGACGATGTTACTTGAAGATCAGGAAGTACCTAAGGAAAGGGTTGAAGAGATCGTATTGTCGTTATTGAAGGAAGAAGAACTAAAAGGTCACCAGTTCTTTTCGGATCAGGTTCATTAAAGGCCCAAAATCTCCGTTGTCAGCCTGCTTCATCGCGTCAATATAAACGGTCCTGTTTTGACCTTCCCGATGGTATAACTCAAGTGGTTTATATCCAAACTTTAAGGCCACAATATTCATCAAAATTCGTCCTGTCCGTCCATTGCCATTATTAAAAGGATGAATTCGGATGAATTCATAATGTGCAAAGGTCAGGCATTCGATATGGTCGTCATGAGTTTTAGAACGAGATATTTTATAATTCAGGTTGTCAATAAATTGGTATACCAGGTGAATGACCTTAGTTGGAGGAGGAGGTATCAATTGTCCAACCGAAACGGAAACTGTTCTCCACTTTCCAGCCCAATCGTATAGTTCAGAAAAAGCGACACGATGAATCTCACAAATCAACTTTGATGAAATTTCCGTGGCACTATCAAGCGAAAAAACAAAAAGCTCCGCAGCAGCAATCCCCTTTGCTTCATACTCGTTTATTGAGACTTTGTCAACTAGTCCAAGCTTATTGTCGTCCGGAGAAGGTGTCCAGTGCGTGTTATCTTGCATTTGTTAAAGTTATAGTTTTTGATGGAGGAAATATAGTTTCCGTTTATTACCGATGTTAAATCAAGCAAGCTCTTTTATGCACCTCTAAAGCCACTTTCTATCGCATTGTGGCGATCTCTATTTATCAAATTCATAAAACCGCTTATAAAAAATGCGGTTTTTATGAAGATATTTCAAAAAAAAGACATTTAGGGTCTGAATTTAAAAATGAACTGCCCTCGCCACTGAACAATTAATAAAAATTATTTTTTCAAACATATTATCCATAAGCATTTGTTTATTTGAGTAATTCTTTTGCTTAAATTGAGCCAATTATAAACCCTATGAGAATTTTTCACCTGAGCGCCGAATGTTATCCTGTTGCCAAAGTGGGCGGTCTTGCCGATGTGGTAGGAGCGCTGCCCAAATACCAGGTGTTGGCCGGGTTGCAGGCGGCTGTGGTGATGCCCTGGTATAACCGCAAATTTGTACAGGAAAATGAGTTCGACATTGTTTTCAGGGCATCAACATTGCTTGGCACACGCCGGCTGTACTTCGAGATACTAAAGGAGAAAACCGATAAACTTGGTTTTGAATTATACCTGGTAAAAATTCCCGGCCTGATTGACCGGGTAGAAGTTTACCAGTATCCCGACGAAACGGATCAATTCATTGCGTTTCAAATTGCTTTTTTAGACTGGATCAGCTATTCGCAGCAAACGCCTGACATTATCCATTGTCACGATCATCACTCGGGCCTGGTGCCGTTTTTATTGCAACATTCCAAACTGTATACCCGCCTGGCCAATACGCCCACAGTATTAACCATACACAACGGGCAATACCATGGCGCTTTTAGCTGGAGCAAATTATCCTACCTGCCCGAGATCGACATGACAAAAACCGGGCTGCTGGATTGGGGCGGCTCCATCAACCCGCTTGCAGCGGCGGTGAAATGCTGTTGGCGTTTCACTACCGTGTCGCCCACTTATTTGCACGAACTTTCTGTCAGTTCAAACGGGCTGGAATTTCTATTTCATTTGGAGGGGCAAAAAGGGCAGGGCATCATTAATGGCATCGATACCGATATCTGGGACCCAAAAAAGGACCCGATGATCCCTAATAAATTTTCTATCAAACAAATCAGTAAAGGTAAACAGGCCAATAAACTTGCCCTTTGCGATCGATTTGGACTGTCGGCCGAGCGGCCACTTATTTCGTTTATCGGGCGGCTGGTTGGCGAAAAAGGGGCCGACTTGTTAGCTGCCGCGATGGAAGAAAGCTTTAATGAGCATCCAAACGGCTTTAATTTCCTGCTGCTGGGCGCGGGCGAAAAAGAAAACGAACGCGACCTAACGGAATTGCGGGATTTTTACCGTGAGCAATGCAATGTTTTTATCGGGTATGACGAGGCACTGGCCCACCTGGTTTATGCCGGATCGGATTTCCTGCTGATGCCCTCGCGGGTTGAGCCCTGCGGCCTTAACCAACTTTATGCGTTGCGTTACGGCACCTGCCCTATTGTAAGACGCACCGGCGGCTTGCGCGATACGGTGGTTGATTTTGGCGAAGAAGGCGGCTATGGCATTTGTTTTAACCATGCCAGTGTTGAAGATATTTGCCACTCGGTTAGCAGGGCCGTAAAGCTGTACGGCAACCAGCAGCATTTGCAGCATTTACAAAAATTAATGATGGCGCTCGACTTTTCGTGGGATCGGTCGGCCAAGGAATATATAACCCTTTACGAAAGCTTAACTCAATCAACATGACCTCGAAAGTAATTTGTATTGTACTTGGCGGTGGCCAGGGCAGCCGGTTATCACCGTTAACCGCAACACGTTCGAAACCAGCGGTACCTATTGCAGGCAAATATCGTTTGGTGGATATTCCGATCTCCAACTGCCTGCATTCGGGCATCCACCGCATTTACGTGTTAACGCAATTTAACTCGGCGTCGCTAAATAAGCATATCAAAAACACCTATCACTTCAGCAATTTCAGTGAGGCTTTTGTTGACATCCTTGCGGCCGAGCAAACACCCTCAAATGTATCCTGGTTCCAGGGAACGGCGGATGCGGTAAGGCAAAGTTTTAAGCACCTGGAAGTACATGAGTTCGACTATGTGCTGATCCTTTCGGGCGACCAGCTTTACCAGATGGATTTTGCGGATATGATTGAAAAACACATCGAGGTTAACGCCGATATATCCATCGCCACTATACCGGTGCACGTTAATGACGTGCCCGGATTCGGTATTATGAAAACCAATGAGGAAAACTGGATCACGTCGTTTATCGAAAAGCCAAAAAGTGGCTTTGAGAACTGGGTTTCGGAAGTTAGCCCGCAGATGAAGGCGGAAGGCCGCCTTTACCTCGCCTCCATGGGTATTTACCTGTTTAATAAAAACATGCTTTATGACCTTTTGGAAGGAAACGATAAAACCGATTTCGGAAAAGAGATCATTCCACAGTCAATTGCCAATAATAAAGTCCTAAGTTATCAATACGAAGGCTACTGGACCGATATAGGTACCATCCCTTCGTTTTTTGAAGCCAACCTGGGGCTAACTGATGATATTCCGCAGTTTAATTTGTTCGACGCAAACCCCATTTATACCCGTGCGCGCATGCTGCCGCCTTCAAAAATGTCGGGCACGCACGTGGATAAAGCCATTATTGCGGAGGGTTGTATCATCAATGCAAGCCACATTACCAGGTCAATTATTGGCATACGTTCCCGGATTGGATTTGGTACCGTAATCGAAAATTGCTACGTAATGGGCAACGATAATTACGAAACGCTGAACCAGATTGAGGAATCGCACCTGAGCCATTCGCCGTTTATGGGTGTCGGCGACAACTGCCATATCCGCAATGCCATTATCGACAAAAATAGCCGCATTGGCGATGATGTGAAGATAAACGTGGGCGAAAAGCTGGAAAACGGCGACTACGAGACCTATACCGTGCAGGATGGGATTGTGATCGTAAAAAAGCGAGCCGTTATCCCCAATGGCACGGTGATCTAAAATCTGTTCAAAAAAATTAAAAAGCCGCTCCGAACCAAAATACGGAACGGCTTTTTAATTCACTGTGATTTTGAATCAGATGGACGCCACAAATGCCGGCATTTTGAGCGGCATTTTGGCGGATCAGGCACGGAGAACAGCTGTGTCAGAGGTTCTTACGACAATTATTTTTTATTTCAAAATAGCCAAAACAATCACCGAACGAAATAGTTATAACTTGAGATTATTTTAATTAATCTATAATTAATCATCATTAGTTAAATCAAATTCTAAAAAATGAAAAGACTATTTTGTATGATTGCTTTAGCAGCGATCTCATTCGGAAGCGTTTACGCGCACAGCAGCACCAGGGTTAAAGCTTCGACGCAAGTGGACACTACTAAGAAGAAGAAAGCAAAAAAGGATTCCACTAAAAAGAAGAAAGACACCCTCCAGGTGAAGAAATCGGCCGGGTAAACAAAATGCCCCGGCCGCACCGGGGCATTTTTCATTCAAAAAAATTTGACTGGTTTAATTTACAGGTTCATGCCCGCGCCGATTTCCAGCAGCGTTAAATTGATTCCCGCTTTTTCAAATTTTTGTTTTGCCTCTGCTTTGTCGATCACGATAACCGGAAAGGTATCATAATGCATGCCGATCACATTTTTGCAATTGATAAACCCGCATGCTTTTATGGCGTCATCGGCGCCCATGGTGTAGTTATCGCCAATAGGTAGTATTGCAATGTCGAGGTTTTCATCAGCCAGCAGTTTCATGTCGAGGGTAAGGGCAGTATCCCCGGCAAAATAGATCTTCTTCCCTTCGGACGAGATCATATAACCTGCGGGGTTGCCGCCGTAAGCGCCATCAGGCATCGAGCTGGAGTGCAATGCATACACCATTTTGACGCGGCCGAAATCGAAGTTAAAGCCGCCACCGAAGTTCATGGCATGTACGTTGGTTATGCCTTTGTTGCCCAGCCAGCCGGCTATGTCGGCAATACAAATTACTTGTGCGCCGCTGTTTTTCTGGATGGGCTCCAGGTCGGCCATATGGTCGGCGTGACCGTGCGAAAGCAGGATATAGTCGGGCTTTAAAGTGTTTATGTCGATGGACTTAGCCAGCGCATTGTGCGAGATGAAGGGATCGAACAAAAGCGTTTTGCCGGCAGTTTCTATCTGGAAACAAGCGTGGCCAAAGTAGGTTATTTTCATAGGTTTGAATATTTGAGTTGACAAGTGAATATTTAATACGCAGAGCCAGGTATCAAGTCTTGAGTGTTCGAATTATGTTTTTCCCTCTTTCCGCGCAGCGAAGAGAGGGATGCCGAACGCTGTGACGACAGGGTGAGTCGACCAGGCGGACATTACCGCCAACGCCTGCATCACACATCGACTCACCCCGACTACGCTTCGCTGGTCGACCCTCTCTTCCGCAAGCGGGAAAGAGGGTAACTACAATTGTGTAGTAGGTTTCGAACGCAAAATTTTTTACACCATCCACACTTCGGCATTCGAAATTCGCTATTCTCTATCCAATATTCAAAAAAAAATCTGCTAACTGGCTGTAAAGATTTTAAAACAAACCGCCCAGGTTGCCCAGCATCTCTTTAGCTGACGCTGCCATTTCAGTTTGGCTGACATTTTCGGCCTGCTCCATGGCTTTGTTTATGGCGATAAGCAGTAGTTCTTCCAGTTGTTCCTTGTCGCCGTCTTTAAAAAGTTCGTCATCAATAACAACGGATTGAACAACTTTATTCGCATTAGCAGTGACAGTAATTTTGCCGCCTTCGGCTGTGCCGGTAACGGTAATGGTATCCAGCCGTTTCTTTATTTCGCCCGCCTTTTGCTGGGCCTGCATCAGTTTGTCGAACATGGGTTTAATGTGCGGATGTGCAAATATGCAGATGTGCGGATTATTTTAATGCATACCTGCGTGTTTTTTATAATGAAGTAATTTCCGTTAACTTATTGAATTTTCAAATCCTCAAATCAACACATTTTCAAATCCGCATATTTGCACATCCCCACATCTGCACATCTGCACATCCCCACATCTGCACATCTGCACATCTGCACATCCCCACATCCGCACATCATCAGTCTTCACTCGTATCCCCGTTCCCTTTATAGGCGCTTTTGCGCACGATGGGCATGCCGGCTGCTTTAAACAGGTCGTCTAACTTTAACAGGCTGCCATTTGCGAGGTTGGTAAGAAGTACGATGGTAACATCGTTTTTCATATCCCTTAAAAAGATATGGCGGAAACCGTGCCACCAGCCGGTGTGGTAAATCACCTGCTCGCCCGGCGCCTGGAAAATACGCCAGCCGTACCCGTAACTGAAATGGCCATGCAGCATGGGATTGCGCGGCACATAGGCCGAGTCCATGGTGGCCTGTTTTAGCAGCCTGCCTGCGCGCAGGGCCCTGTCAAACAGGTACAAGTCGCCTACGGTACTGTAAACGCCTTTATCGCCCACGGGGCCATCCAAAAAGTTTTGTACTACCGAATAACGCCATTGGCCCCTGTCGTGCCCAACCACGTCGACCGGTATTTTATCATATACCGCTTTTGAATACACTGCGGTATGCTCCATCCCTGCCGGCTGAAAAATATGCGCCTTCACAAAATCGGCGTAGGTTTGGCCGGTCACTTTTTCGATGATGGAGCCCAGCACCATAAAGTTTGAGTTATTGTATAAAAAACGCTTGTCGGGTTTGTTAAACGGGTGAGGTTTATACTGGGCGATAAGCGCCATTTCCTGCGCGTTCGTTATGCCTTTGCGCTCGTCGCGATGCTCGGCGCGGTACAGGTCATCGGTAAAGTACACATAGTTCATCATGCCCGACCGGTGTGTGAGCAGCAGCCGGATGGTAACGCCATCGTATGGGAAATCGGGAAAGAACTTTTTTACATCGTCGTTCAGCGAAAGCTTGCCCTGCTCCATCAGCATCAGGATGGCGGTGCCGGTGATGGTTTTGGTGATGGACGCCAGCTCGAATTGTGAGTTGATGGTTAACTCTTTGCGGTGCAGGTAGTCGGCCCAGCCGATAGCATTTTCATAAATAATTTTGCCATGTTTAGCTACCAGCACGTTGCCATTAAACCCGCGCGTGCGGTGCAAACCTTGCATAACTTCGTCAATACGTTTATCTGCGTCTTTGGGGTTGTAAGCCAGCAAGGCGTTGGGGTCGAAAGGCGTGACCGGTTTAACAGCGGCCGGGCCCGAATGATTGCCGTCGGCTTTTGAAGAACAGGACGTTAGAAAAACAAAAGAAATAACAATACAACAAATACCTCTGTACACAAATCTCATAAAAAATACTCCACCGGTAAAACGTTTGCAAAAATTAGAAATTATACCGCCCCGTTAATATTATGTTAATAAATAATTTTTCTTTTAGTTGAAGTGTTGATAATTTTAACCATGAGATATTTTTATTGTTTGCTGCTTAGCATCGCTCTTTTTCAACAATCTGCCGTTTTTGCGCAAAGCACACCTGATGCTTCATCCCTTATAAAGGAGGCTGTACAACTGAATAAAGATGGAAAGTATGCCGAAGCCGCTGGCAAATACACCGATGCATTAAAGCTCGACTCGAATAACATTTATGCCAACTACGGCATCGCTTTTTCGCTGCTGAACTGCGGGAAAGGCGATGACGGGATACCGTATTTGGAAAAGGTAGTAAAATCAAACAGTTCTATCACCGCCTGGGCTTATGACCTGCTGGGGAGTATTTATGATAAGGACAGAAATTCGGCAAAAGCAATTGAAGCCTTTAATGAGGGCATCAAGGCCGATCCGAAGTACCAGCGTTTGTATTATAATTTGGGCCTGGTTTATTTTAGGGATAAGAATTATGGCGAGGCCGAAAAATGCGCCGTTCAATCGATCAAACTCGACCCCAAACACGCTAATAGCCAGCGGATGTATGCGCTGGTATGTTTTCATCAAAACAAAAGGGCCAACGCCCTGCTTGGTTTGTGCAGCTTTATATTGCTGGAGCCAAATACCGCCCGCAGTACTGAGGCTTATGGCAACATTCAGCATATCATACAAGGCGGAACCTTGAAGGCTGATCCCGGCGCGCCGCCGCTGATGGTCGATGCTAATACAGCGGCATTAAACCAGGCCATCACCAAAGCGGTTGCCGAAACCGGCAAAAAGAAATATACCAGCGCCGGGGATCTTTTAACGGCGCAGTTAACCGCAATATTCACAGCAATCGGCCCTTTGGCCGATACGCAAAACGGCGATGATTTTTTTAAGACGTATTATGCCGATTATTTTTATAAGCTTGGGCAAACGGGAAATATGGCTGCGTTTGCGCGGATGATCGATGAGGCCGATCCAGAAAATGCTAAATGGATAACCGAACATCCGCAGTATATGAATGATTTGTATTTGTGGATAAAATCGGCAGACAGAAGTTTTTAAACCATTATATTAGCTTAGAAGACTAAGTCATGAAAGTTCGGCATAAGCCCCTTATTATTATATTTTTTATAGTCTGCCCATTATTCGTTTTCTCTCAAAGCGATACGGCTAAAATCAATTTCATAAAAGCGCAGTATGCTGATATTAACGCTACGCTGAAATTGGATAAAGAAGAACTAAAAGAGGATACACTTGAATCAACTGAGGGAAATGAAATAGCGCTCTTTTTTAAAGGCGATACGATTAAGAAAATAAGCGCGATTTATTATGGAGAGACCGGCAAATCGTTGCAGGAATTCTATTTTTTCAACAAAAAATTGATCTTTTATTATTTTGAGGAAGACAGGTACGATATGCCTGTTTACGCCAAAAAAGGCAATGTTAAAACAACATCAAAAAAAGAAAAAAGATATTATTTAAGTGATCATAAAATATTTCTGGTAAAATCTAATCCCAAAGAAACAGTGTCGCCAATGGAATTTAGGAAATTGTCGATTGAAACAGAAAAGGAAGCCAACAGGTTACTACGCCTGAAATAAATTAAAAGTTTTTAAATCCAAAGTTTGTTAATACACCAACAGCGAATCGATGACTAAACCAACACACCGTGAATAAAAAACAATTTCTTGAATTTATACCCCTCGCAATCTTTTTAATATCAGCGCTTTGCCACGTTTTTAAAACCCCATATAACAGTTGGCCGCTCGTGCTTAGCAGCGGGATACTGGCATGTCTTTATTTCTACGCGGCCTTTTGGCTATATGCGGGATATGCTATTTCCCTGGTGAACCGGATTATTGCCGGCGCTGCGTTGAGCGAAACTATCATTGCTTTACTCTTTGGTTTAATGCACTGGCAGTTTTGGCGCAGTTTTGTGACTATCGGTGGAGTAGGCACAGTGGCGGTGTTATCGATCTCGTTGTTCAATAGGAAGAACTCCGGGTATAAGCAGCTGCTATATCGATCTGTTTTCTTTTTGGTGATTTTGGCCGCTACATACGCATACCGGCAGTTCGGGGGTTGACACCACAATGAGGTATCGGCAGGGCATTTTGTAATGAATTTTAGCCAGCGTGTTGCAAGTTGTTTCACACTTTACCCGTAACTGCCACAGCATCAATAGGCACTGTTGCAAATACCGCATCTGTTTCTTTCGTCACACTGTTTCGCTGCAACACCTCTCCTACCTGATCACCGAGCCATTGTGCATACCCTCCGGTGCGGAAACGAAGGCCAGTTTACCTTCGGCGTTCTCGGCCATCAGTATCATGCCCTGGGAGGTGATGCCCTTGATGTCGCGGGGCTCCAGGTTTACCAGCACGGCAACCTTTTGGCCGATAATGGCCTCGGGCTCAAAGTATTCGGCAATGCCGGACACGATGGTGCGGGTATCGATGCCGGTATCAATGGTAAGCTTGACCAGTTTTTTGGTTTTGGCCACCTTCTCGGCAGTCAGGATGGTGCCGGTGCGGATGTCCATAGTAGCAAAGGAGTCGTAGCTGATGTTTTCTTTCGGTGGCACAACCTCCGGCACATTTGGCGCTGAAGCTGCCTTTTTATCCAATAGCTTTTGGATTTGCTTGTCGATGGCCTCATCCTCCACTTTCTCAAATAGCAGCACGGCGGGGCTGAGCTGGTGGCCGTTCTCAAACGCTATTTCCTGGCCGAGCCCAATGGCGCTGAAGGGCATATTAAGCATCTCCACGATCTTCCTTACGGTATTGGGCAAAAATGGCTGCAGGCACGACGCCAGGTGGCCGATCATGATCAAACTGTTATGCAGGGTAGCCTTAGCGGCTGAGGGATCGGTTTTGATGGTTTTCCAGGGCTCGTTCTCCGTCAGGTAACGGTTACCCAGCCGCGCGATCTCCATCACGGTTTGCAGCGCCTGGCGGAATTTGTAGGTCTCGAGGGTGGCCTCCAGCTCATCATAAAAACGGCCTAGCTCAGCGCCGATATGTTTGTCGGTGAGGACGATCCTGCCGCTTTCACTTTCTACCCTGCCGCCGTAAAACTTGTGCATCAAAATCATCACCCGGTTTACGTAATTGCCCAGGATGGCCACCAACTCGTTGTTTACGCGCGCCTGGTAGTCTTTCCAGGTGAACTCGCTGTCGCTGGTTTCGGGGAGGATGGAGGTAAGCACATAGCGCAACTCGTCCTGCCGGCCGGGGAATTCCTCTAAATATTCATGCAGCCAAACCGCGTGGTTGCGGGAAGTGGAAAGTTTATCGCCCTCCAGGTTCAAAAACTCGTTTGCCGGCACGTTTTGTGGTAAAATGTACTCTCCGTGGGCGTGCAGTATCGATGGGAATATGATACAATGGAACACAATGTTATCCTTCCCGATAAAATGCAGCAGGCATGATTCGTCAGCCTCGTTGGCTTGTTTTTTCCAGTAAAGCTTCCAGTCTTTGCCGTTATCCTGGGCCCACTGTTTAGTGGCCGAGATATACCCGATGGGCGCGTCCATCCACACATATAGCTTTTTGCCCCTGGCTTCTTCAAGGGGTACGTCGATACCCCAGTCTAAATCACGCGTCATCGAGCGCGGCTGCAAACCGGATTTCAACCACGATTTACACTGCCCGAAAACGTTGACCTTCCAGTCGCCTTCTTTGTCATCGATCCATTTTTCCAGCCAGGGTTGGTATTTGTCAAGTGGCAGGTACCAGTGCTTGGTGGGTTTAAGCACCGGCGGCTTGCCGCTAAGGGTGGATATGGGGTTAATCAGGTCGGTAGGGTTAAGCGAGGTGCCGCAATTTTCGCATTGGTCGCCGTAGGCATTGGGATTTTTGCAGTTGGGGCAGGTGCCGATGATGTAGCGATCAGCCAGGAACTGCTGAAAATCCTCGTCGAAGTATTGCTCTGAGTACTTCTCAACAAATTCATCCTTCTCGTACAGGTTTAAAAAGAATTCCTGCGAGAGATCATGGTGAACAGGTGATGATGTGCGGTGATAAATGTCAAAAGCGATACCGAATTCCTCAAAACTGTTTTTGATCTGGGTGTGGTATTTGTCGATGATGGCTTGGGGGGTGGTTCCCTCCTTTTTGGCCTTTATGGTAATAGCTGCGCCGTGCTCGTCGGAGCCGCAGATAAAGGCCACGTCCTTTTTCTTTAGGCGCAGGTACCGTACAAAAATATCCGCAGGTATATAAGCGCCCGCCAAATGGCCAATGTGCAAAGGCCCGTTGGCATAAGGCAATGCAGAAGTAACCGTAAAGCGCTTGAATTTATTTAGTTTAGACATTTGCTGTAATAATGGGCAAAGATACTTATTAGTCCGAAAGTGGGGAAGTCCGAAAGTCCGAAAGAAGAACGAGCTGGAAAGATTAACGGCAAGTCAGGAAGTTTTTCTAATATTGGCTATGAATAGTGCTATAGGTAAATCCGAAATCGGCCTTCCGATCCCGATAGCTATCGGGACCGAAATCAAAACCCCTCCGCCATTAAAACATGGCGACAAAATTGCTATTACCTGCCCCGCTAAAAAATTGCCGGCGCCGATGACCGATGCGGTAAAGCTACTGGAAAGCTGGGGGCTTGACGTTGTTTTGGGCGAAACGATAGGCGCCTCGTACCACCAGTTTGCTGGCAACGATGACGAGCGCGCCCACGACCTGCAGCGCTTTGTGGATGACGACAGTATAAAAGCAATCATCGCTGCCCGGGGCGGTTATGGTACTGTAAGGATAGTCGACAAGGTCGATTTCAGCCGTTTTGCGGCCAACCCTAAGTGGCTGGCGGGCTTTAGCGATATCACCGTATTGCATACCCACCTGTTTACCAATTACGGCGCGCAAACCATTCATGGGCAAATGCCCGTGAACATACCGGATGCCTCGGCCCATTCGCTGGAAACGCTGCGGCGGGCCTTATTCGGTGAGGAGTTGAGTTATCAATTTACTTCACACGCCTTGAACCGCAGCGGCAAGGCCTCAGGTATCCTTGTTGGCGGTAATCTTTCCCTGCTTGTGGCGGTATCAGGCTCAGTTTCCGACCTGGATTATCGCGGCAAAGTCCTTTTTATCGAAGACGTAGGCGAGTACCTCTACGCTATTGACCGCATGCTGCGCTGCCTTAAACGCGCCAATAAGTTAAGCCACCTAAAGGGGTTGATCGTTGGCGGTTTTACCGATGTGAAGGACAACGATATCCCGTTCGGCCAAACTGTACCTGAAATAGTTATGGAAGTGGTTAAAGAATATGATTACCCGGTTTGTTTTGACTTCCCCGCCGGGCACATTCCCGACAATTGTAGTTTGATTTTGGGGAAAACAATAAATCTAAGCATCGGGGCTGAACACATAAACCTAAACTACCCGCATAACCGTTAGTATAATTCGCTCAGAATCGTGAAATTCGCGTAAATATTTCAAATATGGCAGCACTTGGCAAATTAGGCAATTACAAAAACTTCGGATTGTTTATTATCCGGGCAGGCCTGGGCATTATGTTCATCTATCATGGCTATCCAAAGCTAACGGGCGGTCAAAAAATGTGGGGGCAGCTTGGTGAGTCGACCAAATACGTTGGCATCCATTTTCTGCCAGTGTTTTGGGGATTGCTCTGTGCGCTCGTTGAAACCATTGGGGGTATATTTTTGGTGATCGGGTTCTGGTTCAGGCCGATATGTATATTGTTGCTGATTAACCTGTTGGTGGCTGCTGCCGCGCAATATGCCCAGGGTGGCTTAGGGGCCGCGGCACACCCAATTGAAGACGCCATCGCATTTGCCGGATTGCTGTTCGTGGGTCCCGGAAAATTCAGTGTGGATAAAAAATAGCAGCCCCTTCGGCTCTACTGGTCCTTCTTTATAAAAACAAAGTCACCGCCTTCGTCGCCTGTTTCCCGTATCTCGCCGAATTGAGGCACCTGCCCGTTGGGGCTATTGTTGATCACCGCTGTTTTAAAGCTGGCGAACAATTGCTCCGAGGGCAAAAACTTATCGGTATTCTGGTTCAGCCGTTTCACCAGGTATTCCATAAATACGCTTTTGTCGGGCACTTCTTTCATCGTCCCGCTGGTCATGGCTTTACGGCTCGGTAGTTTATAAACCTCCTGGATATCCTTCGGCGCCAGGTCAATAGAACGGCTTTTAAATATACTCCCCGAAAAACAGGCATCGCTGATCAGCAAGGTATGCTTCGATTGTATAGCGGTGATATAGTCGATCAGGTCGGAGTTGGATATCCATGTATCACGCCGGTCCCTGACGGCATCTGACGGAAACCAGTAGCCTTGCAGATGTGTTTCGTCATACAGACCATGGCCTGCGTAAAATATGACCAGGTTATCTTCTTTTTTAACCTTGTTTGCCATGTCGTCCAAAGCCCTAAAAAATTCGGCCCTTGATGGGTTTTTCAGTACAGTAACATTCTCGGGCAAAAAGGTATAATTAGCGGTAAGCGCCTGGGATAAATTGGTCGCATCGTTCACGGGGCCTTCGAGGCTTGGTATATTACTGTCACGATAATCTTGCTCACCAACCAATAATGCATAAAACTTACCCGAGGATGCCACCTGGGTGACCGAAGTCTGTTCGGTGGCCGATATCTTATTCCTCACTACGTGGAAGGTGTAGGTGCCTTTACGCATACCGTTGTTTAGTGCCGTAACCATTAGCGGGTTATCGCCGATGCCCATCGGCACATCTGCTGTAAAGTTTCCTTTTGAATCGACTGCTGCCTGTATATCGTTAACCTGTACCGAAAAAATCCCTGCGGGATCGACCGCTATGCCCGCAACGTGCAGCACATCGCTGCTTTGCACAACTTTCAGGCCGCGGGTAACCTCTGGGGATGTAATATAAATTTTCGGGACGGAAGTAGCATCGATAATGGGCGTGGCCTTGTCAAAGTAACTAAAACTGAGTGAATTAAAACCGATCTCCTGCGGCCCGGCCACCGACATGCCAAACCGTGAACCCTTAAAGTCAAGGTCAGGATGGGTTTCAACCTGCTGGTCATTAATGTAAAAATACAATTGGCCGTTTTTGTGCGCTATGCTCAACTTATTGCGGCTGCCTTCCCCTTTGTTTACAGCATCGCTTTGGGTAAAGGGAACAACTGAATTAAACGCATTGTTTTCTGTAAAACCGATATAATAATATCCGGTTGCCGCTATCCAAAAATGATATATGCGTGATTCATCCGCGCCGAATTCCAGGCCATAACCAAAGTTCTGGCCGCCCGATCGGTGCGTTGTTTCTGTTTCGATCAGGAAGTTACGATGCATGTCGACCGTTGTAGCAGTTGAACTGAGCGCCGAAGTATACCAGTTCTTAGCCGTTCTTGAAACAATGTATTGACCACCGGCGATAGATGTGGAGGCAGAATCAGCCGGGCTTTGTACCCATTGGTTTGCATCGTCCGCACTAAAAATGGTATGGTAAGCCACTTCGGCTACCGAAGCATTTACCGGATTGACCGTTACCACCGTGGAAGATGAGGGTAAATAACTGGCTGTTAAATGGTCAAAGGCTGCTGATTCCGCTTTAAATACCACCAACCCAATACTGGTCCCGAAGGGCTCAACCATCGGTACCTGTGCAACCTGCTGGTCATTTATAAAAAGGGTTAACTGGCTCCCTCTTTTCTCCACCCTTAATTTATTGGGGTTATTATCCCCGTTAACGATGGCTGGCGATAGGGTCCAGGCTATGATGGGGTTGTATTTAGCGTCCACCTGCTTTGCCAGGATGTAATATCCATTTCCGGAAATGGCAAAATAGTACAGGTTTGAGACATCTTTTGCGCCAAATACCAGCCCAAATGGCGCCTGCTCATCTCCGCTGAGGTGGGTGGTGATCGTTTCAACCGAATAATCGCGACTTTCGTCGATATTGAGCGCATAGGTCCCCGAATAGGAATAAGTGGTTTTTTTGTGGGTAAGAATATACCTTCCATCCTGCACAACGGCGTTCGTGCTTTCGTCGTCATAATTTCTCCACCCCGTTTGCCCGGGTAGGAAACCGTCATGATAGATCAACTGCTGTGCATGCAATCCGAAAACCATCAGCATAAAAAATGCCGACAGCACCAAAGTTTTAACCAGGCTCTTCATCGTAAATAATTATTTATGGTCTAACTCAACCATCAGCGCTATCATATCTTTCCCTTTGCTTATCCCCTCGAAAGCGATCTTGTCGCCTGCAAATTTTACATTGGCCGGTTCAACCATTTGGCCGCCAAGCGCTTTAAACACCCGCTCATTAAAAGTGCCCTCCAGGCTGGTTATCTTTCCGATAATTGTGTTTATGTCCAGTTCATTCCTGCTATAAAGAACACACAGGAAATCTTTACCCGGGCTGTTGTCAAACTGTATGTAATGGTCTTCGTCTGGGATGGCCACGTCATTCTTTTTATAGGTGAGCGCAGCGCTGATCCCATCCTGGTAAGGAAATATTTTCGTCACCTGGTTGCTCAAATCCGAACTTATCGCGTAGACATAGGCTGGCTCATTATTGGAAATGTACACCCGGAAATTAGTCCCTGAAGCGTAGGCCCCGGCTGTTTTGTAGGAAGTGAGCGGGCCGGTATTCATCTTGGCCGGGACAACCTTAAGCCCCCGGGTAGACACCTGCAAATTGGCAGGCATTTCCTGCCCGGTCGAAAGCACCAGCCTCAGCGAACCTGATAGATCGGGCTGGTCAGGTTTTTCGTCGGGCAGATCGATAAATTCGTAACCATAGCGCACAAATTTAGCAAAGTCATCATATCGTATCCACGTATAACCCTCGTTGCCCCAATTAGTGCCCCAACTGTTTTGTATCTCGAATGCGCCGCCATATTGGGCATCGTCATAACCCACAACACACATCGCATGTCCGCCGTAGGCCTCCAGGGCTGCCTCCGTCGGCTGCCAGTATTTGTAGGCGTGATCAAACGAGGGCGGGCATATCATCGCTATTACGACGGGCTTTTTTTCCGAGATCGATTTTTTAACGGCCTGTACCTTAAAATTGTCCGATGCGTTCACATCAAACAGCCTCGCAAAATCCTTTAAGGTGGCGCCCGCGGCTTTCGCATATTCGGCGTCGCTCAAACCCGGCACGCAGGGCTGCGGCAGGTCCTTAAACGGTATGCTTCCTTTTTGCTTCATTAATTGAAAAGCATATTCCACATCCGATCCCCCCTGGCATGCGGCGTCAGCAGGCCTCAGCATCCTGAATAAAAAGGCAGGAGAATACGCATGGTCTGTTATCAGGTCCTTGTCGGTCCAGTTATTTTTTATGGCATCAAGAATAGTCCTGCCGCAATAGGCCGAAGCCCAGGCTGTGCAGGTGCCATATTGTTCCTGCGTTTTGGGGTAAGGCGCGTACTGCTTGATGGATGCCTGCGCGGGCAGCGCATCAAGTGCACGCGTTAGCGTTGCCTTTTTGGGCGCGCTGGCGTACGAGGCATCGTTAAAATCGAGGCCTCGTGGATGGGATTGGCTAAATGCTGCCTCCGCCGGAATGCACAAGCAAAGCAGCCAGAATAATCCGTTGAGTTTAATTTTGCTCATAATTTAAACTTAGGTACGAAACAACAAATTGCAAATTATGGGGTCGCCTAACAAATTTGTTTTTGAAGGTTTGCAGCTTTGGTCTGTTCTGCTCAATAAATGCGGGATAGGCCCGGCTGCATGGTAAAGTTATTTAATTTTTTGTAATTTTAAAACTACAAATCACTCATTATGGGACTGATCGTAATTGCGTGTTACAGGCCGAAATCGGGGAAAGAAGAGGCTTTAAAGGAGCTGATGAAAACACACCTGCCGCGTTTAAAAGCGGAAGGTTTGGTAACCGATCGCGAATCCACCATCATGGAGGCAAAAGACGGAACGATTTTGGAAGTTTTTGAATGGCTTTCGGCGGAGGCGATAGCGAAAGCCCATTCTAATCCACAGATACTAAAAATGTGGGGTGAATATGGAGAGGTATGTGATTATGTGCCGGTAAATACTTTAGCCGAGGCTGGCGATATGTTTGCGGCATTTACGCCAATTAGTTAAAAATGGAGAAGCTGATCAAAAATATCAAACTCGAATTTTCGTGCCCGGCCAATTGGGACGAAATGGGATATGTTGACGGCGCGCGTTTTTGCACGCATTGCAACCAAAAAGTTTTCGATTTTACCAATTCAAAAGCACAAGATTTTTTGGCAATACTGGCCGAAAATGGCAATAATGTTTGCGGCAGATACACCGCTGCGCAGTTGACGCCGGTGTACCCGGCAAGATCAAATTGGAAAAAATGGCTTTCGGCCGCGGTAATATTTTTGGGGATCAATATTTGGAGCAATAAGGCTAAGGCCCAACTTGATGCTGTTTATCCTCTCACCAAAGAACAGGCAATTGTTGACACGGAACTTTATATGGGAAAATCGATCCTGGCGGGAACATCTGACCGTTCAAATATTGATAAAGAAGCGGAATTTCCTGGCGGCGAAAAAGCGCTGAATGATTTTGTCAAAAGGAACGTGGATAAAACAAAAAAATTGAAGGACGGATGGATTTGTATTTCATTTACTATCGATCCCAGTGGCCATTTATCTAATTTTTATTTTAAAAAGTCGATAGGAGCAGATAACGATCAGGAAGCTTTGCGCATTTTAAGGTTGATGCCGAAATGGAAGCCAGCGGTCTCAAACGGAAAACCTGTTTCGACAAATTATTCGTTGCCTTTTCGCTTCGAGCTATAAGTTAAAATAATTCAGCGGGTTTATCCCACCTCTATCCAATTACCATCCTCTTTAATAATACCTATAAGCTCATCCAGCGCATTAACCGAGGCAATGTTTTTCTTCACGGCTTCCTTGCCGCGGTAAAGGGTTACTTTATCCGGTCCGGAACCCACATAACCATAATCCGCATCCGCCATTTCGCCCGGGCCGTTAACAATGCAGCCCATAATGCCGATTTTCAATCCTTTTAAGTGGCTTGTGCGGCTACGAATCATTTGCGTGGTCACCATCAGGTCGAACAGCGTCCGTCCGCAGCTGGGGCAAGAGATATATTCTGTTTTTGATATCCTTGAGCGGGTTGCCTGCAGGATACCGAACGAGGTGGAGGTAATCACTTTTGTATCAATAGTCGGTGCATCAATCCAGATACCATCCCCAAAGCCGTCAACCAGCAACGCGCCCAGGTCGGTAGACGCGTAGAGCTGCAGGTTTGTTTGTCCATGGTCCATAGTCCATAGTCCATGGCCATTTTCGCTTTCGGACTCAAACAAATAGTTTCGTTTAACAATTACCGGCACGTCAAGCCCTAATTCTTCCAGCTTAAAAAAGAAAGCCCGCTGATCGGCCATGCCATGATCTTCATTCGTTTCCAGTACAAACACCAGGGATTTGTCAAATGGAAGCGTTCCAAATTCATCCCCATCAACATCTGTATTTTTTAATCGCACCAGGTTCAATGCCGATGAACGGTCGTCCGCCTCAACAAACTCCTTCAGCGTAAAAACCGGGTGGCACATGGTTTTATCGGCAAGTTTTTTCCAGGTTGAGTAATTGTAAAGCTGCTTAAGGTTGCCTGGAAAGGTAAACGATGGCAGGCTGTCACCCAAATAAACAAAGTCAACCGATTGATCGGCCATATTATATTTATCCAGCGCCGGCGAATACAAATAACCGGCATCATTCAGTATCGAGGGGTCTTTTAAATTCTTTTGGGACAAATCAGCCACCACACGCGGCACCATGTGCCCGCCGATAAAGGCATTGGCCTCGTAGGTTTCGCGTTTTTTGTATTCGTACGGGGAATGAGGTGAAAGATGAAAGGTGAAAGGTGAAAGGTTTTTGGCATCGTCTTCTGCCTTTCGCCTTTCGCCTTTCGCCTTTAACCTTTCTTTATATCTATTTACCAAAGCAATGGCCACCGGGGCCTCCGCTTCGGGTTCTTCAGTAAGGGAAACACGGACGGTGTCGCCCAGCCCGTCTTCAAGCAGTGTGCCAATGCCCACCGCCGATTTGATACGGCCGTCTTCGCCATCGCCGGCTTCGGTAACGCCCAGGTGCAGGGGGTAGTTCATGCCCTCGGCAACCATGGTCTCCACCAGCAGGCGGTAAGCTTGTACCATCACCTGCGGGTTGCTTGATTTCATGCTGATCACCAGGCTATAATAATTCAGCGCCTCGCAAATCCGCATAAATTCCATCGCCGACTCCACCATGCCCTGCGGGGTATCGCCATAACGGCTCATGATCCGGTCGCTCAGCGATCCATGGTTGGTACCGATGCGCATGGCCGTGCCATATTCCTTGCAAATCTTAACCAGCGGCGCAAACTTTTGATAAATGCGGTCCAGTTCGCCCCGGTATTGGGCGTCGGTATATTCTATCTGGTCAAATTTCTTTTTATCGGCATAATTGCCGGGGTTCACCCGCACCTTTTCAACAATGCGCGCTGCAACTTCAGCGGCATTTGGGGTGAAGTGGATATCGGCCACCAAAGGCGTGGTATAACCACGTGCGCGAAGCTGTTTTTTTATTTCAGCCAGGTTTTGAGCCTCTTTAATGCTCGGCGCGGTGATGCGCACATACTCGCAACCCGCCTCAATCATCCGTATAGATTGCTCCACCGTACCAATGGTATCCATGGTATCGGTTGTGGTCATGCTTTGGATACGGATGGGATTGTTGCCGCCCATCGGAACATCACCGATCGCCACCTCGCGGGTTACAAACCGAGAATATTCGCTAAGCGAGTTGCAGTAACGGCCGGGGAGGAGTTTTACGGTGGCAGTGTTCATACCGCAAAATTACGAAAGATGTTGAAGACTTAAGAAGTTTGAGAAACTTCTTAAGTCTGTTGTAAAATACTATTTTTGGTGACTACAAAAAATGAAAAAAGACCTTAATCCTATTACTGGCGGCGAGTATACTGATCGCATGCTCCGGCAAAAAAGCCACAAAAGGCGATGATACAATGTCGAAAAATGGAATTGTACACAATCAAACTCAGGCACTGATTCAAAGATATAAAGCTATTATCGGTGGGACATGGATAAATAAAGATTATATTGATGAAATAGTCAGAACCAAGTCACCACAGAAAGCCTATGAAAAAGTCGGAGAGATCACCGAAATGCCAATTGAGGCGGCCCATATAAAAGGGGATAGTATTTTATTTTATTATAACAGCAGCAACCACGAGGCAATTAAAGCGGCAATTCGATTACACCCCGGTACTTCTCCAAAAACGATTATAGGCCCTGGTAATTCTGACCTACGAATTAATGAAGCGGGCAATATCCTTACTCTTTCTACAACTGACAAGGAAAATTCCCGTCGCGAAACTACGGTTTTTTTCAAAGCCAGTAAGGAAGAGATGGATAAAGGGGAAGGAGATGCACTGAAATATATCATTAACAAAATGCTTGTTATAGGCGATTACACATTGCGTGATTCCTCAAACAAGGTTTCTAAAGTAAGCTTCAAAGATGATGGAAAAGTCGTTGGATTAGGGGACTTCAAGACATACAATATTTTGATCGATTTTATGACTCCGCCGAATAATTTGGATCAGATATTTTTTGATTCCAATACACCACCGTCGAAATATTTTGCTTTCAAAATAAATGCGGATACATTGAGTTTGTTTGAAACAAAAGATGCCGCTGATTCTGTAAATTTGGAATTAGGCAAACTGAAATACAAATTGGTGAAGCAGAAATAAGATAGCAACAAGTTATTTATGCCATTTGTCAAAAAACATTTGTTTTACATTATCGTAATCGTCCACCTTGCCACCTTCAGCATCTTTTAATCCCTTTTCAACTTTTTCGATAAACAAAAGTTTTTCGATTAATAGCTCTGTATCAAACTCTTCTTCAAATAAATCCAAAGTCTCGATGACGGTGTGTTTTTTCATCGTAATAAATATACGGTGTTCATTACGCAAAATTACGAATTTGTCGGATGGAGATCGTCAGACTTACGAAGTTTTAGAAACTTCGTAAGTCTACCACCAAGTCTATTGCTCCCCCTCAATCGCCTTTATCGCCGCATCATACTGCAAAATCAACCCGGGCGCGCGGTCAACCGCCCAGCCTTTGTAATTATCGCGCATCAGGATGAGCGTTTGCCTGGCGTTATTTTCATTCCTCGACTCATAGCTTAAAAATATACTGCCAATTTTGTCCTCCAGCTTAGCTATGCGTTCCTGGTCGTCATAAATACTGGTGAGTTGGTCCACCAGCTTAACGTCGATTTTTGGGAAGATGTTCTGACTTTTGGCAACCTCCCAGGCTACTTTGCTCAAATCGCCATACAAGACGCCATGTCCGCCCGAAAAAATATATTCGTAATGAAATTCGCCGTTGGCAATGATCTTGTGTTGAAGATCCGGGGTGCCAATAGCTGAATCAATTCGCTTGATTACCCCTTGCTGGTAAGCATATTGAGCGATTTCGATCTGTTTATTTTTGATCAGTTCGTTTTTGATATTTTCCATCAACTCGCGGGTCTGGCTTTTTTCGTGCAGGTTGTTGATATATTCTGTGACCAGCAGTGCAAGGAAAACGCTGAAGATAATCAAAAGCGACTCGCCGAGATATTCCCGCAAATCGCGCAAAATGTAAACTTCCTGTTTGTGTTTCTTTGCGGCGCGCTGCGGTTTTTTGTGAGGGACCGTTGGTTGTTCTTCTTCCATAAGGTAAAAATCTGCAATGAAGATAAGCAAAGGTTCGTAGAGACGCAATATTTTGCGTCTCGAAACGGCGCTTGTGGCATAAGACGTATGCGATACGTCTGTACAGGGGGTTAATGCTGAGATGCAAAATATTGCGTCTCTACGAAAAATCTCTTGAATAAAAATATAATCCTTAGTTTAGTGTCGGAATTACAGTTATTACCTAATACACCCAATATGCTATTTCATCATGCTTTTTTGCAAAAGGCCATCCGGCTGATTTGCCTTTCGTTTATCGCTTTGCTGTTTGTATCAAAAGGTTTTGCCCAGCGCACTGTCGCTGATTTTGATAAAGGCTGGCGTTTTAACCTGGGAGATGTTAAAGATGGCGAAACGCCAGGTTTAAACGATGCAAATTGGCGTACCCTTGATTTGCCGCACGACTGGAGCATCGAAGGCAAATTCAGCAAGGATAACCCGGCCACTCCTGAAGGTGGGGCATTACCCGGCGGCATCGGCTGGTACCGCAAAACCTTTACTGTGCCGGCATCATCCAAAAACAAGCTGGTTTATGTTGATTTCGACGGTGTTTACCAAAAAAGTACCGTATGGATCAACGGCCATGAGCTGGGTTTCAGGCCAAATGGGTATATCTCCTTCCGCTATGAACTGACGCCTTTTTTGAATTTCGGCGGGAATAATGTGATGGCCGTAAAAGTAGATAATTCGGTTCAGCCGAATTCGCGCTGGTATTCGGGCTCGGGCATTTATAGGAATGTTTGGCTGGTGACGACAAGCAAAATTGCGGTCGACCATTG
This sequence comes from Mucilaginibacter sp., assembly GCA_035656115.1. Lineage (GTDB taxonomy): Bacteria > Bacteroidota > Bacteroidia > Sphingobacteriales > Sphingobacteriaceae > Mucilaginibacter. Next base: position 25,327 of record DASRTD010000129.1, read on the forward strand.
GGGAACTTATGTTACGACACCGAATGTTAGTAAGGAGGTTGCCATGGTACATCTTGTTACAAAAGTTACGGCGACCAAAGACATTGGTCAAAACTGGGTTGGTATCGAAACTAATATATATGACGCTAAAGGACAAAAAGTAGGGTCGCTTTATACCCATAAAGGTGAAGGTAAAGGCGGCAATATCGACCTTTCCGCAAGTCAGCCGGCTACCATTCCTCAAGACATTATTATTAAAAATCCGCAACTATGGTCAACCGACCGGCCTTACCTGTATAAAGCAGTCACCACGATTTATTCGCTTGGCTACGATGCGGTTAAACAGTATGTTGATAGCTATACTACCTCGTTCGGCATCCGCTACTTCAACTTCGACGCCGATAAAGGATTCTCTCTCAACGGCAAACCAATGAAAATCCTCGGCGTATGCGACCACCATGATTTGGGCAGCCTTGGCGCGGCCATCAATACCCGCGCTTTGGAACGGCAACTGCAGTTGCTGCGGTCGTTTGGCTGTAACGCCATCCGCACTTCACACAACCCGCCTGCCCCGGAGTTGCTTGATCTTTGCGATAAAATGGGCTTCCTGGTAATGGACGAGGCGTTCGACTGCTGGGAATGGAAAAAAGCCAAATACGATTACCATTTGTTTTTTAAAGAATGGCACAAACGCGACCTCGAAGACCAGGTGCTGCGCGACCGCAACCACCCCAGCGTGATCATCTGGAGCATCGGCAACGAGATACCGCAGCAAACCGATACGAGCGCCCTGCGTTTGGCGCCCGAACTGGCCGGGATTGTGCATAGCCTTGACACAACAAGGCCGATCACGACTGCAAATGATAGCCCGGATATCAGTAATCAGATCATCAAATCAGGCGCGATAGACCTGATCGGCTATAACTATCATGAGTACGATTATGCGAAATTCCACGACCGCTATCCCGGCAAAAAATTCATCGCGACGGAGACAACTTCCGGGTTAGAGATGCGCGGCTATTACGAACAGCCATCTGACAGCATACGGGTTTGGCCAACAAGATGGGATAAACCATTTGCACACAACGGCAATACGGTATCCGCTTATGATAATACCCGTCCGCCTTGGGGCTCAACCCACGAGATGACCTGGAAAGTGATGAAAAAATATGATTTCCTGTCGGGAATGTTTATCTGGACCGGTTTTGATTACATGGGCGAGCCTACGCCGTTCTCCTGGCCGTCGCGCAGCTCGTATTTCGGCATTATCGATCTGGCGGGCTTCCCGAAAGATGTCTACTATATGTACCAAAGCGAATGGACCGATAAACCCGTGCTTCACATCTTCCCGCACTGGAACTGGACACCCGGGCAAATGGTTGATGTTTGGGCCTATTATAACCATGCGGACGAAGTGGAACTATTTTTAAACGGAAAATCGTTGGGTGTTAAGAAGAAACAGGACGACGACCTGCACATTATGTGGCGGGTGAAATATGAACCGGGTACATTGAAAGCTATTTCGCGGAAAGACGGTAAAGTGGTTTTAACACGCGAGATCCACACCGCCGGGCCGGCCGCAAAAATACAGCTCATTGCCGACCGGGATAATATTAAAGCCGATGGAAAAGACCTATCATTTATTACCATAAAAATATTGGATAAAGACGGTAATGTTGTTCCCGATGCAGCCAACCTGGTGAATTTTAAATTAAACGGCCCAGGTTTTATTGCCGGTGTAGATAATGGCGATGAAGTAAGCCACGACCCGTTTAAGGCCAATTACCGGAAAGCGTTTAACGGGCTGGCGCTCGCAATCGTGCAAACGAAAGCAAATGCGGGTGATATTACCTTTTCGGCGAGCTCTCATGGTTTAAGACCGGCTTCGGTGGTATTGCACGTAAAATAAAAGATACATACAACCTTACGGCGGGCAAACTGTTGTTAGAATGACTGGTTATTAAACGCCCGGCAAAAAATGAGAGTCCTTCACATCCTAAACGGCGATTCCACAGCACAAACCTTTGCGGAAACGGGGCTTGAAGGCGATGTGCTGGTTTGGCGGGAAGTGCTCTCGGAGGGACCCCTGATCGAAAACATTACTTCGGCCGAATTTTGGAGAGGTCGCTCAGCGTGGATAGGTGAGGCCTTTAGCGAAGCCACTGAAGGATACCAGCAAAGCGTACTTAATGAATTAACCCGGTTAGAAGATCCCTACGACGAAATAAACCTTTGGTTTGAATTCGACCTGCATTGCCAGGTAAATATGCTGGGCGTGATGAATTACCTGCGGCAGAAAACCGACCTTTCGCACCCCGCGATATTTTTGATCTGCCCGGATGACTACCCGGGGAAAGAAGATTTCAGGGGTATGGGTGAACTAACTGCTGACGAGCTTGAATATCTGTACGACAATATCAGGACACAGTTAAGCGAAATCGATTTTGTAATAGCAGCCGAAGCCTGGGCTGTCTACGTAAGCCATGACGCAGAAAAACTGAAAAACCACATCAACAATACCCAATTTTGGGGAAGCTTACATTGCCTTAAACCGGCGCTGGCTGCTCAGCTAAAACGCCTGCACGTAAATGAAAGAGGTTTGAATACCATTGAACAAAAGTTATTTGAAATTTATCAAAACGGCTACCACACCTGGCCCGAAATACTGAGTGTATTTTGGCAAACCGAAAAAATTTACGGTATGGGCGATATGGAGGTGAATATTTATCTTCAAAAATTGATTAAAAAGGGGCTGGTCAGCCTCTCCGCATAAACATTTCGTTCGGCAAGTTTTGTTACATTAGCATCTTATGAGCAAAACGTACCTGGTTAGCGGCGCCGGAAACGGCATCGGGCGCGCAATTGTACAAAAATTGAGCGCCGATGGGCATAAATGTATCCTGATGGGTCGTAATAAAGCCGGTCTTGAGCAAACATTGGCAACATTAAGGGGTGATGGTCACATTATAGCAACAGCTGATATCAGGAGCAATGAAGCACTAAAACGGGCAGCCGAAACACTTGAAAAGACGCCAATCGACGGGCTTATTGCAAACGCCGGCATCGGCGGCGAAAACCATTGGGGCGGGCATGACCGCTGGCAGGAAATCATCGATACAAACCTTACCGGCACTTATAACTTTGTAAATACGTTTTTACCCACTCTAAAAAAAGCACCTGGCGAAAAACACATCCTGCTTACCTCATCCGTCCTGGCGCGATTGGGCGTGTCGAATTATTCCGCATACTGTACTTCAAAAGCCGGCCTGCTGGGGCTGATGCGGTCGTGGGCGGTGCAATATGCCCCCGAAAATATACTCGTGAACGCTATCTGCCCCGGCTGGGTCGATACCGATATGGCGCAACAGGGTCTGCAAAGCATTGCCGACAGCATCGGCATCAGCAAGCAGGAGTTTTATGACATAGCAATGCAAAGCGTACCCTTGAGGCGCATGAGCCGCCCCGAAGAGGTTGCAGACCTGGTAGCCTATCTGTTGAGCCAAAGCTCCATCACCGGGCAGGCTATCGACATTAACTGTGGCGCTATAATGAACAGTTAGCATAAACCTTACATAATATTCAATATATTAGGCCTTTGTATTCTTTTTAAACTATTGATTTTCAGCCCCGCTCAATGGCAGAACAACCCGCAAAACTTGGCCTTTGGACCAGCACCTCGCTGGTAGTGGGCAGTATGATCGGCGCGGGCGTATACCTGGTGCCCGCATCAATGGCCGCTTTTGGCAGTATAAGCCTGTTCGGGTGGCTTTTTGCGGCCATCGGCACCTTTTTCATAGCCCGTGTATTCAGCGGGCTTAGTAAAATGGTTCCGGGCGTAGCTGGCGGTTTATATGCTTATACCCGAGTCGGTTTTGGCGATTTCGCGGCTTTCCTGGTAGGCTGGGGATATTTAATTTCCGTGGTTACCGCAAATGCTGCCATAGTCGTTTCATTCGTTGGCGCAATGAGCACATTTTTTCCTGCTTTAAGAACGCAACCGGTCGATGCCGTCCTACTGGGACTGGGGGCTATTTGGTTTTTAACCTGGATAAACAACCGTGGCGTAAAAACGTCGGGCGAAGTACAGTTGATCACGTCCATCTTAAAAATACTTCCACTGGTGGTCATTGCCATCGGTGGCCTTTTTTTTATCAGGGCTGCCAATTTTCATCCGTTTAATGCAACAGGCTCTTCTACGTTTGAAGCCATCACCAGTGCTGCAGCAATTGCCATGTTTGCCCTGGTGGGTATTGAATGCGCCACTATACCCGCTGAAAACGTCGAGAACCCCGAAAAGACAGTTTCGCGCGCGACGATGATCGGGCTGTTTGTTACGGTGGCCGTGTATTTATTAGGCGCGGTCAGTATCATCGGAACAATACCGGCTGCTGAACTCAAAAACTCGGCCTCACCTTACGCCGATGCGGCCGTAGTGATATTTGGCCCCGGCGCACGTTATTGGGCAGCCGGTGGCGCCGCAATCGCAGCGTTCGGTTGTTTAAACGGCTGGATATTGGTCCAGGGGCAAATCCCGATGGCGCTTGCGCAGGACAAATTATTCCCCGACGCGTTTGGGTGGCAAAACAAAAAGGGAGCGCCCTATTTCGGCATCATCGTTTCGAGTGTTTTGATGTCGCTCTTCATGATGATGAACTACACCAAAGGGCTCGTCGATCAATTCAGGTTTCTTTCGTTGCTGGCTACTATCAATACGCTCATCCCTTATCTATTTTGCGCGGCGGCTTATGTCATTATTCGCTTTACCAAAAAACAATTCGCGGGCGGCTGGGCGGCAGCCATATTTGTTGCGGTGCTGGCATTTGCTTATTCGTTATGGGCGATAGCCGGATCCGGCCAAAGTTCAGTTTTTTGGGGCTTCCTGCTGCTGATGGCAGGAATACCGTTTTACGTTTGGGTGCTTTATAAAAAACGGAAGGCTAATGCCGAATACCCAATGTCGAATGATGAATGATGAGGTACTTCGAAATTCGTCATACATTATTCGTTATTGACAAATCAGCTAAATACCTCCACATCCTCATCATGCAAAGCCCAAACCATATAAGGGTGGGTATCCGCATGATAAAGTTCTCCGGTTGCTGAAATGCCAATCACCCCCGCGAAACCGTCGAAGGGCTTTAATTCGCCCAATGTTTTTTCGGTGGCTAAAGCCAGCGGCATGCCGTCGGTAACGCGCGTTACAATATTGCTGGCGACGGCGCCGCTCACAATGTCTTCGCCAACGCCGGTGCATGAAACGCCTGCAAAAGCATTTGCGAAATTACCCGCCGTTGTTGCAGAATCGCTCACCCTGCCGGGAATTTCAAAGCCCTTGCCGCCTGTCGAGGTGGCCGATGCCAGGTTGCCGAAGACATCCAGCACCACGCAGCCCACAGTTCCCAGACGGATGGAATCACTCAGCTTTTTTTCGTATTCTTTCCGGCGCTGCGGGGTTTCGGGATTGTAGTAAGCAAAACCGTTTTCGCGGGCAAAACTTTGGGCGCCCCTGCCGCTTAACACACGGTCTTCAAGATTCAAAAGTTTTTCAGCAATGCAAATGGGGTTCTTTACCTCTTCAATATTGATCACGCCCGAAAAACGCATGCTTTTGCCGTCCATCAGCGAAGCGCTGAGTCGTATTTTGCCGTCGCTTTGTATTTGCGATCCTGTGCCGGCGTTGAACAGTTCGCTGTCCTCCAGCAACGCTACCGCATACACGGCAGTTTCCACCGCGGTATGGTTCTGCAAATATTTGTACCCCAGCCTGACGATATGTTCCAGCGCATCCTGCTTGGCTTTTTTTATTTCCTGGTTGGTTTGCGATTCGCTAAAAAAACCGCCGTGGATGATGAGTTTCATGGGTAGATGTGAGATTTGAGACGTGAGATTTGAGACTCGGGAAAGTCCGAAAGACTTATTGTCAGGTTATTGACCCAAAACACGTCTCACGTCCCAAATCTCATATCTTACATCTAATTAGACGTTTTCATCGGGCATATTTACAAACGGTCCGTTTTCAGGCTTAACAATTTTTTTGATAATAAGTTGGTTTTCGGTAAGGTCATATTTATCAAAAATCGACATTACGCTAACCCGCATATTCCGGATGGACACCGGCGAGCCCATCTCTACATCGTAAATATTAGTTTCCGCCATCTTACGGCCATTCACTAAAATCGTTAGGCCGGAGCCGATGGCTTCCATCATGGTGCCGTCGGTGATCAGTAGCCCGGCATCCTCGCCCAAGCCAATCCCAAGCATTCCCGGGTTGCTGGCAACCGCATAAAGCAATCGCCCGATACGCCCGCGCTGTACAAAATGCGTGTCGATAATCACCGAATCAATAAAACCCAGCCCGGCCGTTATCTGTACCTCGCCTTTGATAAGGGCCTTATTGCTTTGGCCACGATAGATCATATTGGTCGATGCCGCCGCCGCGCCGGCGGATGTTCCCGCGATAACAAAGGGCTCTTTCAGATAGCGTGATTTGAGTATTTGCAGAAATTCCGTTCCGCCGAATATGGAGCTTAGCCTCAACTGATCGCCACCGCTGAACATCACTACATCGGCTTTCCGGATGCGGTCAATACAAGCCTCGTTTTTTGCATCCTCGCGGCTGCGGATATCCAAAACACCCACATGATCAACGTTAAAGTGTTTAAATGCCGTTATGTATTCTTCACCAACTAATTCAGGGATCTGCGAAGCCGTAGTGATGATCTCAACAACCGATTCGTGCTGCTTTGCTGATTCAGTTACGATCCGTTTTAGGATGCCCTGCTCAAAAAATTTAAGATAATTTGGTTTGATGATCCCTTCCTGGGAACCGAGATTGGTCCCCATGTCTACTGCGCCGCCTATAATGATTAATTTGCCTTTCGGGATGACCATTTCTTTTTATTGAGGATTTTGACGAAGTTAAATGCGCGTTCTGTACAGCATTTTTAACTCTTTGTGCGGTCAACTTTCGTCCAAATCAATTTTCGCACTACAAATTAAAATAAAAACAGTCATAAAGATTGAGCCTTGCAAATATTTATTGATTTTATGGCCAAAAATTTTTTAACACTATTAAGTTTTTTAGTTTTAAAAGAAAATTGACCGTAACTATTGAAGACAGACCTATGAAAATAGAAAATATACAAGTACTGCGCGGGCCGAACATCTGGAGTGTGACCCATAAAAAGCTCATCCAGATGCGCTTGAACCTGGAGGAAATGGAGCACAAGCCCACCAATGCCATTGACGGTTTTTACGAAAGGCTGCAAAACATGCTGCCCAGTCTTTACAGTCACCGCTGCTCTCCGGGTGTTCCCGGCGGTTTCTTTAAACGCGTGGTTGCCGGTACCTGGATGGGCCATGTGGTGGAGCATATTGCGCTGGAAATACAAACCCTGGCTGGCATGGATACCGGTTTTGGCCGTACACGCGAAACCAAAACGCCGGGCGTTTACAACGTTGTATTTACCTATGTTGAAGAGAAAGTAGGCGCTTATGCAGCTGAATCGGCAGTGAAGATAGCTGAGGCGCTAATAAAGGGCGAAGACTACGACCTAGAAAAAGACATACAGGAAATGCGCGAGATCCGCGAAAATACGCGCCTGGGGCCAAGCACCGGCTCGATCGTAGAGGAAGCCATTATGCGTGATATTCCATGGATCAGGCTAAACAACCAGTCGCTGGTGCAATTAGGTTACGGCAAAAACCAGGTGCGTTTCCGTGCCACAATGACTGAAAAAACCAGCAGCATAGCTGTCGACATCGCCAGCAATAAAGACGAAACCAAACGGATGCTGCTGGAGCAGGCAATACCTGTGGCGAAGGGTATAACCATTTCTTCATCGGCAGGCATTGACGAAGCGATCCGCAAAGTTGGCTTCCCGCTGGTATTTAAGCCGCTTGACGGCAACCATGGACGAGGCATTTCCATCAATATCCGCAACAGAGAAGATGCCGTCGCTGCCTATGAGCATGCCGCTAAAATATCACGGCGGGTTATCGTAGAGCGTTTTGTTACCGGATATGATTTCAGGGTATTGGTGATCGATAACAAAATGGTGGCGGCGGCGTTGCGTGACCCGGCGCATGTAAAGGGGGACGGCGTTTCTAATATTCAGCAACTCATCGACAAAGAAAATACCGACCCGCGACGGGGCTACGGGCATGAAAAGGTTTTGACGCTGATCACCGTCGACCGGGATACTATGGACCTGTTGGAGAAAAAGGGATATACCCTTGAAACGGTGCCCGCCAAGGGCGAAAAAGTTTTCGTAAAATCTACAGCCAACCTAAGCACCGGCGGTACCTCGGTTGACGTGACCGACCATGTGCACCCGCAAAACGTGTTTATCTGCGAGCGGATATCAAAGATCATCGGGCTGGACATTTGCGGCATCGACATCATGGCAAAAAACCTCACCCAGCCGCTTACAGAAACTGGCGGGGTGATACTGGAAGTGAACGCAGCCCCGGGTTTCCGGATGCACATTGCGCCGAGCGAGGGTTTACCGCGCAACGTGGCCGGCCACGTGATAGATATGCTTTACCCGCCGGGTAAATCTGCCAGGATACCGATCATCGCAGTTACCGGCACCAACGGAAAAACAACTACTACCCGCCTGATCGCCCATATCGTAAAAAACAACGGCTACCGTGTGGGCTTCACCACGTCCGACGGTATTTACGTGCAAAACAATATGATGATGAAGGGCGATACCACCGGCCCGGTGAGCGCCGAGTTTATTTTAAAAGACCCCACAGTTGATTTTGCCGTTTTGGAAACTGCGCGCGGCGGCATTTTGCGCGCGGGCCTCGGTTTCGGGCAGTGCGACATCGGCGTGGTTACTAATATACAGGAAGATCACCTGGGCCTGGCCGACATCCACACACTTGATGACCTTACCCGCGTAAAAGCGGTCATCGTCGACTCGATTAAAAAGGACGGCTGGGCAGTATTGAATGCCGATAACGACTATTGCGTACGCATGGGTAAAAAGGCTCACTGTAAAGTGGCTTATTTTAGCATGCACGAGAACAACCCGATCGTCAAATCACACTGCAAAAAAGGAGGGATAGCCTGTGTTTACGAAAACGGCTTTGTCACCATACAAAAGGGCGACTGGAAGATAAGGGTACAACGCTCCAGCCTTATCCCGGTTACCTTTGGCGGGACGGTGCCTTTTATGATAGAGAACGTGCTTGCGGCAACCCTTGCAGCGTTTTTGTATGATTTTAAAACCGAGGACATTAAAATAGCGCTGGAAACCTTTATCCCGTCGGCAGCGCAAACACCGGGCAGGATGAACATTTTCAACTTCCGGAATTTCCGTTTCATGATCGACTTTGCGCACAACCCGGCAGGGTTTAAAGGGATAAAGGAGTTTTTGACACATATTGATTCGCCGCTAAAAATTGGCATTATCGCGGGCACCGGCGACAGGCGTGATGAGGACATCCGCGAACTGGGCCGCCTTGCTGCAGAGATGTTTGACCACGTGATTTTACGCCAGGAGAAATTCCTTCGCGGCCGCACTGCCGAAAACATATTGAGCCTGCTGATTGAGGGTATTGAATCCGTTGAGCTTGACAAGAAATTTGAGATCATTCCGAAGGAAATCGATGCCATCAAACATTCCATGAGCCTGGCTGTTCCCGGCGCATTTATTGTTGCTTTGAGCGACGTAATAGATAATGCCATTGAAACGGTGCAAAACTACCTGGAGCAGGAACGGAACGGGACTTTTGAGGTGTGATTTTGATTTCGGTCCCGATAGCTATCGGGATCGGATGTTCGATTTCGGAATTGAAATTTATCTGAACGAGTTGTGGATGATACGACGTCAAGAGCTGTAGCGGTGTTCTTTACAAGGGCATTATTAGGAATAATCTTCCTGATGCAAGGCTATGGAAAAACATTTACCTACACGGTAGCCAAAGTATACAATATGTTTTTTAAAGATTTTGAAAAGACATTTCTTCCAAAATGGATAATATGGGGCACTGCCTATTATACCTCGTACGTTGAATTGATCTGTGGTTTTTTATTGATCATCGGCCTTTTCAGAAAATACGCTTTATACCTGCTTGCTGCCGACCTGTTGATCGTTTCCTTCGGCCACGGCCTGATTCAACCCATTTGGGACCTGCAGCATGTAATACCACGGGCTATCCTTCTCATCACAATTCTGATTGCTCCCGCGCAATGGGATCGATGGAATGTTGATCAGTTTTGGTCTTCCGGAAACAGCCATGCATAGCGGGAGCGCTTTAATTTATCAATATGCCATTGTTTGATATTTTACACCAGGATGATCACCTCGTCGCCATAAACAAACCGCATGGTTTGCTGGTACACCGCTCACCGATCGCAAGTGATGCAAGCGAATTTGCCCTACAGCTTTTGCGTGACCAATTGAACCGACGTGTATTTCCTGCCCACCGGCTCGACCGTAAAACCGGTGGGGTACTTTTGTTTGCCCTGAGTAAAGACGTGGAAAAACTGATGCAGCGGCAATTTTCGGACAACCTGGTTGCTAAAAAGTACCTGGCCATCGTGCGGGGCTATGTTGAAGATGCAGGCGAAATAGATTACCCCCTTCGCAAAGAAAACGGAGCCCTTCAGGACGCGTTCACCCGTTACAAAACACTGGGCCGGGCCGAATTGAATATACCGCTGGGCGCTCACCCAACGTCACGCTATTCGCTGGTGGAGGCAAACCCTGCTACCGGGCGCATGCACCAGCTGCGCAAGCATTTCAGCCATATTTTTCATCCCATCATCGGCGACCGCACCCACGGTTGCAACAAACAAAACAAATTGTTTAAAGAGCGCTGGCAATTGGACACCATGCTTTTGCATGCATCGCAACTCTCTTTTCAACATCCGGTTACGAAAGCCCAAATCCAAATTGAGGCGCCACTCCATGCTGAGTATTTAAGGATGATGGCCGTGATGGGATGGAGCGACCAGGTAGCAGCAACAACCCAAAGCAACCCTTGCGCAATCCTGCAATCATTCAAATTTTAAAAATCGTGTGAAAAATCGCATAAAAAAATGCGCTCCGTATCTCACCCCGGAACGCATTCAACATTTAATATTGCCGTACAAAACTAAACC
>DASRTD010000130.1:0-21735 GCA_035656115.1 Mucilaginibacter sp.
TACTATACATTAAACCTGCGCTGCCTATCCATGAAACTACTGAATAAGTCCCCTGGTTGAGATTGCCTGTGGCACTGAAAGTAACGCTTTCGGGAGCAACGTACGGGTAAGTTGTTTTGTTGGGGCTGCCGGTCAAATGGGTAACATTATCGCCTCGGAAATATAACATAAAGCCGCCGCCGACATAAATTTTTGCCGAGCCGTAGGTCCCATCGGTAGTGGTAATGTTCCCGCTTGCCGATGTGCTGCTGATATTGGTAACCCCGATAAAATTTCCGCTGATGAATGTTGAATTACTTGGCGTGTAGTATTCATCAAAAAGATAAAGGCTTGGATTTCCGCTCCTGCCTCCATAGCTTGAAGTACAGTCGGTAATAATGGTGTTTGCGCCAAGGTAATTCATGCTATATGGGTAATTTCCGCTGCCGTCGGCGCCTTCATTTACCGGCGACGACATTAAACGATAATTACGCGCAACCCATCGGTGTGCCGCGCCGCTATAAGTGGCGCTGCCCTGTACAAAGCGCTGTGCGGTAACAAAGCCGGTTATGGTAGAGCCGGAAGGTATATCGGCGACTGTGGCCGTACCTGTGGTATCGGATTTTAAAGTTAAATAAGCTACTGCTGCCGTGCCTGCAACTAATTTTGTAGTGCTGCCGACCATATATAAAATCCCTGTGGGTGATACGGCGAAGCCGCCTGATCCAGACATAGTTTTAGGATTTGCCAGCGAGGTGCCGCTAAAGCTTACATTGTTAAATTGAGTGCCGGCCACACTGATGTCAGACAATGATTGCGCCGCTGAGCCATTGAAATAAACGGTGCCGGTTCCTGCGGTAAATGTAGAGGTGTTTTGGTATAAGCCATTAAAGTAGTCATTTTCTGCATTGCATTGAAAAGTACCCCCATTATTTTGGAATGTTGAGCTAACTGTAACAACACCGGGACCCGATCCGCCGGCAATCGTTCCGCCACTATTTTGCAGCGTAGCGGTTGTCAGGTTCCCTGTGCCGAGCTGAAAAGTACCGCTGGAGTTTTGCAATGCATTTGTAACCGTTATATTCCCGCTTCCCTGGGTTACGTTACTGCTGTTTGTCCAGCTGTCGCCAACGGTTACTGCCGGGTTATTGGTATTTAAGGCAACAGCTGTTGCCGAACTGGTTATGTCGTTCGCAACAGTTAGGGTACCTGCATCTACTGTTTCTGTACCAGAGCCGGTAAGCTGCAGATATTGGTAGGTGTCGGGCGTATTGTCAAGGGCCGCGGTAGTGTTAGCATAAACTTCCTGGCTTGTGCCGCTGTAATAAACCGTACTTGTTCCGGTTCCGCCTGTATTGTTGTAAAAATCTATTGACCCAGCTACGCTCGAAGTATTGATAGCCGAAGCATTGGTTAATTGCAAAACCGGGCTCAATGCAGAGCCGGAAGGAATGTCAACGCTGAATTTTGGTGTAGCTATTGTAAGAGGAAGGATACCACTGGTAGTATTGACTGTTAATATAGTGCCGTCAATTGTTGTCGTTCCGCCCTGCAAAGAAAAAGTTGCGTCAAGATAACCAACGGCCAAAAGGGTAATATCAAAATTAGATGAGTTTACCGTTACATTGCCGGTCACATGAAAGCTGCTGATTGTCGAAATTACCTCGGTGAGGTAAGTGGCAAGAACCGGCGGAAAGGTAGTTGTATTACCAATCTGCAATGATGCAGCTGTAATAGACCCTGCACCGGCAAGTGTAGTTGTGATGTTACCGCCATTATTAGGGTTTTGAACAATGCCACCGGTAACCGTCAGCGTGAAACCACTGTTTACAGTAAGTGTAATATTACTGGATGTGCCGAAAGTAAGACTGGCAATGGTGGTCGCGGTGGCAGAACTTATGGTTGGCTGATTGGTGAAAGCTACCACGCCAATCCTAACAGCATCCCCCGCAGCCGGTGTAGATCCTGAACTCCAGTTAGTCCCCGTGGCCCAGTTTGAATTTGTTGTTCCTTTCCAGTCGATAGTTGCGGCTGAAACCTGATTTGTCGCTGCCAGTACAATTAATCCGCCCAGGATCAATTTTAAAAAAGCGGCAGCCTTATTGTTCATCTCTCTCTTCTTCTTCATGGTAGACACATGAACCCACCTGCGCTATGAGGCTATGTATTAGTCTATTCTATAATAGCCTCTTGTAATTCACATGGGTTTAGGCTCTGTTCTACGATGTTATATATGACAATGTTTCTTATTATTGCATATTTTATCAACATTTAAATGTTGATAACCAAATTCATAACTGTCGCCAATTTGTTACAACTACCGTTAAATCACCTATAACTATTACCGTTAAATCACCTGTATGATTGTCTAAACATTTATTTTTATAGCCACTAAGAATATTTTAAATAGTATTATAAATTTTTGTTTTCGTTAAAATACTTATTCTTAATAGTTGTTAATGCCCTAATCATCAGGCAATAAATAATTAAATTGTTTTATTAAATATTAACCTTAAATAAACGTAAGACTGTTAATATTTCCGGGGGTTTATTGAAAGAATGGCTGGTCAAAACACAATGAGGCCGACGAAAGCGGCTCACCTATACCAGAGAGAAATTTGCCTTACCCTGGGCATCGGAAGAATAAAATATTAATAAGCCCGGGTCAGATGTGTATCGCGCGGTTACCGGTTGCCGCCAGGCAAGCTTCCCGCATGGCCTCGGTGTAGGTAGGATGAGCGTGGCTCATGCGCGATACGTCCTCAGCTGAAGCGCGGTATTCCATTGCGGCAACCGCTTCCGCAATCATGTCCGCAGCGCGTGGCCCGATCATATGGACGCCGAGGATTTCGTCGGTTTGGGCATGGGCCAGCACCTTTACAAAACCATCCAAATCGCCACTGGCGCGGGCGCGCCCACTGGCTTTAAAGGGGAATGAGCCCGTTTTATATGATATCCCCTGCTCTTTCAGTTGTTCTTCAGTTTGGCCTACCGCTGCAACTTCAGGCCAGGTATAAACTACGCCCGGGATAAGGTTATAATTGATGTGCGGCTTTTGGCCGGCAATAATTTCGGCTACAAGAGTACCTTCGTCCTCGGCCTTGTGGGCAAGCATTGTGCCGCTAATCACATCGCCTATCGCGTACACACCTTTTACTTTGGTTTCAAGGTGTTCATCAACGGCAATCTTTCGTCCGCGTTCTTCAACTGCCAGGCCAATCTTATCTAAACCCAGGCCATCGGTATAGGCAATACGGCCGACGGCGACCAGGCAATAGTCGCCTTTAAGTTCTTTCTGCTCACCTTTGGGGTCGTCAAACGTCACCGTTACTTCATTCCCTTTTACCGTTGCTCCCGTTACTTTATGACCCAGGTAAAACTCCATACCAAGCTTTTTGAGCACTTTTAATAATTCCCGGCCAAGTCCGCGGTCCATGGTCGGGATAATAGAATCCATAAACTCTATTACAGATACTTTTGAACCCAACCGCGCATAAACCGAGCCCAGTTCAAGTCCAATGACACCACCGCCGATCAAAACCAAATGTTTTGGTATTTCTGTCAACGCTAATGCTTCAGTAGAGGTGATGATCCGTTTTTTATCGATCTTGATAAACGGTAGAGAAGATGGCTTCGAGCCCGTGGCAATGATCACATTTTTCGTGGTTATTTCCTGCTCTATGCCATCGGCCTTTTTTATCGTGATCGTATTTTTGTCCTTAAAGGATCCTATTCCATGATAAACATCGATCTTGTTTTTCTTCATCAGAAACGCGATGCCGCTGGTATTGGCATTAACTACCTCAACCTTACGCTTCATCATTTGATCGAGGTCGATGGCTAAATTATCCAGCTTAATGCCGTGCGAGGCAAATGCATAGGCTGCATTGTGATAGTGTTCGGACGAATCAAGCAGGGCTTTTGACGGGATACAGCCCACATTTAAACAGGTGCCGCCCAACGTGTCATATTTTTCAACTATTGCCGTCTTTAAACCCAGTTGGGCGCAACGAATGGCAGCCACGTAACCGCCAGGGCCCGAACCGATCACAATTACATCATATTGCATACGCGTTTATTTATTGGAGCGCAAAGTTAACGAATATTGCCCGCAGACGAAATGCTTATACCAATTTGCTGCTAAAGTTGACGTTGGGTTGATCTATTCGTCTATATTAGCCTGTCGCCAAAAACCGAATTCATACCGATCGGCAAAATGTGACAAAACGCAATTTTAACCGGCGGCGATAAAAAACGATTTAATTTAGGCCTATATTTATGTGTGTTTTTATTCACCTGCAGAACTTGCCAAACTTATAACACCAACCACCATGAAAGCACCGGGAGTTATTATTCGCCGAAGCGCCCATCCGGTAAAAGAAACCATCGATCTGCTGCAATCATTCCTGCAGCAGCATAGCGCAACTATTTATGCCAGGATAGACCAGCAGGATGAATTGAAAAATGCCGGTCTAACCATACCACCGTTGGAGTTTATCCTTTTCGGCAATCCAAAGGCTGGCGGGCCAATAATGGCAGAAAATCCTGTCGCCGCACTTGATCTGCCGCTAAAAGTTGTTGTATGGGAAGATGGCGACAGAAAGATCTGGGTCGCTTATAATGAGGGAAGTTATATTAAAGACAGGTTTTCCCTATCCGACGGGGTAAGCATGGCGCTAAACCTTGACGCGGTTGTCTCCAAAGCAATTGGCGGCGTTTTGTAGCTCTGCGGCGGCAATACCCGTGGGCCAAAAAATCTATGGTCGCGGTTAATCGCTGGCGGAAAAGAGGTAATAACCCGGGCTTAACCGTTTGCTGGAAAACCGGTGATAATCCGTGAAAGATTTCAGGATAGCCGGGGCCTTCTCCGCAGTAATGAATACCGCGGGCAAGAGAATAAAAAGCCGGCCGCCTTTTCCTTTATAATTTATTGACGAGAAATCTCCGTTCGCCGCCATTTCATCATCAATGGCTATAACCCGGTTATGGATTATTTCAGCTCCAATATCGGGGCTCATCACGACAAAAACCGCATCATTTGGGTGCTGGTTATCCAGTTGGAGGATTTCCTTCATCGTAGTGGTGTCGTAAAGCGACTCGCTTAAGCCCAGGCTCCCGCGTGCAGCATGCCGGTTCCCCGCGAACGTCTTAACAAAGTAACCCATGCCGACATAGGCAAACGCGGCCCAGCACACAAAGAAAACCACTTTGCTAAACCGCCATTTATAAAGCAAGTGAATAATTCCGGGAATAGTCAGCAGACCGATAATCCGGAAATGCCTTCCCTCGTAGGAAACAGGAAATTGTTTTAAAAACATATAGCAAAAAAACAGGCAACCGACCACATAGAATGACAGGAATGCCACCAGGTAATTGCGGCCCGGCCGGAATTTTATTAACAACCAAACAAAGACCAGACTAAACATCGATAAGACGGACAGGATAGCAATCGCCAAATGGTATGAAACTGTTTGCCCATCGGGCTGATAGATCAATCCGTCAACTAATTCATCGATGGAGAGGCCCGAAGTCAATGGTGATGCGAGCGGAAATACAACCGATTCCGGCACGAAATGGAGCGGGCCACTATAGTTTGATGGATTTTCGCCTCTCGACAGGTAAAAAAAACTAATCAATGTAAAAGCAGCAACCAATGGAAGAAATACCAAAGCGCCATTTCTTAGCAACGTCAGGATGGTCCCTCTACGTGCAAAAACACTCCGCAAGTTTGTTTCGCCAGGCAAGCGGCCCGTCCCCGCCAGAGAGACATTCAACCAAATACAAATGGCCCCGGCTGACAGCATCCACAATACGGACGACTTCAAAAAAAACCCCACCAGGCCTGCGAAAAACATAAAAAGCATGGTTTTCCAGGTAATCCTGCTGAAACTGAGGCATCCATACAGAAACCAGCCCAGGAACGCGAAAAGCAACAACTCACCGCCATTATAATACACAAATTGCTGAATAAAAAAAAGTTGAGTAGCAATAAAGGCGGTGCTTAGTGCGGCTATGAGCCTGGTAAAGCCAAGCTTTTTAAAAAACATGTAAAAACCTGTCAATCCCAATAAAGAGCTGCTAATAACAGAAAGAGATATTGCATGCCCGTTGTTAATGTTTAATGATACCCTCAGAAAATAAGGAACCAGGTATTGCCCCGGCGACCACCATGACAAAAAAGTTGTTTGGTTTGCAGCAATATTTGCAGGATCGGGCGAAACTAAGCGATTAAAAGCGGCGCCTTGCTCCATATTGTGCATCACCATAAAGCCCCAGCCTGAATCCGGATCGAAGCCGGGCGGTACTGTGATGATCATCATCCCCAAAATCAATACATACAGGTAAACCAACAACAATATAATGCGGTGCTGCTTATCGGCTTTGGTAAATGACGCCATGTGTTAAAGTGTAAATTGGTTTGGAAACTGGCCTTATTACAATCCGCTTGTATTTTCCCCTAAAGGCTTCGCCCATACCAAGTTACTGACGTCACACTTCTAATAACATAAGCAAAAAGTGGTATTTTTCGTACCGGGTTTACCGCGTAAAAAATAAAATGAAAAATGGAGATTGCCAGAGAGGCGGTCGCTCAAAAACGCGCCGGGGGATCATTTAATCAACAAAAGCCCAATTGCAATTATTGCCGGTAAAGCCTGGATAAAGAAGATTCTTTTTGAAACGCTATACGCACCGTAAAGCCCGGCAACAGCGATACAGCCAAGAAAAAACAGTGACACATTATTTTGCCAGGCAGCATCGTGAATAAAAAAAGTCCAAAGCAAACCGGCAGCGAGGAATCCGTTGTATAAACCCTGGTTGGCAGCCATTGCTTTGGTATCCTTAAATTGCGCAGCTGGAATATGCGTAAATACTTTTGGCCCGCGCGTTGTCCACACAAACATTTCTAGCCATAAAAAATAAAAATGCTCAGCGATGATTATTGCGATGAGCGTGCGAGTGATGGTAAACATACTGATGGTTTATGAGAACTAAAAATAAGGAATTGAAGGCTAATAGCAAAGTCTCAAAAGCTCATCCTATTAGCGTATATCTCGGTTGTTTTCGATTTTAAAATAAGGCGATTATAAGAAACGTCTATATAGTACGTCCCATTATAAATTTTTTTTAGGCTATTAACATTTATAAAAATTGTCTCACTATCGCTATATTTCCAATAACCCTCGACGCTATCGCTGTTTATACCGGGAAGACTGATATAATTGCCCTTCATTAAATTCAAGGTTTCACAATTTACACTATTCCCATTTCTATCTACTAAGTTCATATTTAAGGCCTGCTGTGTGTTGGGCTGAAGCAACCTGCCCCGATAATAAATCTTGTTGACGCACCACCATGTATTAGTGAGCATATCATAAGTGCTTGGTTTAAAACTAAAATATAATATTGTCCCAAGAACTAAGCTGGCTAAAAGGACCATTACAATTATCCTCTTTGTCACTGGCAGTTTTTTCAAAAAGACAAAATTGGCCGTTTTTTTATCGATTGACGTCAGGAAATCACGACGAACAGGTTCATCCTTCAAGTAGCCTGATTCTTTTAAAATTTCAAGAACCCTTTCTTCATCCTTTTGTAATACCTGGAGTTTAACCGTTCCTAGCTCATTTGAATAAAGATGATCTGACTGAACATTCCATTCGTCTTTTATAAAGCACTCAATTCCTTCTGACTCAAGTCGGCCCCGAATTATCCAAAGTTTCTGTGGCGAACTGCTGGCTAAAACTGTAAACCATTTATCCATAGTTTCTTTAACTAGATCAAGGTTAAATATCCATTAAATCTACATCTATTATCAAATAAAAAAGCCTCCCAACCGGAAGGCTCTTCAAAATCGGTGAAATCACTTCTTAAATCGGTGTAATCCCGAAAAATAAAATCGGTGTAATCCCAAGTTAAACTTCTACCAAATGCTCCCCGGTAACGGTTTGTTTGATTTTAGTTTCCAGTTCTTCCATCAGTTCAGGATTGTCCAGTATCAGCTGTTTAACGGCATCGCGACCCTGGCCAAGGCGGGTTTCGCCATAGCTGAACCAGGACCCTGATTTTTTGATGATGTTGTGATCAACGCCCAGGTCGATGATCTCGCCTGCTTTGGAGATACCTTCGCCGAACATGATATCAAACTCGGCTATACGGAATGGCGGCGCTACTTTATTTTTTACAATTTTTACCTTTACGCGGTTACCGGATACTTCCTCGGTATCCTTTATCTGCGAAATACGACGAACGTCCAAACGTACGGACGCGTAAAACTTGAGTGCATTACCGCCGGTAGTGGTTTCAGGATTACCAAACATCACGCCGATCTTATCACGCAGCTGGTTGATAAATATGCAGCAGCACCCGGTTTTGCTGATGGTGCCGGTCAGCTTACGCAAAGCCTGCGACATTAAGCGCGCCTGCAGGCCCATTTTTGAGTCGCCCATTTCGCCTTCAATTTCCGCTTTGGGAACAAGTGCGGCAACAGAGTCGATCACCAATATATCGATCGCGCCGGAGCGGATCAGGTTGTCGGCGATCTCTAATGCCTGTTCGCCGTTGTCAGGCTGCGAGATGAGCAGGTTTTCCACATCAACGCCCAGTCTTTTGGCGTAACTGCGGTCGAAAGCATGCTCCGCATCGATAAACGCGGCAATCCCGCCGGCTTTTTGCGATTCGGCGATGGCATGGATAGCCAGCGTGGTTTTACCGGATGATTCCGGGCCGTATATTTCAATCACCCTGCCTTTTGGCAAACCACCAACACCCAAAGCAATATCGAGCCCAATCGAGCCTGTTGAAATTACTTCGGTTGGTTCAATAACGGTATCGCCCAGCTTCATGATGGTACCCTTACCATACGATTTTTCCAGCTTATCTAACGTTAGCTGTAATGCCTTCAATTTATCTGCGTTGCTCATCTCGTTTTAATTATATTAGCAAATGTAAAAAGTTGTTTTGATAAATACTAATTATTTTAGTAAATATTTTTCGATTACGTTCTGCTGGCTTATTACGTTGAATAGATTAAACCATTTACCAATAACAATGCTAACTTAACGAAGTTAATCAATTTAATCAACCATTGTTATCAACACTCCGCCTCTTCAATTCCTTGCTGATTTTATTTACAGCAGCCTTCTTTTTTCGCTCTTTCACCTCCTTAACTTTAAGTGCCTCTGCTTTTTGCAGCGCGGCTTCAGTGTGCGTCCGTTCATAATACCTGCAAAACCAACTGATCGGGCAAACCCCGCATTTGGGGTTTCGTGCAAGGCAGGTATAACGGCCGTGCAATATCAACCAATGATGCGCAATGCGCGGCACATCGGGCGGCAGGTATTTTAGCAATTGCTTTTCGACTGCTAAAGGAGTTTTGGCATTAGTGGTTAAGCCGATGCGATTAGCGACCCGAAAAACATGCGTATCAACGGCGATGGCCTGCGCCTGGTACACCACGGATGCAATTACATTGGCAGTTTTGCGGCCAACGCCGGGCAGCTTTTGCAGTTCATCCTGCGTGGCGGGCACCTCGCCATTAAACACTTCCACCAGCATTTTGGCCATGCCCACCAAATGTTTGGCTTTATTATTTGGATAGCTTACGCTGCGAATGTAGTTAAAAACCTCATCAACAGAAGCGGCAGCCAATGATTCCGGCGTCGGGAACCGCTCAAATAAGGCCGGCGTAACCTGGTTGATCCGCTTATCGGTACATTGCGCGGAAAGAATAACGGCCACCAGCAACTCATAAGGACTACCGTAATGCAGCTCGGTCTCCGCCCCGGGCTGATGTTTAGCGAAATATTCGACGAAGTGTTTGTAGCGCTCGGGTTTGTTCATTCGTTCACTGGTTCATTAGTTCATTGGTATTTGCGGACGGGCCACCTGTCGCAGGCAAATGCGGTCGATTATCCGCCGCTAAACTAACGAACATTGCACCAATGAACAAATGAACCAGTGAACCAATAAACTAAAAATAGAAAGGTTCACCAAGTCATCAATCGTTTAAAAAAACCACAATGACCGGTGAACCAGTAAGTTTAAGATACTACTAACGCAAACTCTTTGAATAATCGAGTATTTGATGGATAGTTTGAATTTTGGGGTTCTTTTTCAATTGATCCAGATCGGCCCGAAGCGAGTGATAAAATATCAACTCGTCGCCGTCCAGATTCTCCTGCAATTCCCCCTTCATCTCGTCCCTGTTAGTAAGTAAATTTAAAGTTGTAGTAGAGGTTTCATCCATAAGCTTTTACTATTTGTTTATTGTAACAACGACAGCATAAAGATAATATTTTATGAAGATGAAAATTAAATGAAATTTTTCTTTTTAGTCCGAAAGTCCGGAAAGTCGGAAAAGTCCGAAAGATGAATACCTGGTGGAAAAAGACTGTTTTTAAAGCTAAAAAGGCGGTTTCGTCAAAACTGAAAAGCGACGGTAATTTAAGCGCCGCGATGCTTTTTTGGAAGAACAACATAATGAAATCTACCTAATCCTTTTTCTTTCCGACTTTCCGGACTTTCGGACTCACCTTAATTCTTCAAACTCATTTCCTTGCTCAGCATCATTTTGCGCAGGTTATTCAGCGCGTAACGCATACGGCCGAGGGCGGTATTGATGCTTACATCGGTAATATCGGCTATTTCTTTAAAACTCATATCGCCAAAGTGGCGCATGATCAGCACCTCTTTTTGCTCTGCGGGGAGCAGGTGGATCAATGATTTAAGGTCCTTATAGGTTTGCTCGCGCACCATGCGGTCTTCAGTGCTTTCGTCGTAATTTCCAAGGACTTCGAAAATGTCAAAATCATCGCCGTTGCTGATCATCGGCGCACGTTTCTCACGGCGGAAATGATCGATCACTAAATTGTGGGCAATACGGGTAACCCAGGGCAAAAACTTGCCCTCTTCGTTGTATTTGCCGGCCTTTAAGGTATTTATGACTTTAATAAAGGTGTCCTGGAAAATATCTTCAGCCAGGTATTCGTCTTTTACCAGTAAATAAATGGAAGTGTATATTTTGGTTTGATAGCGGCGGATCAACTCAACAAGCCCGCCTTCTTCACCCGCAACATAAAGATGGATCAGATCCTGGTCACTTTTCAATTGAAAATCCATAGAGAAAACTACTAGCTTAATTAATTAAATATTTTAGTTAAGTAGAGTTTTATCTATACCTTTTTGTCTTTAGGGGTTAGCACTTTGTTATCCAAATAAAATAAATATTCACTAAAAAAACAAATATTATTTATCGGTTAAACTTTTTGAAGCCGCAATTTAACGTTTTTTAACATAGTTTGTTATAATACAATAACAATGTTGCCGTTGTTGCCGGCTTAATTGTCAGCTTATTGCAAACTCTTTTGGCGGCGGCGGCATATTACAAACAATTTCTTAAACATACTTGCTTTCTGCTAAATATTTTAGGATTTTTGCGATTTGGGGGGAGTCCATAGTCCATGGTCGATAGTCCATGGCAAATTGGTTGCTTGGTACTCTCCTTGAAACGCAAAAGCTGATAAAAAAACAGTAACGACAGGCGCAATAGCAGCGGCATCTTTTGCAGCTACTATGGACTATCGACCATGGACCATGGACTAACATGAACGAAGCAGAAAAAGACCCACAGCATCATATTATTATAAAAGGGGCAAGGGTACACAACCTTAAAAACATGGATGTGGCTATCCCGAAAAACAAACTGGTGGTGATAACCGGCATGTCGGGTTCCGGCAAATCTTCGCTTGCTTTTGATACTTTATACGCTGAAGGTCAGCGCCGGTATGTGGAAAGTCTTTCGGCCTATGCCCGCCAGTTTTTGGGCCGGATGAATAAGCCGGACGTGGATTATATAAAAGGCATCGCCCCGGCTATCGCCATCGAACAAAAGGTAATTACTTCAAATCCGCGATCCACCGTTGGCACATCAACAGAAATATATGATTACCTGAAGCTGCTTTTCTCGAGGATAGGCAAAACCATTTCGCCGGTTTCGGGCGGTATTGTTAAAAAAGATACGGTTACCGATGTAATCAATTTCGTTATAGCGATGCCCGACGAAACTATGGTTACTATTTTGTGCCCGCTTCACCCGCACAATAACCGGAGCCTGAAGGAAGAATTGGCCGTGCTGATGCAAAAGGGTTTCGTCCGCGTGGAGTTTAGGGAAAAGCTATCGCGGATAGAGGATTTGCTGGACGACATGAGCATTGTGGACGATGGTTCATGGCTTGGGGAAGAGGAGGAATTAGAGGTGAAAGGTGAAAGGTTAAAGGCGAAAGGTGATGTTGAGGTTAAAGGCGAAAGGTCAAAGGCAAAAGGTGGAAAAGACCATGGACCATCGACCATGGACCATCGACAAAAACCTCCGGTGCGGATCGTTATTGACCGCATCACGAAAAATGGCGAAGACGAAACCATCAGCCGTTTGGGCGATTCAATACAGACTGCTTTTTTTGAAGGCAAGGGCGATTGTTATGTGCGCTACCGGCTGCCGGAAGCCTCACCCAAACCCTCTCCACAGGAGAGGGCTTTAATAAGTGATGAGCAGGAGCGGTTTTTTTGCGACCGGTTTGAATTAGACGGCATTCGTTTTGAAGAACCGACGCCGAATTTTTTCAGCTTTAACAATCCTTATGGCGCCTGCAAGCGCTGCGAGGGCTACGGCAAGGTGATCGGCATTGACGAAGACCTGGTGATCCCCGACAAAAGCAAAAGCATTTACGAAGGCGCTATTGCGCCCTGGCGGGGAGAGAAAATGCGGGACTGGAATGATGTGCTGATCAAAAACGCGCTGAAATTTGATTTCCCGATCCATCGCCAATACAATCACCTTACCGACGAGCAGCAAAGATTACTTTGGACCGGCAACCCGTATTTCCGCGGCCTGGACGCTTTTTTTAAGGAACTGGAAGAGCAAACCTATAAAATACAGTACCGGGTGATGCTTTCGCGCTACCGCGGAAAAACCACCTGCCCCGAGTGTAAAGGCAGCCGGCTACGACAAGATGCTTCATATGTGAAGATCAATGGCAAATCGATCACCGATATTGTTTTAATGCCGCTGGATAAGGCGCTGGCCTTTTTTAAGACAGTTGAACTGAATGAAACAGATACGAGGATCGGCAAGCGATTGCTAACGGAGATCACCAACAGACTGTCCTTTCTGAATGATGTCGGTTTGAGCTATTTAACTTTAAACAGGCTATCCAATACGCTGTCCGGCGGTGAGTCGCAACGTATCAACCTGGCCACTTCGCTCGGCAGCAGTCTCGTGGGATCGGTTTATGTTTTAGATGAACCGAGTATCGGCTTACATCCGCGCGATACCCAAAGATTGATCGGTGTATTAAAATCGCTGCGTGATGTGGGAAATACGGTCCTTGTGGTGGAGCATGAAGAAGAGATCATGAAGGCGGCCGACTACATCATCGATATCGGCCCGGAAGCTGGCACGCATGGCGGGCACCTGGTATTTACCGGGACTTATGATGAGATAGTTAAAGACGAAAAAAGCCTCACCGGCAAGTACCTGAGCGGCAGGGAAGAGATTGCTATCCCCAAAACCCGTCGCAAATGGCATGATTTTATCGAAATAAAGGGCGCACGGGAAAATAACCTGAAACATGTCACCGCGAAATTCCCGCTTGGAGTACTCACAGTTGTAACTGGTGTTTCCGGATCGGGCAAGACAAGCTTAGTAAAACGCATACTGGCGCCGGCCCTGCAGAAAACACTCGGAAACTACAACAGCGAACAAACTGGCGCTTACGATGCTATTGATGGTGATTATGGTAAGGTAGAACAAGTCGAAATGGTTGATCAAAATCCCATAGGCCGTTCGTCGCGCTCAAACCCGGTAACCTATGTGAAAGCCTGGGACGAGATACGTAACCTTTATGCCGGACAGGCGCGCGCAAAAGCAGCAGGATTGAAACCCTCAGCATTCTCTTTTAACGTAGAGGGTGGCCGCTGCGATGTTTGCCAGGGAGAAGGCGAGGTAAAAATAGAGATGCAGTTTATGGCCGATATATTCCTTACCTGCGAGACCTGCGGCGGTAAGCGCTTTAAACAGCATATCCTCGATGTAACCTATAAAGATAAAAGTGTTGCGGACGTATTGAGTATGACGATTGAGGAAGCGCTTGAGTTTTTCGCAAAAGAGCCAAAGATCATCGCCAAAATAAAACCGTTAATGGACGTGGGCCTTGGCTATGTGCAGTTGGGGCAGTCGTCAAACACATTGTCTGGGGGCGAGGCCCAGCGCATTAAGCTGGCATCGTTCCTGGTAAAGGGCAACAACACCAATAAAACCCTGTTTATTTTTGATGAACCGACTACCGGCCTGCACTTTGCCGACATTAAAAAACTGCTGAAATCATTCGACGCCCTGCTCGACCATGGAAATACTATCATTGTTATCGAGCACAATATGGACGTGATCAAATGCGCCGACTGGGTGATCGATATCGGACCTGAAGGTGGCGACAATGGCGGCAAAGTGATCTTTGAAGGTGTACCGGAAAATTTGATTGAGGAGGAAGATTCATATACGGGGAGATTTTTGAAGGAAAGATTTTCGAATTAATCTAATAACCGTTAGTCCCTCGCTACCAAAGCATATGCATTATCTTTCGTGATGCCATTTGCGTATCACGCAACTACCATAAAAAACTTCTCTTCAATAGCGTCAGCTTTTTTTTTGTTGCCGCAACCAATCTTTCGATTTGATTGAAGAAGGAATATTTTCAGATAGATCAGAAAATAGCGAGCCTGCGCACAAAGTATAGACTCTACATGCAGGCTCGCTATTAATCGTTTCCTCCCGGCTCATGAATCGACAACTTGTGATTCATAGTCGCCGTAATTTCTAATACTTCAGCACCAAAAACCCTGTTTTATGTTTGGTGATGCCGTTTATGGTATAATCCAGTTGATAAAAATAAGTTCCCGGCTGCTGCATCTGCCCGTTCTTGTTGCTGTGTCCGTCGAATACCTTTGATGTATTGTCATAGCCTTGTGTCTCGTAGACCAGTTGCCCGTTGCGGTTCATGATGGCCAGCTTGTTGTCGGGATATTGGGTGATATTATCGATCTGTAAAAAGTCGTTAATACCGTCCCCGTTTGGCGATACCCCCTGGTGTACCATGATGCCGTCATCTGCTAAAACCGGCGTTTGGGTTGACTGTATTACACTTATGCCCGTCCCGATGGTTATCGGGACAAAGCTATCCGCTCCTGTCACGGCCCGGGTTATCGTTAGGGTATACGTTTGAGTTGTTACTCCGTCCTGCGCGGTTACCAATACCGTTATTGTATTTGCCCCAACAGCCAGCGCTATCGGGCCCGATGCTGTTTTGTTGGTAACCGGCGTGCCATTCACTTTTACCATAGCGGTTAGATCCAACACACTGGGAGTTACCGTTACTGAACTGGTTGTATTATGTACATTGGAACTGTAACCAAATGTTTTGTAGGCAAAGGTTGGCGACAAGGTTGCCGTTTGTACCGATAGATATAACAAGTAAGCGTTTGTCGACGGCGCCCTTGTGACGGTGACCAAATACGTTTGAGTGGAGGTTCCGTTCTGCGCAGTTACTACCGTGGTTATGGTGTTTGCGCCCACATTTAATGCAATGGCGCCTGATGCTGTTCCGGAGGTAACGGCAATGCCATTTACTTTTACAGTAGCCGTCGGATCCGCGGTAGTTGGAGTAACTGTTAAAGACGTTACGCCATTACCCACACTTACAGTGTAAGTGGCAGTACTTGTCGCAAATGCAGGGGTTAATGTACCGTTGCTTATTTTTAATGCAGAAAGGTTATCGTTACCTGATAGCGCACGCGTGACGGTAACTGCATAATTCTTCGTAGTCGCTCCATCCTGGGCTGTCACCATTACCGTAATTGTGTTGGCGCCGATATTCAAGGGAATTGCAGCCGAAGCTGATCCGGAAGCAACAGTCGTACCATTAACTTTTACCGTTGCAGCTGGGTCGCTGGTCGTTGGCGTAATAGTTATGGAAGATACCGCATTGGTCACTCCTGCCGAATAGCTGGTAGTCTCGCTCGCAAAGGAAGGTGTTAATGTCCCCGCACTAATACTCAGGGCAGAAAGATTATCGTTGGTTGATGGTGCCCTGGAAATGGTAATTGTATAGGTTTGGGTGGTAACTCCATCCTGCGCAGTTATCACAACTGTTATAGTATTTGCCCCTACCGACAAAGGTATTGTACCTGAGGCTGCCTTGTTGGCCACGGTTGCGCCGTTCACTTTTGCTGTTGCAGTCAGGTCAAGTACACTTGGGGTTACCGTTACTGAACTGGTTGCATTGGGCACATTAGATGTGTACGCAAATGTTTTATAGGCGAAACTGGGTGAAAGCGTTGCGGTTTGCACCGATAGATATAACAAATAGGCGTTCGTTGACGGCGCACGGGTGATGGTTACCGAATAGGTTTTAGTCGTGGTGCCGTCCTGCGCTGTAACTACCATAGCGATGATATTTGAACCGACCATCAACGGAATGGCTGAGGAACTCGTGCCTGAAGTTACGGCCGTGCCATTTACTGTTACAGTGGCCGTTGCGTCTGCTGCTGTTGGCGTAACGGTAATTGAGGCTACGGCATTGCCTACATTTGCCGTGTAACTGATGGTGGTGCCGGAAAAAGCAGGTGTTAGTGTCCCGGCGCTAATCTTTAACGCAGAAAGGTTGTCATTGGTGGATGCTCCACGAAATACTGATATCGAATAGGTTTGGGTAGTTGTTCCGTTCTGAGCGGTAACTGCCACAGAAACGGTGTTTGTTCCCTCTGACAAAGGAACCGGAGTGGAAACGCTTCCTGACGCCACGGCTTGATTATCAACGGTTACGGTCGCCGTTGAATCGGTAACCACAGGTGTTACTGAAAAAGTTGTAATAGCGTCGCTTACAAACGCCTTA
Source organism: Mucilaginibacter sp. (assembly GCA_035656115.1). Lineage (GTDB taxonomy): Bacteria > Bacteroidota > Bacteroidia > Sphingobacteriales > Sphingobacteriaceae > Mucilaginibacter. The sequence continues at coordinate 16,920 of DASRTD010000130.1, forward strand.
TAGCTGGTCACTGCACTTGAAAACGCCGGGCTTAATACGCCAGCACTGATGGTCATGCTTGCAAGGTTGTCATTTGATGACGGTAATCTGTTTGCGGTGATCGTGTAATTGCCTATTATTTGTCCGGCGGACGATTTAACAATTATGCTAATGGCATTGGAGCCGACAGTCAGCGAAATTGGCTTTGAGGGACTTCCCGAGGCAACGGCAACCCCGTTGACGGTGATGGTATTCGACGATTGACTGGCCATTGGCGTAACAGTTATTGTGGAAGTGGTGTTTGCCTCGCTAACGGTGTAAGAGGTTACCGCGGTTGAAAAAACCGGAGAAAGTGTGCCGCTGCTTGTTGCAAGGCTCGCTAACCCGGCATTCGTATTATAAACTGATATATTGACAATTGCTGAGCCGCTTCCCCCTACGTTATAAGCTGTAACTTTATAATTCGCTGCGGGACTAACTACCGTTGGTGTACCACTTATAGCGCCGGTACTTGACGATAAAGCTAAACCCGCCGGTAATGCAGGGCTGATAAAGAACCCGCCCGTTGGTGTTACCTTATAAATGATACCATTCCCGTTTGAGTCAACATATATAATGTTTGAATCAGCTACCCCGGTGGCAACAGCGGTAGGCGTAACAAAGCCACTTCCAACGGACGTTATTGCAAGTGATCCCACGTGTATCTCCTCCATCGACGTGTTATTCGTATCTGCAAAATATACGTTACCTGAGACGTCTACAGCCACGCCGTTAGGATTCCCGCTTCCGGAAGCGATAAGTATGGTTGTTCCGTTGCTTGCCAGAATTTCCTTTATTGCATTGTGTCCGCGGTCCGCTACATATACATTACCTGATGCATCCACGGCTACTCCGGCAGGATTTGCAAAACCCGACCCAATAACAACCGGCGTTCCGTTCCCCGCCGGGATTTTCTTTACCTCGTTGTTGTTGAAATCGCTAACGTAGAGGTTGCCGGTGACGTCAATCGCTATGCCATACGGGCCGTTAAACCCTGTCGCAATCGTCGCCACTGCCCCATTTCCGGAAGGAATTTTTTTAACGGCATTATTGTAAAAGTCAGTAACATATACGTTGCCTGAAGCATCCACGGCGACACCGGCAGGATGATTAAAACCTGAGCCTAACGTAAGCACTGGCCCGCCGTTAACAGGAATTTCTTTAATTGTACTGGACCCGTTGTCCGCCTCGTACACATTGCCAGCAGCATCAACGGCAACGCCCGTTGAGTTACTAAACCCAGAACCTACGCTTGTAATGTTACTGCTGCCTGCAGCCCCCACCCCGTTTGATGAAGGAGAAAGCGGTATTATGGCAAACCCCAGCGGGTACGATTGCGGGGTATTATAGCTGATTATGGGTCCTGGGTAGGGATTAACCGTTATGTTAATAATAGCTGTTCCGCTGCCCCCGGCATTTGTTGCCGTAACCGTGTAGTTTATTGCCGGACTTGAAACGGTAGGTGTCCCGCTGATCGCGCCGGTGTTCACGTTGAGGCTTAAACCTGCCGGCAACGCGGGACTTACTGAAAAAGCGCCGCTTGAAGGTATGGGTCCGCCTGTGCTGTTGGGAAAAAGTGAATTGATAGCCTCGGTGGTAGTATACACCTGAGGGGAGCTATAACTAATAGCCGGTTTTGCCGGCAAATTAACGGCGATGCTGACAACCGCTGTACCGCCACCGCCCGCATTTGTCGCTGTAATGGTATAATTGGTAGCAGGGCTGGCGCCTGTAGGTGTACCGCTAACGGTACCTGTATTTACATCCATGCTTAGGCCCGACGGCAGTGCGGGGCTTACTGAAAAAGCTCCCGTCGGGGGTATTGGCCCGCCCGTACTTACCGGTGAAAGCGGCGTGATAGCCTCTGTTGCAATATAAACTTGTGGTGTGCTATAGCTGATAATAGGTTTCGCGGGCAAATTAACCGTAATATTGATCACTGCAGTGCCGCTGCCGCCGCTATTTGTGGCGGTAACGGTGTAGTTTGCAGCGGCGGTAGCCGCTGTGGGCGTACCGCTGATAACGCCGGTGCCCATATTAAAACTTAGCCCTGCCGGAAGGGTCGGGCTTATTTTGTAGCCCCCGAATGCAACTTCTTTTACTACTCCGTTTCCATTATCGCCAATAAAAATATCCCCCTTAGTATCAACCACCACACAAGTGGGTGTAACAAATCCCGAACCGACCGCAATATTATTTCCCCCGGCGATAGGTATCTCGGTAATCGAGGCGAGGTTGGTGTCAGCAAAATATACATTGCCTGCGGCATCCACGGCCACGCCGTCGGGGTTGCCGCTGCCGGCAGAAAGCGTCACCGTACTTCCGTTACTTGTCAGTATTTTCTTTATAGCATTGTTTCCGCGATCAGCCACATATACATTGCCTGATGCGTCAACGGCCACGCCTGTTGGACTAGCAAAACCAGACCCAATAACCGCCGGCGTGCTGCTGCCCGTCGGAATTTTCTTTACCTCGTTGTTATTGAAATCGCTGACGTAAAGGTTGCCTGTTGCATCGATCGCTATACCATATGGGCCATTAAATCCGGTCGCAACTGTTACTACCGCACCGTTTCCGAAAGGAATTTTTTTAACAGCATTATTGTAAAAGTCAGCAACGTAGACATTGCCTGAAGCATCCACCGCCACCCCCGGAGGGTGGTTAAAACCGGAGCCTATAGTGATTGGTGCGCCTCCCCCTACGGGGATTTCCCTTACCGCGCTATTACCATTTTCTGCCACGTACACATTTCCCGATGCATCAATGGCGATCCCTGTCAGGTTGTTAAACGTCCCTGCTAAGTCGACCGGTGTGGGTGTTGGAACTGCGCCGCCAGTATTTGTGGGTGACAATGGGCTAATAGCAGTATTTACTGTATAGACCTGCGGGCTTGCATAGCTAATTTTCGGCGCTTGAGCTGAGGCGTATCCAAAAAATAAAACGCAGGTTAGAAGAAAAATGAAGCGTTTCCTTGTGATCATGGTCTATCTTTATTGGTGTTGGTTTGAAATCTGTCACTAAAGCTAATTATTTTTTTCTCACAAGAACGAAATAAATAAGAAATGAAGAATTTTTTAACCTTAGATCAATAAATTGTCCACGAGTAGTTAAATCGCTGTTAATATTTCTTATTTAATAATATAAATGGCGAGCCTGCACACAAAGTATAGACTTTATGAGCAGGCCCGCTAATAGCCGTAATCCTTAATACTTCAGCACCAAAAACCCTGTTTTATGTTTGGTGATGCCGTTTACGGTATAGTCCAGCTGGTAAAAATAAGTTCCCGGCTGCTGCATCTGCCCGTTCTTGTTGCTGTGGCCGTCGAATACTTTTGATGTATTGTCGTAGCCTTGTGTCTCGTAGACCAGTTGCCCGTTACGGTTCATGATGGCCAGCTTGTTGTCGGGATATTGGGTGATATTATCGATCTGTAAAAAGTCGTTGATACCGTCCCCGTTTGGAGAGACGCCCTGGTGTACCATAATGCCATCGTCCGCCAGTGTTACGGTTTCAGTCGGTTTTGTGACGCTGATTCCGGTCCCGATAGCTATCGGGACAAAGCTGTCGATTCCGCCTGCCGCGCGTGTTACGGTGATGGTATAAGTTTGGGTGGTGGTGTTATCCTGTGCCGTTACCAATACGGTGATGGTGTTTGATCCCACGGCTAATGGTATCGGCCCTGATGCCGTTTTGTTGGCCACTAACGTGTTGTTCACTTTTACGGTTGCTGTTAAATCCAGCACACTGGGGATCACCGCTACCGAACTGGTTGAATTGGGCACACTTGAGGTGTAAGCAAATGTTTTATAAGCAAAGCTGGGTGACAGTGCCGCCCTTTTTGCCGATAAGTACAACAGGTAAGCATTTGTCGACGGGGCCCGGGTCACAGTGATGGTATAGGTTTTGGTAGTGGTGCCATCGCTGGCGGTCACGATCGTGGTGATCGTGTTCGATCCTGCGCTCAGCGGAACTGCCACCGAACCTGTGGTCACCAGGGTGCCGTTTACTTTTACAGTCGAGGCCGGGTCGCGCGGGATGGGGTTGACGTTGATCGAAGTTACGGCATTGCCTACACTGGCTGTATAGCTGGTGGTGCCGGGGGCAAATCCGGGGGTTAATGTCCCGTTGATGTTCAGGGCCATCAGGTTGGGGTTGTTGGAGATGACGGTGATATTCTCGACCGTGGTGCCGCCGCCGCCGGTGTTATACCCGGTGATGGTATAATTGGTGGCCGGCTTTGCCAAAAGCGGCGTCCCGCTGATGGTGCCCGTGCTGGCGCTCAACACCAGGCCCAGCGGCAGGGCCGGGGTGATGAAATAGCCGCCGGCCGGTTTGGCTTCTTTTACCGTGCTGCTGCCCCCATCGCCTACATATACATTTCCTGCCCCGTCAACCGCTACGCTGCCGGCGGTGATAAAGCCGCTGGCGGTAACGTTGCTGCTGCCGTCGGCCGGGATCTCGGTTACCGTGTTGGCCGTGGCGTCGGAAACGAAGACATTATAAGCCTGGTCCACGGCTATCCCTGTAGGGTTGCTGAAGCCGGTGCCGATCACTGCCGGGCTGCCGCCAAAAGGTATTTTATAGGCATCGCCGGTGCTTTTATCTACCACGTATACCGTGCCTGCGGCATCGGCTGCCACGCCGGTAGGGTTGGCAAAGGCGGAGCTGAACGTTACCGCATTGCCGCCCCCTGCCGGGATCTTGTACACCAGGTGGGTATTTGAATCGACCACATAGACATCGCCGGCTACATCCACCGATACGGATACGGGATGGCTAAACGTTCCGCCGATGCTG
>DASRTD010000131.1:0-30814 GCA_035656115.1 Mucilaginibacter sp.
TTGTTTTTTACAGGACTTGTGCACGCGGCTGTAACCAGTATGGCTGCACAGGCCACATGTACAACTATCAATAAATACTTGTTCATCGCCATTGTTAATGTAAGTCTTAAGTGTGAAGCCCAAAGCGGCAATTAGGGCGGCTTCAGACTTCGAACTTAAGACTGTCAATTACTTCGTTGGTTTATCCATCAACTGCGATTTTTTCAAATAAACCCGGTGGCCGGTTTTATTCACATAGTAATAGTGCGAATGCTTGTTGATATAAATCGCCTGGCCATCAGGGCCGAATTTGCCATCATATCTTTTGTCAACAACTGCTGCATCGGCGGTTGCGGCGGCGTGCGCGGTAGCATGACCGACTGCTTTTGCTGCATGTTTCACCTTATGGACGACAGTATCGATCGGAGTTGACGCCGCACGCGCTTGTCCGAAAGAGAGAATACCAGCGGCAACAATTGCCACTTTCAATAAATTTTTCATAATGATAGAATTGAAATTAGTTAGATATATAGTAACTAACTCAAATGTTCGGCCAAATGCCTCATTTCGAGGGCGGGAGGTCGTTTCTGGTATAAAATGGCATAAACGGCATCGCAGATGGGCATAAACACATTGTACTGTTTATTCACCTGGTGTAGGCAATTTACTGCATAATAGCCCTCGGCTATCATGTTCATTTCCAGTTGTGCCGATGTTACTGTATAGCCCTTGCCGATCATATTGCCAAACGTACGGTTGCGGCTGAACTGCGAATAAGCAGTCACCATCAGGTCGCCCAGGTAGGCAGATTCTTTGATGTCGCGCTCGATGGGGTGAACGGCAGCTACAAAGCGCTCCATTTCGCGGATGGCATTCGATATTAGTACCGCCTGGAAGTTATCGCCATAACCAACACCATGGCAAATCCCCCCGGCGACGGCGTAAATATTCTTTAAAACAGCGCCGTATTCGGTGCCGTAGATATCATCCGAAACAATGGTTTTAATATACCGGGTGCTGAACATCCCTGCGAATGTGGCGGCAAGCTCGTCATCGCTCGAGGCGATGGTAAGATAGGACAGTTTCTCCAGCGCCACTTCTTCGGCATGGCAGGGGCCGCTGATGACCAGGAAATCGTCAAAGGAAACGTCATAATGCTGGTTCAAAAACTCGCCGATGATCAGGTTCTCATCAGGTACGATGCCCTTTATGGCCGAGATGATCTTTTTGCCGGCGAAGTCATCGGGCGAAATGCCGGTGAGCGCCTGTTTTAAAAATGCAGCGGGTACATTGAGCAGCACATAGTCGGCCTCGTGTATCAGCGCAGGCAGATCAGTAGAAATATTTTGCGCCGGAAGGCTGATCTCAACCGAACTTAAATAATGGGGATTGTGTTTAAACTTATGGATATGCTCAACAGCTTGCTCATTGCGCATCCACCAAAAAATCTCTTTTTCGACAGTGTTATCGGTAAGTATTTTAATATTGGCTGTTGCCCAGCTTCCGCCGCCGACAACGGTGATCTTGCTGCCCTGTTTACTCATCAATAAATAAAAATGTCCCGCCAGGTTTAATTGACGGGACAAATCTAAATAAAATAGTTTGCAGTTTCCGGTTCGCAGTTCGCAGCTAAACACTGCCGATTGCAAACTGGATACTACCAGCCGACCTACTGCCCGCTACCTGCAAACAGCTTGCTCTTATCTACCTTTTGAACGGCCATTCCGTCGTTTAAGTCTTTGGACACAGCCGAGAACGGAGCGGAAACTACTTCATCGCCTTCTTTCAGGCCGGAGAGGATCTGTATGTAAGTATCATCCTGTATGCCGGTTGTAACTTGTACTTGCTTCACCTTACCTGCTTTATAAATAAAGACGTATTCTTTCGCCAAAGTAGTTATTTTGGGCTTATTGCTGCTGTCGCTTGCCCCGGCGCCCTGGTTGTTTCCATTGGCAGGTGACATGGTGGGTTTCTTTTGCTCGCGGGTAGTCACTGATTGTATGGGCACGTCAAATGATTTGGCATGGTTGGTTTTGATTTCAACAGTACCAGTCAGGCCGGGCCGGAACGGGTTGGGGTTAGCAGCCGATTTTACCAGCAGATTTTTATATGAATCGGGGTTGATGCGCACCTTAACGGTAAAGTTGGTCACCTGGTCGGCATTGGTGCCCACTACGTTGGCCGAGCTGCCGATCTCGGTTACTACCCCACTGAAGTTCTTGCCCAAAAAGGCATCTACCTCAATTTTGGATGAGTCGCCAAGCTGTATACGATTAATGTCGTTTTCATTTACATCCACGTTAACGTCCAGTTGGCTAAGGTCTGATATCGTCATCACTTCGGTGCCCGCAAATTGCTGGGTACCCAAAACGCGCTCGCCTTTTTCCACTGATAACTTCGATACCACCCCATCAACCGGTGAGTAAATGGTGGTTTTTACCAGGTTATCGTGTGCCTCTTTCACCGAGGCCTGCGACTGCGCAAGACCGTATGTGGTGCTGATCACGTTTTGCTTGTTGGCTTCGTATTGCGCTTTTGCGGACAGGTAATTCGACTTAGCCACTTCAAATTCCGCATCGGTGATCACTTTGTTATCATGCAGCGGTTTATCGCGGTTATAGATCGATTCCACGTTGTCCAGCGCAGCTTTGGACTGGTTCAGCAATTCTTTTGCGTTGCCGATCTGTGCATTTTGGGTATTATACTGCGCCTGGGCGCGGTCGAGCTCGGATTGTAAAATGTCGGGCCTGATCTTGCAAAGCAGTTCCCCCTTTTTTACCACGTCGCCTTCCTTTATCGGCAGCTCTACGATTTCGCCCGAAACTTCGGGGCTGATCTTTACCTCGATATGCGGTTTAATTTTACCGCTGGCCGATACGGTTTCATTGATCTCGTGTACTGCAACCTTATCGGTTGCCACCTCTGTTAAAGCCGGTTTCTTCGTTGCTATTAAAATAATTATCAAAACAAGCACGACCCCAAGGCCAATCAAAATATATTTAGTAGTTTTTCCCATGATTCTTTTTTATTTCGGATTTCGAATTTCCGATCTCGGAAATCAGATTTATTTTAATTTTCGTTTTTTCTCTTTTATATACATCTGCACATTTACATATCTGCACATTCGCACATCATAAAGTTATGGTATTGCCAAGGTAATAATCAATCACCTTACTCCTGAAAACAACTTGATATTGTCCTTCTATCATTTGATTTTGCGCGGTATTGTAGTTGGTAAGCGCGGTATTATAATCCAGCGTATTTACCAACCCCGCGTCATACCTTTGTTTGGTAACGTTTAATGCTTCCTTGTTGGCCTCGTATGTTTTTAATGCTGACTGATAGCTTTTTTCGGCTGACTCCAGATCGAGCAAAGCCTGGATGATGGTTTTGCTTAACGTGTTTTTAGCGAGCTGAGTGGTAACCTCGGCATATTCGTAGTTCAGTTTTGCTTTGGTAACCGAGGTGCGGGCAGTATAATGGTTAAAAATAGGTATCTGGAGGCTAAGCCCAAAAAATTGATTAAAGTTATTGCTCAACTGTGTTTTGAACGGAATTGAAGCGAAGTTTTGTTTAAAATTTGGGGCGACAACTGTATCGCCGTTAACTTTATCCACTCCAATAGGAGAAGAAGTGCCGAGCGGTGTCAACCCCGTGAATGTCGACGCCTGGTTTGAATAACTTGTTCCAAGGCCCGCATACAAGCTTAACGCGGGATAGTAGTTGCCTTTTGCGACCTTTATTGCCTGTGCGTAGGACTGCTGCTGCAACTCTGCCAAACGAATATCAGGGCTGGTGCTAAACGCTGTCTTGATTACTTCCGCAGCATTAAATACCGTTTGGATGTTGGTTAACTTACTTATGTCGGGCTTTACAACCGCAATGTCTGTTGTCGGATCCATTTCCATATATTGTTTCAACACCAAAATTGCCAGGTCAACCTGGTTTTGATCGTTTGTTAAAGTCAGCCCCGCAGTTTCTACTTGCGCTTGTGCCTGCGCCAGATCGGCCCTTGTCGCATTTCCGGCATCGAAATTCTTCTGTGCGCGGTCGAGCGTGATTTTTGCAAGGTCTAATTGTTGTTTCGCAGCTATTACAAGGTCCTGATCGGTCAATATCGTTAGATAATCGGTGACAACATTTAACAGCAAATCATTTTTAACTTTTGCAGTGCTGGTTTTGTCAACGTCCAGCGTCAATTTATTTTGCAAAATCTGGTTACGCAACTGGCCGCCCTGGTAAAGGGTGACCAACACATTGGCCTGTCCCTGGATGTTTAACGCTGAAGATGAATAAGCGAATGCACCGGCGATCTGGCTTTTTCCGAAATAGTATCCTCCCTGTGGATTCGCAGTAAGACTGGGCAACTGGTTGTATTTTGCCTGATTATAATCCTGGTTGGCCAATGCCTCGGTTAGTTGCGCCTGCTTTATGGTGAGGTTGTTTTTGATAGTCGAGTCAACCGCCTGCTGCAGGCTGATCACCCGCTGGGCATTTGCACTTAAACCCATCATCATCAACAGGGCGGCGGCCGGCAACATCAATAGTTTAAATCGGGATATATTTTGCATCATTTAATTAGTTCATGTTTGATAGTTCATGGTTCATAGCAGAAGTCACAAACTCAATGTTTAAATTATTCCTATTTTAGGGCCAATGTTAATCGTTTGCTGTAAATAGTATTTTACCATGAGCTATGAACCATCAACTATGAACCAAAATGTACCTCGTTAAAACACCATTCTTGCTAAAATCACTGTATCCTAAACTATTATGGGATGCTGGTGATAATAGGAGGTCCATTTTTCTCACTTTTGACGACGGCCCTATACCCATTGTTACACCGTTTGTTTTAAATATTTTAAAACAGCACAATGCAAAGGCTACATTTTTCTGCATCGGCGACAATGTGCGCAAGCATCCGGACGTATTTGAGCAGGTAAAAAATGATGGCCATGCCATCGGTAATCATACTTTTAATCATCTTAACGGCTGGCATATTGACGACAAAACCTACCTGGGCAATTTTTTGCAGGCTGATGAATTAATTGGCTCAAAACTCTTTAGGCCGCCTTATGGACGGATAAAACGCTCGCAGGTAAAGTTGTTGCAGGAGGCAAAGCCCGGCATTAAAATTGTAATGTGGAATGTTCTTTCGGCAGATTTTGACGCGGCCATCAGCCCGGAAAAATGCCTGGATAACGTGATCAGAAATGTAAAAGGCGGGGAGATCGTGCTGTTTCATGACAGCCTGAAGGCGCGGGAACGGATGGAATATGCCTTGCCGAGGGCTTTGGAGTATTGGAGTAAGCAGGAGTTTGAGTTTAGAACAATATAGCTCAATTGACGGCTGCATTAATTTAGAACTTATACAAATAAAAATTACCCCACCCCCTTACATCATTTGGCTGTTAATTTTTGTAAATTCGCCGCGCAAGGTCGGAAACGGCTTTATATTTGAATTTTCTTACATTTCTCACCTAAAGATCAGATACCATGGCTTTTGATTTAGATATGATCAAAAATGTTTACGACCGCTTTGGCGCCCGTGTGGAGGCTGCCCGCAAGGCGACCGGTAAACCGCTTACTTTAACCGAAAAGATTTTATACGCCCACCTTACTGAAGGCAATGCCTCCAAAGCTTATGGCCGCGGGATGGATTACGTTGACTTTGCACCCGACCGCGTCGCGATGCAGGATGCTACAGCCCAGATGGCGCTGCTGCAATTTATGCAGGCAGGCAGGCCGCAGGTTGCTGTGCCATCAACCGTGCACTGCGACCACCTGATACAGGCCAAAATTGGCGCGGATACGGATTTGGCAACCGCGAAAGACGTAAATAAAGAAGTTTATGATTTTTTGGCCTCGGTGTCCGATAAATACGGCCTCGGTTTCTGGAAACCCGGTGCGGGCATTATTCACCAGGTAGTGCTGGAAAATTATGCTTTCCCGGGCGGGATGATGATCGGTACCGATTCGCATACCCCCAACGCGGGTGGTTTAGGAATGATCGCTATTGGTGTTGGCGGCGCAGATGCCTGCGACGTAATGGCGGGCTTGCCATGGGAGCTTAAGTTCCCGAAGCTGATCGGTGTGAAATTAACCGGGAAACTGTCGGGCTGGACATCGGCTAAAGATGTGATCCTGAAAGTAGCCGGCATCCTGACCGTAAAAGGCGGTACCGGCGCTATAGTTGAATATTTTGGCGAAGGCGCTGAATCGCTTTCGGCAACAGGCAAAGGCACCATTTGTAATATGGGCGCCGAAATTGGTGCTACTACTTCGGTATTTGGTTATGACGAGAAAGCCGCCATCTATTTGAGAGGCACCAAACGCGCTGATATTGCAGAGCTGGCTAACGCGATAAAAGAGCACCTGACCGGCGATGCCGAGGTTTATGCAAACCCTGCAGCGTATTTTGACCAGGTGATCGATATCAACCTGAGTGAGCTGGAGCCGCATGTGAATGGACCGTTTACGCCCGACCTGGCCTGGCCGATATCGAAATTTGCTACTGCCGTTAGGGAAAACAACTGGCCCGAAAAGCTGGAAGTTGGCCTGATCGGTTCGTGCACCAACTCCTCTTATGAAGATATTACGCGCTCGGCTTCTATCGCCAAACAAGCCATCGATAAGCATTTAAAAACAAAGGCGGAGTTTACCATAACCCCCGGTTCAGAACAGGTGCGTTTTACCGTCGACCGCGACGGCTACCTGGATACTTTTGCCGAAATGGGCGGCGTTGTATTAGCTAATGCCTGCGGTCCCTGTATAGGCCAATGGGCACGGCATACTGACGACCCCAGCCGCAAAAACTCCATCATTACCTCCTTTAACCGCAACTTTGCCAAACGTAATGATGGCAACCCAAACACGCATGCGTTCGTGGCATCGCCGGAAATTGTGACCGCATTTGCTATAGCCGGCGACCTTACCTTTAACCCGCTAACCGATACCCTGACCAACGAAAACGGCGAACAAGTAAAACTGGACGAGCCTATGGGTATTGAGATGCCGGTAAAAGGTTTCGCGGTGGATGACGCCGGTTACCAGGCGCCTGCCGAAGATGGCAGCGGCGTGGATGTTAAGGTCGACCCGAAATCGTCTCGTTTGCAATTGCTCGACCCGTTCCCGGCATGGGAAGGTACTGATTTGAGCGGCTTGAAACTGCTGATAAAAGCAAAAGGCAAATGTACTACCGATCATATCTCGATGGCCGGCCCATGGTTGAAGTTCCGCGGGCATTTGGACAACATCTCCAACAATATGCTTATCGGGGCTATCAACTATTTTAATAATACTGCCGATAGCGTTAAAAATGAACTTACCGGCGAATACGGCCCCGTGCCAGCTACCCAGCGCGATTATAAAGCGCACGGCGTAGGCACTGTAGTAGTTGGTGACGAGAACTATGGCGAAGGCTCATCGCGTGAGCATGCGGCGATGGAACCGCGTCACCTGGGCGTTCGTGCCATCCTGGTAAAATCGTTTGCCCGCATACACGAAACTAACCTGAAAAAACAGGGGATGCTGGCCATCACTTTTGCCAACAGCAGCGATTATGATAAAGTGCAGGAAGACGACACTTTTGATATTAACGGATTGACCTCGTTTGCGCCCGGCATGCCTTTAACCGTTGTGCTGCACCATAAAAATGGTTCGACCGACAGCTTCCCGGTAAACCATACTTATAATGAACAACAGATAGAATGGTTTAAAGCCGGCGGCGCTTTGAACATTATCCGCAGGGAAATGGCGTCGTAAGGATTTCGGTCCCGATAGCTATCGGGATCGGAATTTCGATTTCGGAATTTTTAATTAAGCTCTTCCGTTTTGGAGGAGCTTTTTTGTTGTCTGGATCATGGTTTTCAGCATGAAAGAAGTTAGAATTTTTAGTTTTCGTTCGGTAAGTGCTCGATTTTGAGCGTTTTGCCCAGGTCATTTTATCGTAAATACGACATACTATTTTATCATATAACCAACGGAAACGCTGATCACCCGGTTTTGCAAGGTGTTACCGTCGCTTACGTTGCCCAGTCCAAAACCGTAACCGGCATCAACCAGTATCCTGTTTTTAAATTCGGCGCCTAACAGTGCATTCAGCCCGTAATCTGGGTTGCTTTGAAATTTATTGAACGAGTAGGAAGTGGTTTTTCCGTCCGCTGATACAGATACTGAAAGACCATAACCGACATAAGGGCCGCCGCCTACGTATACTTTTGCAAATTTTATTTCCTTGATGACATATAGAAAGTTGACCGGCAGTTCCAGGTAGTTAAGCCGTTCAGTGCCCGACACTACAGAAGGGCCTTGTTGGTTGCCATCACCTATGAAAACTTCAACTTTTTGGCCTTTGACGCTATAGAGCAACCCGGGTTGGATAAGGAAGTTCGCGAATCCGATATCGACAATGGCTCCGGCATTAAACCCAGCAATATATTGCCCGTTGCCCGCACTGTTGGGTGTGTTAAGGTAAAGCGTTGAAAAGTTAATGCCGGCCTTTGCGCAAAAATTAATGGTTTGTGCGTAGGAAAAAACAGTTGCTAATAATAGTGCAAGGATAAGATAAAGCTTTTTCATTGATGAAGTTTGAGTTTTTGAAGATAGGAAATTATCGGGGTAAAGGAATGATCCGGGGGCTTTAACATTAGCCACAGTTTACGTGTTTTTAAACATAAATTAGTGTTTTTTCACTCTTTTCAACGTCAGCAAATTTTGCGCATTCACTCCATACCCTGAAATGTTATTCTGGTATAAATTGACCCGCTTATCATAATATAAAACCACTACGGGCGATTGTTGCATCACGATATTATCCATCTGGCGATAAAGGGCGTAGCGTTTTTGGTCGTTGGGTTCGTGGTAGGATTGGTCAAACAGGGCATCAAACTGTTTGCAATTAAAACCGGTATAATTGGGGCCCCAGGGCACTTTGTTTTTGGAATAGAAAACGGAAAGATAATTTTCAGCATCGGGATAGTCGGCTATCCATGTGCCGTAAAAAAAGTTAACACCGTTTTTGGACACCAGCTCGCGCAGGCTGGCGCCCTGGGTAATTTCCACGCTGGTTTTTATGCCTACCCTGTCCAACTGGCCCTGTACGTATTCGATCAGGCTTCTGTATCCGACCGTGGTATGCAGAACGATCTCGGGCAGATTGTCGCCGTTCGGGAAGCCGGCTTCCTTCAGCAATTGCCGGGCCTTTTCAGGGTTATACAGGTAGCCACGTACCTGTTTCGCGTCGAATCCCGGCATCCCAACTGGGATAAAGCCCGCAATGCCGGGTGTACCCATGCTGTTGCGCAGGTACTTGATCATTTTTTGCCTGTCGATGGCGTAGTTAATGGCCTGGCGAATTTTCAATATCCGTAGCGGGCTGCTTTTTACGATGGCCAGGCTGCTGTCTACCAGCATCCCGAGGTAAATGGTATTGAGGTAGGGCCCGGAGCTTAAAATAAACCTGCCTTTATATTTTTGGGTGATCCTGCCGGATTTGGTGAGGATATCGTCGCGATAAGTACCGTCGATATCATTTAAAAAATCCAGCTTGCCGCTGATAAAATTCATAAAAGCCGTTTGCTTATCCCCGATAAAGGTTGCCCGGATGGCGTCCAGGTGTGGCAGCGGACTGCCGTCTGTGTCCTTTTCAAAGTAATGCGGGTTTTTCAGCAACACCATCACTTCGCCTTCCTTCCAGTATTTAAAATAGAACGGACCGGTACCGCAGGGGTGGTCGCGGAAATCCTTACCATAATATTCAACCACCTCGTGCGGCACTACGGAGCAATATTGGGAGGTAAGCATGCTTAAAAATGGCGGGTAGGGCTGATTTAGCTTTATCTGCAAAGTAGTGTCATTCAAGGCTGTAAAAGCAGCTTTACCATCAACCTTGTCGCTGAATATCCATGAGCCGGCTGAAGCTACTTTTGAGTCGATCAGACGACTGAAGCTGTACACAAAATCGGAGGCGATGGCCCGGCGGCCTTTACCGTTACTAAATAAAGGGTTATCGTGAAAATAAACGTCGCTACGCAGGTGAAACGTGTACAGTTTGCCGTCGGCAGATATGTCCCAGCTTTTGGCGATGCAGGGCACTGTCTTGAGGCTGTCGTTGATCTGTACAAGGCCATTGTACAACTCGTTATTCATCCAGATGGCATTCTGGTTACGCGAAAACGCCGGATCGAGTGAGCTGAGGCCTTCATCAAGGTTGATGTTGAATATGGTTTTTTTGGAGGAGGGTTGGTGAGAGGTGCATGAACAAAGTCCGATAGATAGTAAGGACAGAGAAATGAGGATTAAATTCTGGATTTGCGACTTTTTGAAGATAATATTACCGCTGCTCTGAAGATGGAAGTAGCCGCTAAAACTCCCTCCCATAGGGAGGGGTGCGGCGGGCGGTGAAGTGGCGGGGAGGGGTTTCGCCGCCATTTTGGAAGCTGATAATTGATTGAAACGGCTATATAAACAGTTTGCTAAACCCCTACCTCCCCTTCCCCAGGGAAGGAATCGCACACGGCCACCGCTTTTTAAAATCTTAAGAACACTTAATGAGACTGCTCTCACAAAAGCGAAAATTTTATTCCAAAGATACATGGACGTGTGTTTGTGAGCGCATCGCGGTTTGTTGGAGAAAACTCCAACAAAGGCGAAAACGAGCGCGGGCCTGTTCATCAGGCTAAAGATACTGATCGTATCGGGATATCGCAACGCGGCATTGTCATTCGGCAGTAAGCAAAATAGATACCTGCAAACAAGCAGCTCTCAAAGTGTGTCATACGATTTTAGCGTTTACTAATCGAATGATTTCGGTTTCTAATTCAATTGCCTTGGTTTCAATTTCAGTCCCTTTAGAAATAACACCATCCGTAAACGTTTTGTCCTTATACCCTGCGGCGTTGATCTTCACATTCATAAATGCCCCTAAAACAGCTGACCTTGCGCACAGCGCCGCCACACCGGCATCGCTGATAGAATTCGGGTTACCTGTTTCGGCCATCGCTTTGATCACTTCCATGCTGGCATAGGCCGTGTTCATTACTTTGAAAGGAATTTCAATCGCGTATTTGGTGGCGTCCTGTATAGCCTGGTCGCGGCCCGCTTTTTCTTCGGTTGTTCCCTTCGGCAAACCGAATGCTTCCATGACCTTGTTGAAAGCCGCAGTGTCTAAATCAACTAATTTAATCAGTTCATCTTTGTATTGCTGGCCTTTTTCGGCCCAATCGCTGAACTCTTTCCAGTGGTCATCCCAGCCTTTTTTGTGGGAAGAAAGGTTGGCTACCATCGTACCCAAAGCAGCGCCCAGTGCACCCAAATAAGCAGCGATAGAGCCGCCGCCGGGGGCGGGGCTTTCGCTGGCGGTTTCGTCAGCAAAATCGGCGAGCGTCATCGACGCCAGTTTGGATGATGCTTTATCTTTTAACAAATACTCAATGATCCGCTCCTCCGGCTTAAATGGCGCCAGTTCGGATAGCCCCATTGACAGTATGGCTATCCTGATCAGTTCCTTCTCACTTACCCCAACCGAACGCTGCTGCTTCAAAAGGAAGTATTTGCCCGCATCCAACATGGCTTTCAGGGGCACTAAGCCTACCAATTCGCTGCCCGTTACACGCATGCCGCGCTCATCAGCTTTTTTGCAAACTTCGTCAAAGGCGATGTGCAGCGGGGTGACCTCGATATTGGTCAGGTTCATGGAGATCTGCGCGATGCCATATTCCTCGATGTACCAGCCGATGGCTTTCACCGATTTTAGGTAGCCGGGGATAGACTTCGGTTTGCCGTTTTCGTCGGTAATGATCTTACCGTTGATCGGGTCGCCCTCGCGAAGCACCCTGCCTGCCTCGCGTACATCAAAAGCAATGGAATTCGCCCGGCGGGTTGAGGTTGTATTTAGGTTGACGTTATATGCAATCAGAAAATCTCGTGCGCCGATCACAGTTCCCCCTCGCTTAACATCAAACTCAACCGGCCCGAAATCGGGTTTCCATTTCGGTTCTTTGATCTTCTTGAAAAACCCTTCGTATTCCCCCGCCCGGATCACCGACAGGTTGCTGCGGCTTTTATCAGCCTGGGCATACTCGTACAGGTAAGCAGGAATTTGTAACTCCTCGCCGACGCGGCGAGCCAGTAGCTGAGCGTATTTGGCAGTTTCTTCCATGCTGATATTAGCGATCGGTATGAGCGGGCAAACATCGGTTGCACCCATACGGGGGTGCTCACCTTTATGTTTGCTCATGTCGATCAGCTCGCCGGCCTTTTTTATTGCCAAAAATGCGGCATCGATCACATTAGCCGGTTCGCCAACAAAAGTTACCACTGTGCGGTTTGTCGCCCTGCCGGGATCGACGTTCAAGAGTTTCACCCCGTCGACGGATTCGATTTCGTCGGTGATTTGCCGTATGATGTCGAGGTTTACACCTTCGCTGAAGTTAGGAACACATTCAATTAGTTTGGTCATTAGTCATTGGTCATTGGTCATTGGTTGACCTGGTTCTTTTTAATCGGTGAAATCATTTTCTCCTTTTGAAAGTCGATCGGTGAAATCCTTAAACAATCTTCATCAATGGTTTCAGTTTTCCCTGGTTATATAAAATTTCGCGGTAATCGTTTCCAGGATATAGCTGCAAGTTCGCCGGTGCGCCGGTTGCAAAAGTTCCGCGATTTTCCAGTCGTAATGCTTGCGCAGCCCGGAACGTTAAACCAGCAAAAACCTCCGCAGCGCTTAGTTTTTCAACCGCGCCCAAAATGGCTGCCTGAGTCAGCAGATCGCCCATCGGCGCCGATCCCGGGTTCCAGTCGCTGGCTATCGCCAGGCATGCGCCCGCATTCAACAA
This sequence comes from Mucilaginibacter sp., assembly GCA_035656115.1. Taxonomy (GTDB): domain Bacteria; phylum Bacteroidota; class Bacteroidia; order Sphingobacteriales; family Sphingobacteriaceae; genus Mucilaginibacter. The sequence goes on from DASRTD010000131.1 coordinate 12,816, forward strand.
CTTGCGGGCTGGCGCATATCCCATACCCAAACCTAAGGATGCGCCCGGCAAAGCAACAGCCACCGTGTTGGAATTTGCGATCATCTTAATATCACGTTCCTTTGTAGCTTCCAGGTGATCAACCGATACGGCGCCCGCTTCCACCGCAACCGAACTGCCGCCTGCGCTAAACTGGTCGCCGTGAACAGTGACGTCAAACTCCATACTTTTTGCTTTTTCGAGATAAGGGACGGCCCTGTCGACTTTAAAGGCGCTGTCGTCGATAAAAATGTCAACCCGCTTTGCGAGCCCTTCCTTTTTTATGACCGGTAGCAACTCCTTACCTATTAATTCCAGGTATTCAGCCTGGGTGCCGTCAAAGTCTTTTGGTTTGATGTGGGCCGCCAAACATGTAGGCACTAAAAAAGCTTTGGTTTTATATGATGCCGCTTTTATTGCCCTTAATTGCTTCAATTCCTGCTCAACGGACAAACCGTATCCACTTTTAACCTCGATGATCGTTACGCCTTCCGAAAAATGCCGGTCGGCCCGTTTTACCAAAAGTTCAGTTAGTGCTTCTTCACTCGCCGCTCGGGTTTCTGTTACCGTATCCCAAATCCCACCGCCTGACTCTGCAATTTCGGTATAACTTTTTCCTGCACAACGCATTGCATAATCCTTCACCCGGTTACCGGCGAAGCAGATATGTGTGTGGCAGTCAATAAATCCCGGCAGCACTACCTGCTCATCCGTAATTTCCTCAATTTGTGCAGATGGATGATCGCGACGCAGCCGCTCCAACGTACCGATCGTAATGATACGACCATTATTGCTCAGTATCCAGCCGTTTTTGATGACCTGGATCTGGCTGTCTTTAAGCGGCCCCTTCAGGGAAAGCCCGGTCAGCGGTAATATTTGGGTGAACGGGCCTGTTAATTTTTTCATATTGTTATTTCGTCTGAACCCTGATTAAAGGATTTTAGGATTATCGTGATTAAAAGCCTTTAAAAGTAATCATGAAAATCCTAAAATCGGGCAAATCATGGTTCAGACTTTCACCATATTTTCAAATCGAACTTTTCCGCCATCTCCTCCGCTTTATCATAGCCAGCATCGGTATGGCGGAAGATGCCCATAGCCGGGTCGTTGTACAAAACACGTTTAAGGCAGGTAGCCGCGCGATCGGTTCCATCAGCCAAAACAACCATGCCTGCATGCTGCGAATACCCCATGCCCACGCCACCGCCGTGGTGGAAGGACACCCAGGTTGCTCCGCCAGCCGTGTTCGACATCAGGTTAAGCAGCGGCCAGTCGGAAACAGCATCTGAGCCGTCCATCATGGCCTCTGTTTCACGGTTTGGCGAGGCTACTGAGCCGCAATCCAGATGGTCGCGCCCGATAACGATTGGACCTTTCACCTTGCCTGTCCTAACCAATTCATTAAATATCAATCCGGCTTTTTCGCGTTCACCCATACCCAGCCAGCAAATGCGCGCCGGCAAACCCTGGAAAGCAATTTTTTGCTGTGCCTTTTCCAGCCAGTTGATCAATGGCTTGTTCTCGGGGAAAGCTTCCATCAGCGCCTGGTCGGTAGTAAAAATATCTTCAGGATCGCCTGACAGGGCCACCCAGCGGAAAGGCCCTTTTCCTTCACAAAATAGCGGACGGATATAGGCCGGCGTAAAGCCTGGGAAATTAAAAGCGTCATCTTCGCCGCCTTGCCTGGCAAACTCGCGCAGGTTATTGCCATAGTCGAAAGTTATGGCGCCGCGTTTTTGTAATTCGAGCATAAAGCCAACATGGCGGGCCATGCTCGCCAGCGAGAGTCGCTTATATTCTATCGGATCGGTATTGCGAAGCACCGATGCCAGAGCCAAAGACAAACCGTTAGGGATATAACCATTCAGCGGATCATGGGCGGAGGTTTGATCTGTCAGCATATCCGGGATGATATCGGCAAGCAGCAGTTTTTCCAGCATATCACCGGCGTCGCTCACCAGGCCTACCGATAGGGTTTCACCCTTTGCCATTGCTTCCTGCACCCACGCGATCGCCTTCTCGTAGCTGTCGGTCATCTTGTCAATGTATTTGGTGTCCACGCGCTTTTGGATTCGCATAGCGTCAACATCGGCTCCTAAAAACACAGCACCCGCCATGGTCGCCGCCAAAGGCTGAGCGCCGCCCATACCGCCTAAACCTGCGCTTACGATCAGTTTACCGGTCAGGTCGCCATTAAAATGCTGGCGGCCAGCCTCCACAAAGGTTTCATAAGTGCCCTGCAAAATGCCCTGGGAACCAATGTAAATCCAGCTGCCAGCGGTCATCTGTCCAAACATCATCAGGCCTTTTGCCCGCAGCTCGTTAAAATGTTCCCAGTTTGCCCAGGCAGGCACAAGGTTGCTATTGGCGATGAGTACACGCGGCGCCTCCGGGTGACTGCGGATAATACCGACCGGTTTACCCGACTGCACCAGCAGTGAATGGTTTTCATCCAGTTCCAGCAGTAGCTCAATAATCTTGCGCAATGATTCAGGGTTTCGCGCCGCCTGGCCAATACCACCGTAAACTACCAGTTCGTCGGGGTTTTCGGCAACCTGGCCGTCGAGGTTGTTCAACAACATCCTCAGAGGAGCCTCCGTTTGCCAGCTTTTGGCGTGTAGTTGCATACCCCGCGGCGCTTTGTACACCGGATGGCTGGCGTACGTTTTAATAAATTCCGAACTCGTCATCGTTTAAATTTATTTGGTTGGCGGCAGCTGTTTGGTTGATAGTGGCCAGCAGGCTGCCGGATGTAATTAACTGATATATTTCTTTAATATCGTCCGCCAAAATCCGGTCGTTATCAATAAAGGGCACTTTTTCGCGGACAAGCGAATAGCAGGCCTCAATAACGGGCGTCGATTTAAGCGGCCGACGGAAGTCGATGGCTTGTGCCGCGTACAGCAGCTCGATTGCCTGTATGTATTCCAAATTATAGATCACCTTATGCAACTTGCGCCCGCTGATGGAGCCCATGGATACATGATCCTCCTGGCCTAATGAAGTCGGCACGCTATCCGCGCTCGCCGGGAAACAAAGCGTTTTGTTTTCCGTAACCAAGGCTGCGGTGGTGTATTGTGGTATCATCAGGCCGGAATTTAAGCCTGCATTATTAATAAGCAATTTGGGGAGACCATAGCGCCCTTCGCTCATCAGGTAGCAGCGGCGATCAGCAATATTGCCCAGTTCTGCTGCAGCTACGGCAGCATAATCCAGCGGAATAGCCAATGGCTGCCCGTGGAAGTTGCCGCCGCTGATGGTATCTTCGGCATTAAAAATAATAGGGTTGTCGGTAACTGAATTAAGTTCAATTTCGGTCAATTCCTTCAAATGCAGCCAGGCATTCCGGCTGGCGCCGTGTACCTGCGGCATGCAGCGAAGAGAGTAGGGGTCCTGTACCCGGTCGCAATTGATATGTGAATTGCATATCTCCGAGTCCTTAAGCAACACGTGCAGGCGTTTGGCCACATATTGCGTGCCTTTATAAGGACGAAGCTGGTGCAGACGGGCGTCAAAAGGCCTTGCGGAGCCCATCAACCCTTCTAACGACATCGCCCCGATAATATCTGCTATATCCAAAGCATCCCCTAACCGCTGGACGGCCTTTACCGCAAAAGCAAGGATAAACTGTGTGCCATTGATCAGCGCCAAACCTTCTTTTGGGCCTAAAACCAGCGGCTCAATCCCATGCGTTGCCAAAACATCAGCCGAACGGAACCGGCCGCCGTTTGCAAAAACTTCGCCCAGGCCGATTAATGGCAAAAACAGGTGTGCCAGCGGGGCCAGATCACCGGAGGCGCCTACAGAGCCTTTTTCAGGAACGACTGGAATGATATCGTGATCAATGTGCCACAAGATACGCTCAACCGTCTGCATCGAAACGCCTGAAAATCCCTGGGCCAGTGCGTGCACTTTGGTTATGAGCATTAGTTTTGCGATCTCCTGCGGGATAGGCTCGCCCACGCCAACGCTGTGACTTTTTAGCAGGTTAGTTTGCAGCAGCGACGTATCTGCATCCGAAATGCGGGTATCGCACAGTGGCCCGAAGCCCGTATTGATGCCATAAACCGGGATGTGGTTTTGTACGATCTTTTTTACATCATGCCATGAGGCCAAAACCTTGTTTTCCGTCGCGCTGTCGATAATGCCCCGCACCGTGCCTGCGGCGATATCCAGGCAAATACCTGTTGTTAAATGCCCGCTGCCGTAATAAAATACTCTAGTCATTTGCCGCGGGTTTTAGTTCGACAGACAGGTTTTCAGCAATTTTTTCGCTCAAGCTGTTTTCCCTGAAAACGTTTTCCAATGCGGCGATAGCGGGCAGCAAATGCTCACTTTCAGTATCAAGGGTAAGGAGTTCGTTCATGGCAGCTACCACAGCGTCCCAAACAGGAAGTATTTCGTTCAATAAGTCCCTGCCCTTATCGGTCAGGGTAACCAGTTGCCGGCGCCCATCATCTGCACAGGTAACACTTGTAACCAGGTTCTTGTTTTTCAGATTAGTGATCAACTGGCTGGCAGCAGGGTGTGAAACTTCGGTTTGCTCACTCAACTCCTTGATGGACAAGGCGTCATTTTTCGATAACAAATAAAACACCGGGAACCAACTGGCATCGAAATCGATACCCAGGTTTTGATAAGCCCGGTTTATTTCCGACAAAAAACCCTCGCTCAGCCGCCGTAAGCGGCTGCCCAATACCAGGTACCCGAGGCTTTGATATAAATTCATGGTGCAATTTATATAAGTACTTATATAATTGCAAATTTAACCGTTGATTTTTTATAATGAATTGATTATCTGACATTTCTAAAGTTAAAAAATCGTAAGTCGTAATTCTAAAATCGTAAATTCTATAAGCCTCCCTTACTGTGCAACTTCCCCCATTTGATCATTTCGTCGACAACCGGTGTTAGCGTAAACGAATAGCTGGTGAGTTTGTATTCTATCGATACGGGATGGCTATCATGTACGATGCGTATAATCAGCTTATTAGCTTCGAGGTCCTTCAATTCCTTTGAAAGAACTCTCGTCGTAATTTGCGGAATATTGCGTTGTATATCGCGGAACCGGTTTTTCCCGGCATACATAGACATCAGTATGGGTACTTTCCATTTTCCGCTGATGGCCTGTAACGTGGTTTGCACGTAGCCGATACGGTTGATCACATCATTGCTTTTTTCTTTCATAGTGGCAGACGTTGCGGTTTGGTATCAAATGTATATCAATTATTTGAAAAATAAAACACCAGGACGCCTGATAGTCAATATATTTTCATGTCGGTTGTTTTGTTCTTCCAGTTTTTTATAACTTTATATCAATTAAACCTTAAATCGGCCATTGATGGAATCTACAACAACTTTAATTAAGCACGACGAACTTCATCTCGAGGTTTCGGATATTGATCCTTTTGGTAATATAGCACTGGCATTTTCGGGTGGCGGGTTTCGCGCCGCCTCGTTTGCCCTGGGTGTTTTGTCCTATTTAAACAGGCTGCAGTTTACCGCCGAAGACGATCCGCTGAACGGCAAACGCCTGCTCGACCAGGTAACCTATATGTCATCCGCTTCCGGCGGCACCATCGCAGCGGCCCTTTATTCGCTTTATAGTGCTAAAGAGCGGCCTTACGATGCTTTTTATGTTAAACTTTTCGAGAGCCTCGACGGTGAGTTTCTGTTGCAGAAAGCGCTTTCCATCCTATCCGACAGGAAAGCATGGCGTAAACGACCGGCTAAGACCCGGAATTTTATCAACGCTTTTGCAATGGCTTACGATGAGTGCCTTTTTTCGGGAGAAACGCTTGAAACACTTTTTTACAAGGATAATAAAGGGCATTTGCAGGAAGTTTGCTTTAACACTACGGAATTTTACACCGGTTTGTCTTTCCGGCAGGATCGCAAAATGATGGCCGACGATGCCGCGGATCCTTACTTTAAGTATGGGAATGAGAATATCTATCTCAGCCAAACAGCTGCCGCCGGTATAAAAATAGCAGACGCATTGGCGGCATCGTCATGCTTCCCGGCTGGGTTTGAGCCGATCGTTTTTCCGGAAGACTTTGCCAATGAGGCGGTATCGGTAACTCAGCTAAAAAGTAGCCTCACCATGTTGCCGCAAACCGGCGATACCGCCGAGAAAGCTTTTATTGCAGCCAAAACAGTGGGCTGTATGGATGGCGGCATCACCGATAACCAGGGCCTGCAAAGTATGATGTACGCCGACGGGCGAAGGATAAGGGGAGAAACCACCTTTAAATCTTTTGATTTGATGCTGGTTAATGATGTGGGCAGCTATTTTATAAAACCTTATATAAACCCGCCGCAACCGAAAGACAGCGGCATCAGCCTCACGGGCCTATATTGGTGGACCGCCGCTGTGTTTGCGGCGTCAGTGGCCTGTGTTTATTTTGGTTTCCGTTGTGATAAAACGTACTTAACTCTTATCGGCGGGTTGCTTGTCGTAATACCGGGAATTTTATTGTTGACGATGTGGTGGTTAAAAGACCAAATAAAGGGTGCGGTGGCTTCCTCCCCGCTCAATTTGCGGAAAAGTTTTACAGAAAAGGTGATATGGCTTTTATTAAAATATCTCACCCATACGCCGCTTGCTGTGCTTAAGCAAATGCTTACGGCCAGGGCCGATTCGGTGTTATTGCTCAATATGAGCCTGTTTTTGAAACGGATAAGGCAGCTGCTTTATAATAAATTCTACGATTCGCCGGAGTGGAAAAATCGCGGCAAGGGGAATCACATTTACGACCTTGCGTTTGCGAGTGATATTTACCGGCAGCGTAATCCGCCGCCAAACCCTTTTTTAAACCCAAGCAAGGATATGCAAATTGTGGCCCAGGCCGCATACAATATGGGCACCACTTTGTGGTTCGATGAGCAGTCGGAAAAGATAAACCACAGCAAGGCCTGCATCATAGCATGCGCCGAATTTACAACCTGTTATAATTTGCTGGGGTACATTGACAAACTGACAAATGATGCCTCCGCAGTTAATAACAACTATACAAACCGGCTTAATGAATTGAAAAAACAGCTAACAGCTGATTACACTAAGTTTAAAACAGATCCTTTTTTTATGTACAATGAAGATGGGATTGCTTATGCCATCAAGGATTTTCAGCGCCTCTCTATGAATGACATTCCCGATCCCGGCTTTTAAGCGGTGGGTTACCCAAGGTGGTAAATTATTGTCAGTTGAGTTTTAATGATGCGAAGAAGTCATCTTTTGGTTGCGTGTTTTTATCCTGTGGCATTACTGCGCTGATGCTGTACAGATAGTCGCCGATGATGATCATGAAAGTAAACGACTTAACTCTCGTCGCCGTATTAGCGCCGTCGATGCTGTAAGCGTAATAGTTGTTCCATTTGCTGGTCTTTACGTCGCCCAGCGCATACCCCTGCATTTTCTCCTGCATGCCGGTTTTTACACTGTTTGTAAAGTCTTCGGTAGTTGCAAGGCCGGCGAGTGCCGCAGAATCAAGGCCCGCCACTTTTTGCATGTCGATTTTTGTGATAACGCAAACCATGGAATCCTTTGTCATTGCAATCACGCTGTAGTCATCGGCATTTGTAGGTGCCTCCGGCATTTTTATCGATAGTTTGGCATCGATCTTGTAGTCGACCCATTCACTTTGGGCCCGGGCAAAGCCTTGCAGGATGACCAGGAAGCAAATTAAGGGAAAAATCTTTTTCATGGGCCATATCTTTTGGTCAATTATAAAGATGGCAATAAATCTTTCAGTAAACAAATGATATGCAGCCGATATAACGCAAATAAAAAGGTTGATTACTCTTCGCCCTTTATCCTGAAAACCATGCCATCCATTTCTTCACTGATCCTTAACTGGCAGGCCAGCCGGCTATCATAGGCAGCGTCCGGCAGTGTGTCCAGGAGATCGAGTTCAGTGTCCGTAGCGCGGAAATATTTTTCAGGGCCCTCCAGCACTTGTACATGGCAGGTTGCACACAAGGCCATGCCGCCGCACGTAGCCAGGATATGGTGATCGGAGGCTTTTAAAACCTCCATCAGGCTGAGGTTGATATCTTCGGGAATCTCAACGGTTTGCCTGCCGCCGTCCCTGTCTTCTATGGTTAGATTGATCATTTCTTGTTAGGTGAAAGGTTAAAGGCGAAAGGTAAAAGGTTCACGGGTGAGGCTTCTGCCTTTTGCCCTTTACCTTTCGCCTTTAACCTTTTTTAAAATGCGTTTACGCCATAAACCGTAGTGTACTTAAAGCTTAATTTCTGATCAGGATAAACATATTTAAAAGCGCTTTGGGCCATCAGTGCGGCTTCGTGGAACCCGCACAGGATTAGCTTCAATTTGCCTGGATAAATATTTATATCGCCGATGGCAAAAACACCTGGTACATTGGTGCTGTAGTCGACGGTATTTACCATGATGGCCGAACTGTCAACATTAAGCCCCCATTCGGCGATCGGGCCGAGTTTCGGTGTAAGACCGAACAAGGGGATCAAATGGTCTGTTTTGATAACAGAAATATCATTTTCACGGCCCACTATCTCTACTTCCTGCAAATGTCCATTACCACGTATCGCTTTAATATGTGATTGCAGTACCAGGTTAATCCTACCTTCTTTGGCGAGGTCAAATACCTTTTCTGCGGAATCGGGAGCGCCGCGGAAAGTGTCGCCGCGATGGATCAGGGTTACTTCATCTGCAACGTCGGCTAAAAATATCGTCCAGTCGAGCGCAGAGTCGCCGCCGCCTGCCAATACTACTTTACGGCCGCGATAAGCCTCCGGGTTTTTGACCATGTAGGCTACGCCACGGCCTTCAAAGGCCTCCAGGTTATCGATAGCAGGCTTTCTTGGCTCAAAACAACCCAGCCCGCCGGCTATCACCACTACTTTGCTGTGTACTTCGGTGTCGTCGCCGGTGCGGGTAACAAAAGTCCCGTCGTCAAGCTGAAATAGTTCGTTAACGCGTTCTCCCAGCGAAAAGGTGGGTTTGAAGGGGGCAATTTGCTCCATCAGTCCTTCCACCAATTGTTGTGCATTTATCGTCGGGAAACCCGGAATGTCGTAAATCGGTTTGTGCGGGTATATTTCAGAGAGCTGACCGCCAACTTGTGGCAGTACATCAATTAAGTGGCAGCGCATTTTTAACAGCCCCGCTTCGAATACGGCAAATAAGCCAACCGGCCCTGCGCCTATAATGCATATATCGGTATCAATAGGTTCCATTTAGTGGTTTAAATTAAACAACTAAAGGTCGCCTTAATTATAACCTAATTAAAATGAGAAATTGTAATTGGCAATTACTTTAAGTTATAATTGACCAGGCAGAAACGCTTAAAAAGCTCGATCAGTTTTGAATTTTTCCCTTGCAGTTGGATGAATTGGAAGGTCCGGAAGATTTCTAGCCCTTTAATATCGATCACGCTTAGTTCATTGTATTTTAATTCACTAATAACCGATTGTATCGATAAAAAAGTTGCAGTTTCAGAATACAACAGGTATTGTTTGATGGCAATACTGCTTTCCAGCTGTATTTCTACCTGCAATTCCCTGGGATTAACGCCGATGGCGTCGAGCGCATTAAATATGACATCGAGCGTGCCAGAACCGGCTTCGCGCAAAACCAGCGGGATTTGCAGCAATTGTTTTGGACTGATTTCGGCCTTTTTAGCCAATTGGTTATTGGCGCGGGTAACCAGCACGATCTCGTCCTTTGCAAAAGGCGCATAGGCGATCTGCGGATAGTGTGCCGCGCCTTCAACAATGGCAATATCAACCTTTTCGGCCAGTACAAGTTGAGTGATCACATCGGTATTGGCCTGGATAAAGGTAAAATTCACCGCAGGGTAGCTTTTCTTAAAAAGAGCAAGGATTTTTGGCAGAATAGTTTGCGCAACCGTGGTGCTGCCGCCAATATGCAAAACGCCCGATTCCATATTGTTCAACTGGGCAAGTTCTGTTTCCATCTCGGCGTAAAGCTGTATTATTTTGTCGGCATATTGCAGCAGGATTTTACCGGCATTGGTCAATGTAATGCTGCTGCCGTTCCGTTTAAATAGTTGTACATCAAGCTGATGTTCCAGCTCCTTTATGTGCTTGGTAACCGCGGGTTGGGTGATAAAAAGCTCAGCGGCAGCCCTTGTAAAGCTAAGCCGCTGTGCAACCGTATGAAAAACCTTTAAGCGGAAATCGAAGATCATAAGCCCTAAGGTAGGGGTAAAAGCTGAAAGCTAAAAGCCCAAAGCTTAATAAGGTAGCTGTACAACTTTTTTGGTTTTACTTAAAATTAAAGGCTGTCTGCTTTTAGCTTTACGCTTTCTGCTTTTTACGCTTTTTTATCAGTAGCGATAATCACGATTCCACCCACAAGCAGAATGCCACCCGGGTAGGGTGGCCAATTCACTGTTTTTTGCCTGTCGGCGGATATTTGTATTGGACCTGCATCTACTATCTTTTCCTTTTTGGTATAGGTAAAACCGGTCCAAACAATCATGACGGCTCCGATTATGATCAATACAATTCCAATATTTCTGTTCACAAGATACAGTTTATTATAAAATGCAAAAAGCCGGCAATTTTTTTGATTTCCTTAAAGCGGTAACTTATCAATCGCTTTGCTGCTAACCCGTCAATAAAAAAGCCGTTATAGGCGGTTCCCGTAACGGCTTAAAGCATAGTTATAATAATATTTTAATTCTGTTTATCCTGCTGCCACACGCCGGTAAACCTGCTTACCGCCTGATAATCGGATAGATTAATGTGGTTCTTGCGTATCGCTGCCATTAAGGTACCGGTTACTGCAACCACTTTGAATTTATAAGTTGCTATATCATAAGTAGACAATACGGGTATGGTGGCCGATGCCACCAGCTGAACAAAGAAATAATGTAATCTTATTGTGCCTACATTGGTTTCATAGGCTATTTCATAATTAAAGTTGCCGCTGCCATCTGTAAACTCATAAGGTAATGGCGCCCATTGATTGGTGTTATTGCTTGTATTTGGCGTAAAGTAAACCAGCACCATACCATCATCCAATACATTTTGTGTAATGGAAGTCACCGCGGTATCGCAATATCTTGTAAAGTATTCCGTATAGCTTGATGGACTTGTCTGAAACTCATACTGCGAATTCCATAACCACTGACTGTTGGTAATGGTAAATACGGTAGTTTTTACACTTGCGTTGGTGCCGGGTTGTTGTACGGCTATGGGTGTACCCCAGCCTGTGGCTGTTTTTGGGCCGTAAAGCATATAGGCCGTTGTATCCAGGTAAAAATCGCCTGCTGTACCCAAAGTGGAACTTGGCGGGCCGCTGCCGTTATACAACTGACCGTTGGTTGCACCGTTTGTGGCCTGGGTAAATGAGCCCACCTGGCTTAGCGAGACGCTCGCGCCCCAGCCGTTTACGGTTTTCGGTCCGAACAGCAGGTCTGTTGTAAGGTTTATGTAGAAATCGCCTATCGTTCCCAAAGTGTCAGAAGGGTCGGAAGTGCCGCTATAAACTTTCGCGCCTTTAAGCCCACCCTGATTCGCGGTCACTGCCGGGCGCATGGTGTTGTCTTTTTTACACGACGTGATGACAGCTGCTATGGCTATCATTAATAAAATAATAAATTTTGTTTTCATAATTGTTAGTTGTCAGTTGAAATAGTTTATGGTCAGTGGGAATGAGTTGACGCATATAATGCATAACTGTAAAAAATAATGTTATAAAAAAAATGTTATTTGCGGCACAAAAGGCCAATGACTATGCGCCAGGAAATGATATTAGTATTGTTCGTCTATATAATTATAAGTCTTTATGTATTTGATGAAGTTAAGAATTTATATGACTGCAATTTTGTGATATTACATCGCTTAAACATGTGATTTTTAACCCCGCGCCCTTTCAAAAAAATCCGCAGGAGAAAATCCATAGCGGCTACCCCGATTAATTAAACCAAACAGATTGCGCTATTTACCGCCTTGTTGCCATAGGCAGGTAAATTTCTTACTTCTTTGTAGTTGTCACTACTCGTCAAATTAACGGCAGCTAAAATTAATTGATGATCAAGAATTTGAAGCGACAAAGTTAACTCGTCACCCCGTTCATTCAAATCACATAAACATGTGATTTTTGATGAACATCCATGGCTTTAAAAAAGCCGGCGGAGAGACCTCACGCCGGCCAACCAAACTAATTAACTAACTATTACTGCGAGGCTTATGTTGAAATATCCCGGGAATTGCCGGCACGAATAAACATTGCAAATAAAACCAATAAAAATCAGTGGCCGATGCGTAACGCTACGTAATTGCATTGCGGAAAATACCTGAATTTTGGTGATGGGTTTGCCCAAAACACTTATCAGCCTGGTTTTGACATAGCCCGTAACAGGGAAATAACAACCCTGAAGCCGTCGGGGTCTTCAAATGTGATGCCGTTTTTTTCCCAGTAAGGGTTTGGAGGTTTAACCAGTTTTATTTTGTTTTTAACAAACCGGGTTTTCATCGCGGCAAATTCTTCCAGCGATGAAGCGTAGAAAACCAGCAGGTCGTCATTATCGGGATGGTGAACGGGCGCGCTATCGGATATGGTAAACTCCAGGTGCCAGCTTTGGCCGTGCAGCCCCATAAAAACGCCGCTGTATTGATGATGGTCCTTAAATTCGCCCAAAACTTTTAACCCCAAAATCCTGCCATAGAAATCAATGATGCGGTTTAAATCGGTAGTATGCCTGGCAATCCTGAATTTCATGATAAAAAGCTCGTGCTGCTGTTTGAGGCCTAATTTAACAAATTCCCATTGGATGCCAATACTGGCAGCAATTGTCCTGAAATTTTGAGCAAAAGACTTACCTGGTCGCTATTGTAAAAAATAAGATAGAAAACTGAAGAAGTGAAAATAATTGTCAGTTATACATTTTTAAGTTCTACCTTTAGCATACCAATTGAAACCGCTATGTTAAAAAACTTGCAAACTATTATCAGCCCACGGTTTAAGGGCAACCTGTTGATCGCCTTTTTAATGCTTTTCGCTCTAACTGCGGTGAAAGCACAACGCGGAAGAAAACCAAGGCCTGCGGGCGTGCCTTCGGAAATACAGGTTACGCCATACAAAACTACGATGATCGCCAACGGCAAAGACCAGGTGCTGATTAGTCTTAAGATAATCGACAGCCATGGCGACAGCTTAGCTAATGCGGACATTAAGGCCACCCTGCATTTATTGGGTGATGCCAGTATTATAAATATCATGGACGCCGGTGATTTCAATACCATCCAGCATACCGATACCACCTGGCAGGTAAACATCCATGGCAGCTGCCGGGTAATATTACAGGCGGGCCGCACGTTTGGAAAAATAAAACTCAGCGCTACTGCCGATAGCTTATACGCCGGGGCAACCGAGATACATACCGTGCAACCAGGGGTCGCCCATGTGGTTACCCATGAAAAGTATAAACCGCAAAGAACGACCGATAAAATAATAGGCGCTGATATTTCTTTTTTGCCGCAACTGGAAGCACGCGGCATGAAATTTACAGATAACGGAGTTGCCGGCGACCCGATGGAAATGATGAAGGCGCATGGTTTCAACTACATCCGCCTGCGCATATTTGTAAACCCTGAAAACCCAAAGGGTTATTCGCCTAAACAAGGCTTTTGCGACCTGGCGCATACCGAAGCGATGGCCAAACGCATTAAGGCTGCCGGCATGAAATTTTTGCTCGATTTTCATTACAGCGATTACTGGGCCGACCCGCAGCAACAAAATAAGCCTGCCGCGTGGGTAGGGGAGGATTTTTCAGCGTTAAAGAAATCGCTGCACGATTATACGGTTGCTGTAATGCAAGCCCTAAAAAATCAGGGCACAGTACCCGACATGGTGCAGGTGGGCAATGAAATAAACCATGGTATGGTTTGGCCTGAGGGTTCGGTCGCCAACCTTGATAGCCTGGCGCAGCTGATTTATGAAGGCGTTGAAGGGGTAAAGGCTGTTAGCCCCAAAACCATTGTTATGCTGCATATTGCACTTGGCGGCCAAAACGCCGAAGCGCGGTTTTTTCTGGATAATATGAAAGCCCGTAATGTCCCGTTTGACGTGATCGGGTTATCTTATTATCCAAAATGGCACGGCACGCTCGCCGATCTGAAAAATAACATGGCCGACCTGGCCAAACGTTACCCGCAGCAGGTTATGGTGGCGGAGTATTCCCAGCTTAAAAACGAGGTTAATGATATTGCTTTTAATGTTCCCGGTGATAAGGCAGTGGGCTCATTTATCTGGGAGCCCATAGGCAGCTGGGAGGGGATTTTTGATGCAGACTATAAAAACAAGGAATTTAAAGCCAACGATTTTTTAAATGCGGTTTACCCTGAGATTGCGAAAAAGTATGTAAAATAAGCCTTGAGTCGAAAGTCTTAAGTCCTGAGTCAGAAAAGCGCAAAATAGACTTGAGACTTACGACTAAAGACTTTTGACTTGACACTATGCCTTAAACTTGATCTCCAGGTATTTCATCGTGTTCTTAATCATGGATTCCAGCACATCCACGTTTATGTCGCTGACTTTTTTTATGTAGAGGCAACCTTTGCCGGCTTTGTGTTTACCTAATTGGGCAAGCAGCGCATTCTGGCCTTCAGCGCCCGCGAGTACGTAAAGCGTTAGCTTACCCCTGCGCGGTGAGAACCCCACCTTGCAAATATCCCCCTCGTGCCCGCTGGCATACTTATAATGGTATTGCCCGAACCCAACGATGGCCGGCCCCCACATTTTGGCTTTTTCGCCGGTCACTTTTTCCATCAGGTTGATGAGGGTGTAACAATCCTTTTGGGTATCGTTATCTGTTTTGGATAAAAAATCGACTACAGATGCTTCATTGGGTTTTGTTTTTTGTTCGGCCATGGCAATTAAAGTGAACAGGTTGATTTACTCGTTGCAATCAAATCTAATGATAAATTTATTTCGGGTCAATTCAAATTAGCGTTAAGAATTCATTCAAAAATCCGTTCTGTTTTTTTTGGTTATATTTATGAAGGTAAAAATCCAGGTCGCTTTGGAAAGGCGTTGCCGGCTTCTGATTGGATGGAGATTTTTTATAACGGCCTCAATTAATAGCTTTATTTTGATCGACGATGGAAGAAACAGGTAAACATTATGCCGACGAGGAGATCATCACCATCGGCCGTCACCAACTAAAAATGACCCACCTGAATAAAGTATTCTGGAAGGAGGAGGGGATAACTAAAGGCCAATTGATCAACTACTATCGTGACATGGCCGAATGGATAATTCCATACCTGGCGGACAAGCCTATTTCGATGCGTCGTCAGCCAAATGGTACCGGCGATCCCGGTTTCTTTCAAAAAGATGTCGATACCACCCACCTGCCCGATTTTATAAGAACTAAGCCGCTGTATTCGGAAAGTAATGATAAAGACATTCACTACATTATAGGCGGTGGAGAGGCTACGCTTTTATACCTTGTTAATTTGGGATGTATTGAAATAAATCCCTGGCTAAGCTCTTATAAAAAACCGAAGTTCCCGGATTATCTTGTGATTGACCTTGACCCGCACGATGTGCCTTTTAACTGGGTTGTGGAAGCCGCGCAGAAAACCAAAGCAATTTTTGAGCGCATGAAGCTGACGGGTTTTGTGAAGACGTCCGGCTCAAAGGGGCTGCATATTTATTGTTACCTTGACGCAAAATACGACTATGACTTTGTGCGAACGTTTGCGGAATACACGGCGAATTTAATCCACGATGAGTTGCCCGGCACCACCAGCGTAGAACGAACCCCGGCAAAGCGGAAAAACAAGATTTATATTGATTTTTTGCAAAACAGGTATGGCCAAACTGTCGCCTGTCCATATTCTGTACGGCCAAAACCAGGCGCTACCGTATCAGCGCCGCTTCACTGGCACGAAGTGAACGATAGCCTAAAACTTTCAGATTATACCATTTTTAATATGAAGGAACGGATGAAAATGACCAACGATCCCTGGAGAAATCTAAGCGGTAGCAAAGCTGATTTGAATGAAGCCCTGAAATTGCTGAAGAAATAAAACAAAAAAACGGCAGCAAATACCTGGATTGATGTTGCATTTATGCGTATGCTTTTAAATCGCTGTCGGGCGTTTGACCAGTATCAGCAGCAGGGAAATCACCGCGATTATTAGTAATACGTGGATCAAACCGCCCACGGACGTGAAGAAAAAACCGATCGCCCATCCAATTACAAGGATAACCGCAATAATGTACAATACTGAATTCATGACAGATGTTTTTTGTTAGTAAATCATAGATACACCATAAATAACAAAAAGCACCTGTATTGTTTTGGAAATTTGTGAACGGTTGTTAGTCATTGATCATCGGCGGGTAGTGGGGGTGAGCAAACAATAGTGGATGTTTGCTCACTACTCACCATTCACCAATTACAATCCAAGCCATTTTTTTCTGACAGCCAACTGGGCCGCAGTAGGCGATGGAAGTTCCTCCACCTTATAATTCACCTTTGCGTTGCGCAGCAAAGTAACCGGTAAGGTAAGCGGCAAATTGTCGCGCAAAACCGACACGTTCACCTTATCGCCCGGTTTCTTTCCGGTTAGCATGGATGCTGCGTCGGTAATAGCTCCGTCTATCGATATAATTTCATCGTTTACGTTTATTCCATCAATCCATCCCGCGCCGCCACGAAGAACGCCTGTCACTATTTTTTTGCCGTTACTGGTGTTTAGGTTTATTCCCAGGGATGGATCATTGCTGTTGGCCAGTTCGTCGGTTATTTTATAGCCCGCGTACGCAAGATATTTTCCATAGTCTATCGGCGCTAACCCGTAAACATAGTCTTTATAAAAATCGTCGAGCTTTTTGCCCGCAAACTTTTCGAGGCCCTGTTTAAATTCTATATCAGTATATCCGCGTTTTTTTTCCTTGTAATAGGTGTTGTACATGTACCGCATCACGTCATCGAGCGAGTATTTGGCTTTTGAGTCATTAATGATCTCCAGGTCGAGCAATGTAGCCACCTCAGCGCCTTTGTCATAATATGAAATTGTCGAGTTGACCGAATTCTCATTCGGGCGATAAGCTTTTATCCAGGCATCGTAGCTGGCATCCGCCAATGGCTGTATTCTTTCGCCGGGTGTGTTTTGCAACGTGCTCATTTCATTTGCAACACTGCCCAGGAATATTTCCGGCGTGGTTAAGTTGGCGTGGCGTAATATCAAATTCTGGTAATAAGCGGTAAACCCTTCGGCAATCCACAAATCTGTAGTATAATTTTCATTGTCATAGTCGAACGGCCCGAGCGCTATTGGCCGCAGCCGTTTTACATTCCACAGGTGGAAGTGTTCATGCGCAACGAGGCTCAAAAAGTTGCGATAGCCCGCTTCAGTCGCATAATTATCACGTGACGCGCCTAAAGTGGTCGAACTCAAATGCTCCAGGCCGCCACCGCCTCTGAAATAATTATGCACGATGAAGACATAATGTTTGTTGGGGTTTTCACCAAAAACAGCCGTTTCTTTCTCCACAATTTTGGCCATATCTACCTTTAGCTTTTCTTTATCATAATTACCGCCGCCAACCATGCAAACCTCATATTTAACGCCTGCGGCATCGAAACCGAAAACATCCTGGTTCCCTACCTCAATCGGCGAATCGAACAGGATGTCATAGTTAGGCGCATGGCGGGTAAATGGGTCATTGTTCACCATATCCAAACTGGTTGAAACCTTTGTCCAGCCCTTATAGGGTATGATGTGAATGGTGGATGGCTGGTGAAGCATTTTGTCGGGGTAAATGAAAATCCCGGTGGTCGACAAAAACCCGTGTGAAGCGTCAACAAAGCTGGTGCGAACCGAAATTTCGAAACAATAAACCCGGTATTTCACCGAAACTGCCGTTAAGCCTTTGGTGTTGATATGCCACCAGTTTTTCCTGGTCTTTAAAACCGCTATATTTTTACCGTTGGACGAAGCGCTGAAAGATTCAATGT
>DASRTD010000132.1:0-12770 GCA_035656115.1 Mucilaginibacter sp.
ATCAATATATCCGCCACCTGGTCGATTTGAAGAACAAAAGCGACTCGCTTAACCAGATATTGACGAATAATCTCACCCGCTCCTTAACGCCCGATGAGGCAAAGGATGTGAATGTAAAGGTACTGAAGGGGGTGGTGTACATCTCACTATCGGATAACATGCTTTACCAGTCGGGTAAATACTTCATCTCGCCAACTGCGGGCTCGGTATTGGCGAAGGTGGCCAAGATCATCAACGACTATTCCACTTACGATGTTTTGGTTGAGGGCAACACAGACAATGTGCCGATCTCGCAGCCCAATATCCGTAACAACTGGGATTTGAGCGGTTTAAGGGCGTCATCCGTTGTGCAGGCATTGCAAAACACTTATGGCGTCGATCCGAAACGTTTAACTGCCGGGGGACGTGGGGAGTATAACCCTATCGCCGACAATACAACTGATTTTGGCAAATCGCAAAACAGGCGCACAGAGATCATCATTACGCCAAAACTCGACCAGTTTATGACGCTGATAGGGAAACCGGCGCCGGCAAATTAATAATTCAAAATTTTTGCTGATTTCGAACGCCTCCGGAAGTTTTCGGGGGCGTTTTTTGTTGATGTGGCGGGCAATTCTACTTATCGGATATCAGTTTTAAAGTGTTCCAAAAATGCCGCTTCACCTTTTCCTGTGACTGTTATTGCCCTTGAACCGGCTATGCGCCTTATCCAGCCGTCGGCGATCATTGTGCTTAATAAAGCAGCGCCGAGCGCTCCGGCCAGGTGATGTTTGCGTTCGCTCCAGTCGAGGCAGGGTTTTGCAAAGTGGCGTTTTTGTTTTTTTAGTTCATCCAGTTTAATGCCGAGTTGATCAAACCAAACTTCGCCGCTGCCAGTTACCGAAAAGCTGTTATCATTTTTGACCAGATATTCGTGTTTTAACAAACTTTCAGTCAGCGTTACCCCAACTTTTCCCGCCAAATGATCATAGCAGCTGCGGCAAAAGCGGATGGGTTTTTCATCAGCGGTGTTTATCATTTTCGACTCTTCTTTTGGCAGCAGACTGGCAAGCGCCTCGATGGCATAGGCAATTTCAGGACGCGAATAGTTGTAATATTTATGCCTGCCCTGGCTTTCCACCGTTAGCAAATCGGCCTTTACGAGCTTATTGAGGTGCATACTGATGTTTTGGGCGGTAGTGTCGGCATAAACTGCTAATTCCGTAGCAGTGTAGGCGCGCTTATCCATAAGAGCCCATAGTATTTTAGCGCGTACCGGGTCGCCGATGAGGGTGGCTACCTGGCTGAATTGGTCCTGCATAATATTTCACACTTAATTTTAAAATGAAGCATTAAAGGATAAAGATAAATAGTTTTGAATCGTCCAAACAAATAAAATATGAACAATACGATTTTAAGCTGGGAAGGGACCGACTACCGCGCCATCTATTTGCGGCAGCTAAAAGAAAACCCACTATACTATGACCGGGAATTAAATACTTGGGTAGCATACAGCTATTCGAACTGTAAAGCGATTTTAGAACATGTCGATGCCAGGATACCAGAACTGCCTGTTTACGATGCCTTAAATGAAAAGGCAGGGCTCCTTACCGATAAATTGGTACGGTTGAGCAATGGTGAGCAGCATGGTACATCGCGCGCTGCGGCGATGTCGGTTTTTCAAAAAATTAAGTCAGTAAACACCGGGCAAGTTTTACAGGAGTTGTTAGCTGCTGGCTCTACAGACGACGGGCTCGACTGGGTGGCTGTAGCAGGAAAACAATTGCCGGTGCGGTTGATCATGCAGGGACTGAATTTTGATGAAGATGATAGCAACTACCTCGCGGAGAACCTCCAAACCCTCGTGTTGATGATGAAGCCAAATAAAACAAAGGAGGAAATCCTGTTACTCAATCCTGTTGTTGACGCCGTTTTTACCATCGCTGAAAAATACTCGGCGCAGGCCGGGCTGCTGACCGGAGATAAGGATGCCGATGAGACAATCATTTGCAATCTTATCGGGCTTATTATTCAGTGTTATGACGCGGGCAGGGGACTCTTGTGCAATACGTTACTGGCTATGGTGACTTACGCTGATAACGAAAACATCGACTGGAAGAAACTGGTGATTGAAACGCTCCGACACGATCCACCCGTGCATAATACACGAAGGGTGGCGGCAAAGGATATAACTATCGGCGGGCAAACGATAAAAGCTGGCGAAACGATCCTTGTTGTGCTGGCGGCCGCCAATTTGGATGATGCCATGTTTGTCTACCCGGAAACGTTTGATCTGGCGCGTGGCAATAGCGACGTGCACCTTACGTTCGGGCTGGGCGGGCATAATTGCCTGGCAAAATATTTTTGTATAGATATGGCATCGGATGTATGCCAGTTTTTGGCGGAAAACTACCAGCAAATCCATATCCTGCAAAAAGAATTCATGTATGAACCGCAATTGAATGTTAGGCTGGTTAAACAGCTGATGGTTAGTATGTCATAAACGCTAATAACAAAAAAATGATAGCAGTAATTTTTGAGGCCGTCCCTGCAGACGGTCAGTTGCAAACTTATTTAGATATAGCTGCCCGGCTTAAACCGGAATTGTCGAAGATCGACGGTTTCATGTCGATCGAGCGGTTCCAGAGCTTGTCAGAACCTGGCAAGGTATTATCGCTTTCTTTCTGGGAAGACGAAAATGCCGTTGAACAATGGCGCAATATGGAAATGCACCGGAATGCGCAAGCGGCGGGGCGTAAAACGGTTTTTAATGATTACCGGATAAGGGTAGCCAGCGTTGCGCGCGACTATACGCGGTATAACCGGGATGAAGCACCTGCTGACAGCAAGGCGATGCATGATTGAAGGGAGACCCCAAGGCAGACTTACGAAGTTTTAGAAACTTCGTAAGTCTTAGGTATTAACACTAATTTAATTAATTTGACCAAAATATGCTATATTGTTAATATTTATTCATTTATGTTAAGATAATCTTAAATTTACGTTGAGATGCATATCTTTGAAAAAATGGAAGACAGCAAGTTTGTTGCTATTGTCCATAAAATGATAAATATTTACAGCTATGAAACACGGACTTTTAATAGATATGGACGGGGTGATCTACAGCGGCGAAAATCTGATACAGGGCGCCGATAAATTCATCGCCCTGTTACTCAAAAAAAATATACCCTTCACCTTTATGACCAATAACAGCCAGCGCACGCCCCTCGAGGTAACGCGCAAATTAAAAGCGCTGGGGATTGAAGTGGGTGAGGAGCATGTTTATACCAGCGCCATGGCCACCGGCAAATTTTTGGGTGAGCAGGGGCCCGGCGGAACAGCCTATGTTTTAGGTGAAGGCGGTTTGCTGACCAGTTTGCACGACAACGGGATCACCCTTGTAAATACCGACCCGGAATTTGTAGTTTTAGGTGAGGGCAGGAACTTTACGCTCGAAATGGTGCAGCGCGCGGTGGATATGATCCTCGGCGGCGCCAAATTTATCACCACCAACCGCGACCCATCGCCCAAAATGCCGGGCTGGAATAATTTGGGTATTGCGGCAACAACGGCCATGATTGAAGAAGCATCCGGCCGCAAAGCCTTTGTGACAGGGAAACCCAGCCCGGTGATGATGCGCTCGGCACGGAAGTTTTTAGGGTTGGAGACAGCGGAAACAACCGTTATTGGCGATACGATGGAAACTGATATACAAGGCGGCGTGCAGATGGGGTATAAAACCATCCTGGTGCTCTCGGGGATCGCGAAAAAAGACGACCTGAGTCATTATGCGTTTAAGCCTGATATGGTGGCGGCATCAGTTGAAGAGATTCAGCTGCCGTTGAAGTGGTGGTGATTTTGAGTCTTAAGTCGAAAGTCTAAAGTCAGGAGAAAGAAAATTGCGACTTCGGACTTAAGACTTTCAGTTCGGGACTTAATCTGTCAGGATGGTCTTGGGTAAAATTTCGGTAGTTTGCCCGATTTTCGACCAGCCATCATAATTATAATAAGGGTTTTTAATAACGGGCGTTTCGCTCAGCCAATACGCTTTGTTAATGGGGCAGTATTGCTTGTAAATTTGCGACTTATTAACCCTCAGCCCTTTAACCAAATTATACATGGAAATGGTCAGATCGGCAAAATAGTGCCGCTGTGTATTTTCGTCTACAGTGTACCCAATCTCGCGGCTATTACCGATGAGCCCGGGCAGGTTATCGGCCAGCACATCGATCTGGCGTGTCATTAGTCCCTTATCCGGCTGCGCTATCAATATGGCGTGCAGTTCGTTTGCCTTTATTTTTGCGGTAGTACCATCGTTTTTTATGAGCGCATTTTTTATGTCGAGGTAAAGGCTGAACATTTTACCTATTTGATTTGGTGGGAACCCACTTTTTTGCGCGTATAACGAATTAAAGCCCGTTACAAGCGCAATGGCAAGCAGTACGGTTTTGAACGATTTCATGGCTTTTCGATGTCTGGGGATTAATCAATAGTCTAACCTTACAGGTTATTCTAACAAAGATCGTCCAAAACCGTGCCGTTTTGTATATAAAAATATGTATAATTTACTTACCGGAATATGATAATAGTCACACTTTACCCGGAATTAATATTTTAACAGCAAATAGTGTTAATATTAATTACAGATTAAATTTAATCCGCCTAATTCAGCTTATCAGTCCATAAAAAACAAATAAGCCGGGCATTATCAACTACCCGGCTTATTTTTAATCATTATTTTAAGTAAATTATTTCGCGGCGGCCAAAGTTGTGGCAGTTTTTCCACAGGTTGCCATCGTTTTATCGCTGTAATAAGGGTTTTTTATGGCCTGGGTTTCACTGAGCCAGTAGGCTTTTTTCATCGGGCAATAATCCATGTAAACAGTCGAAGTGTTCATTTTCAGGCCTTTTAACACTTCGTACAGGTTTTTCGAAAGACTTTCAAAATGCTCGCGCTGGTGCTCAATATCGCTCACTTCACTTATGTGCCGTGTGTCGAACTTCAACTTTTCAATATAATTATTAAATATTTTTTGCTGATCGGCATTAAGTTGTTCGGGAGCTGCTAATGCTTCCAAAAGTGATTTTGCACTGTTTTCAGCAGCAGCCCCGCTGCCGGTGGCCAGCGCATTTTTTAGCCCGAAATAGGCGTTGGTGATCTTATCGATGTTATTAGCCGGTTGTGCATTAACCATCAGCACTGCAAAAGACAATGCCAGCATTAGCGCAGCGATTTTCAATGTTTTCATGTTTTTATTTTTTCAATATTGTCCTTTAACTCAATTTTCAATCCTTTCGCCATTTACCTTTCACCTTTCGCCATTTACCTTTCACCTTTCACCTTTCGCCTTTCGCCTTTCGCCTTTCACCTTTCACCTTTCACCTTTCACCTTTCACCTCCCCCTATCACATTTTCATCGGTTTGGTCAGCCTTGGGTATAACCTTAAAAACACCTCACCGCCGATTGGGTTTTGCCCGTACAAGCTATTCAGCCTATTATCGGCATCGTACCAGGTCAGCTGGCCGCCGGCAGCCAAATTTAACGGGCCAATCTTAAAGAGGTCGTAATTGATGCCTAACGTCAGGGCATTTATGCCAAATATACTATCATCACCATAAACAAGAGAATTTAGGCTGAGCTCTTCGGTGGTTTTTTGGACAAACTCATAGCGGGTGTACAGGTCGAACTTTTTTAGCCGGATATTTCCTTCAAGCAATACAGAATTGTCGCCATCCTGTAAAGCTACTTTGTTTTCGCCCCAAACTGCGGTGGCGTCGAAGCTGTTCTCGTCGCCAAATGGGCGGCTGTAAGTGGCCGATGCGGTGGTTCGATAAACGTTTTCTGTCGGATTAAGCGCTTCGGGGCTTTTAATGTAACCGTGCGAAACCTGGAACGCCCAGCTTTCCGAGGGGTTGAAATCCAGCCTTGCACTCCATGAGTCGAAGGCCGGCGTATCAAAGTTATAACGATTTTCATCCGGTTCGCGGCCGGTAAATGATGAACCTTCGATCTTAAAATCGCCATACCTGAAACCGAGCGTAGTCACGCCAAACGTGATGTGGGTTGCGTCCTGCCAATGGTGGCTGATCGGCGCATCGGGGTCGGCAAGTGCCGATGGCCGGTGCATAAAAGCCACGGGCCCGAGCGCCGGCTCGCCGGGATAACCAAGGTACAGGCTGACATCGCTTTTTTCCGACAGCGCATGAGCATAGCTTGCTGAAAGTTCAGCAAACAGGTCATGGGGATGCTGCCGGTCGACCAGTGGGATGCCTTTCCAGCTCTCGCCGGTCTGGAAAAGCAGCGGGTAGCCGTAACCACCTTCGGTTAAAGGATCCAGCGACATCATCAGGTTAAAATGAAGCAACCCGTTTTGGCCTATCTCGCGCTGGGCCATGCCCATGAACCAGTTGGGGCCGTCGAGCTTGCTGGCGCCGCGGCTGCCGGCGTTTGCTAAGTCCTGGTCAGTATAACGCAGTGTGAAGTTACCGTGGATCATGTAGGTCCATTTGCCCCCGCCGAGCATAAAGCCATAAGTTGGCGATGCGTCGGGCAGCCAGCTGGTGCCCGAGCCGTCGCGGCCCATGGGCAGGTTTTTAGAGAGGGCGCTGCTCATCATCAGCATGCCGCTCATATCCATGCCGGCCATGGAGGTGTCTGGCGTGATCGTTTGCGGCTTTTTTTTGATTTTGGAAGTATCGGCCATGTCCATTTTTTGCTGAGCGTTTGCGCTATACAGCAAGGTAAAAACCAGTATGAAGTTTATCAGACAAAATTTCATAAGTGAAGAATTGATGGCTAAGTGCCATATTTACAAATGATAACGCGATTTTAACTAAGGGAGAATTTCCGCGGCGAATGCACGAAATGGCCGTTATCAAATAAGAAGCGAACGAAACGTAATGGCTGTTAACTTGCCCGAACCCGGCGGAGCTTTGCCGGCCCTGGATATTATGCCAGATGGTTGCTGTATAATTTGAGAAGTGTAAGGAAGCGCATACGGCGAATAGTTTAACGTGAGCAGCGGCATATGCATCCTGATGGAATAACCCGGCTGAATATTTTCTTTTATGGAGAAATTGCCATGCTTTTTGGTGCAATTGTGCTGTTTGTCCGCACAGCAGGGTTTACTACATGACGGCGTGCCGGCCATTTGCATTTCCGGCTGTACCTCCAGCCTTGCCAGGGAGCAATGAACGGCGCACACAAACGTCCCTGATGTAAGCAGCAGGTAAAATGCAGTGAGCGTAAAGATAGCCGTTCGTTTCATGCGGTACAAATATAGCCGGTATAGGTTAATAATAAGCCCGCCAGTGTACTGAAATTGTAAATTTACGCGTGAAACCTAAGACTTACTTCGTAAGTCTCTGTTCTACTTCTCAAACCCCGCGTCTTCGCCAATTTTGCTCCCGGCATTATCAACATTCCAGCCGCTTACCTGGAGGTATGGTGTGCCATCACCTGCATACTTGTCCTCATAGCTGCAATCAATGGTGCGGGTTTCACCAGGGGCCAGCAGCAGGTAATTGTCACTAAAAATAAGCGGTAAAATATCGTCGCCGCCTTTTCCTTTCAGCATGCGCAGGTGTACAAAAAAGGCCACCGATTTGCCGGTATTGGTAACGGTGATCTTATGTTTTGTACTGCCATCTGCCTTTGAAGTGATATGGTGCACCGACAACATAGTTGCAGGTAAATTCTTCAGTCCGGTATAATCGGTAAAGGCGCTTTGCGGGGTGTAAAACCAGGTTGATTTTTTCCAGTCCAGCTCATCCTTTTTGCCGGAGAGCCAGTACCAGTTGATGCTGCGAACTTCGCCTTTGGCATCTTTTAGCTCCAGGCGGAGGAAATAAGTGCCGGATAGTCCGTTGATCGGCGGCAGTACGAAGCATTGTTTCGTACCGTCAGCAGCAACTTCAGTTGTAACATCCTTGCTGAATTTTTCCGTTCCATCTAGGTTATAAACGGTTGCTTTAACTTTCAATCCGCTAAACTTTTCCGGGTAGCCATTAATGATATCCACCGCGTTGGATTGGTAAGAGTACATCACATGCAGCGGCTCCATTGATTTTTTCATCCCGAAATAAGTCCCGCCCGGATACAGGTAATAATCGTAGGTATGCCAGATCATTCCCGGCCAGGGGTTGGCCAGCATCCATTGTACCACACCGGTTGCATTGGCGTACTTTTTAAGCCCGTAAGCTTCCATCATGGCACGGTGCCCTTCATAGTTTTGCGCCTGGGCCATCGCCAGGTAATCCATCATATTGGCAGGCTTGCCATAGCGGGCATAAAGGGCGCTGTCAAACTTGTTGGTGTTGCCAAAGTTGCCGGTGCCGCAATGGTAAAGCCAGTCGGGGCTGTTGTTATCGATTGAATCTTTTGGGATGAACTTGATCAAACTTTCATAAGGCGGGATAGATGGACCCGGCGAAATCTCGGTGGCAAAGCTCCAGGCGCCGCCATATTTGCTGGTATCGGTTTCCCAGTAGGCTGGTGGCACCCAATCATATGGGCCGGCCATCTTTACGCCGGTAGGGCCTGAAACTTTAGAGTTGTTTTCAGCGGCCGAGCCTACCGTCGGGTTTGGCCAATGCAGATCAGCCTCGATGGCCAACCAGTCGGACTCCACTTTTGGAACGCGTGGCACCATATCGCTGCCGTTTAGCCAGGTGAGCATGCTGGGGCGGTTACGCAGCCAGTACATTACGCTGCTGTCCGACGCCATGGCAACACTGCGTTTGGCCGCATCCCACCGCTCGGGATATTGCCATGCCCCGCAGCACATCCAGCCGCTCATCACCAGCAGACCGTATTTGTCGCACAGGTCATAAAAATATTCATCCTCCAGCTTGCCTTCGGAGCGGACGATGTTCATGTTCATGTCGCGCACCAATCTAAGCTCCTGCTCTTCGCGCAGCCGCGACCGCCGCTCAAATATATCCGGCGACCAGGCCGCGCCGCGCAGCATGATGGGTTTGCCGTTGATGATAAACTCGCGCGCTTTCTGGTTGTCAAGCATTTTGGAGGTGATCTCCCTGATGCCGAAACTTTCGCTCAATTCATTGCTCAATTCACCGCCGCTTACCACCGAAAGGGTGATGTGGCTCATTTCAGGTTTTCCGTATTGCCATGGCCACCAGATAGGTGGGTTTTTAACGTTTAGCTGCGGGTATCCGGCAGGGGAGAAGGTGATCTGTTTCTTTTCGCCGGGTTTCAGGTGAACTTTTTGCTCGAAAGTAATATCGCTGTTGATCTTCCCTTTTATTGTAGCATCCTGCTCTTTATCGGTATAGTTTATCGCCATAGCGTCCACCTGCAAATGGGCGACTGCCAGCGACGGCAGGTCGAATTTGGTGATTACCAGCGGGTATTCCACCCCAACTTTGCGGTAGGTTTTTAGCTCGACATTGTTGATGATGCCGTTGTTGAAATCGGGCGGGTAATGAATCCAGTCGGCATAATCAATGGCGAGGTCGCCGCCGCGTTTTTGGGGATTGAAGGGGCGTTTTACTTCAATCGCCAGTACATTTTCGCCTTTGTATTTTACCTGTTTGGTAATATCCAGCTCGATGATGCGGAATGGGCCGATAATTTGGGTGGAGTCCGCCATCAGCACGCCGTTAAGCCAAACATTGGCCTTATAGTTGATGCCGTGCAGCTTTAGCACCACATTTTTACCATCCTCCGCAACGGGCAATTCAAACTCCCGACGGAACCACCAGGGCTTGTCGAGCCTTGGATCGCCCAGTTTTTCAAAATTGCGGCCGTAAAAAGGATCGAAATTATAAACTTTGTTTGCAATTAATCCAGCAATCACTGTTGTGGGCACGCTTACCTTATACCACGAAGCGGTATTGTAGCCAGGCTGCGAAATCTGGCCGCCAGCCGATGGGTCGGTTACCGCCGACTGCATCGTCCAGTTCTCTTTTAAAAAGGCCCGGTAGTTTTCAGTTTCCTCATTTTGGCAGAATGCATAACCGGCAATAAGCCACAGTGATGCCGCCAGTGTAAATCTTTTCATCATAATTGGTTAATTGGGGAGGTTGTTTAGTCCATAGTCCATGGACCATAGACCATGGCCGAAACGGAAACGGCTATGGGCCATCGACTATCGACCATGGACTGCTTCACAATGTTAAGAAATTTTCTGCCCAAACTTTCCAAATTACCGTACATTTCGGTTCTTAATCTGTAACAATCATTCTACAAATGAATTCAGTTTGCGTATTCTGCGGTGCAAATTTTAACGGCGACCCGGTGCTGAAACAAGCGGTTGATCAACTAGCGGAGGTGATGGTAAGGCGCGACATCACCCTTATTTACGGCGGCGGCAAAGTAGGCGTAATGGGAATCCTGGCCGATGCAGTTTTAGGCAGGGGTGGAAAAGCCATCGGCGTGATGCCCCGATTTTTAGTTGACAAGGAAGTGGGCCACCCCGGCTTAACCGAGCTGCACATCGTCGAAAACATGCACCAGCGCAAGCAACTGATGAACGATTTGAGCGACGCCATCATTATGCTGCCCGGCGGTTTTGGCACGCTGGAGGAATTTTTTGAAGTATTAACCTGGCTGCAGCTGGGCCTGCATAACCATCCCACCGGCATCCTCAACGTAAACGGTTTTTACGACCTGCTGCTGCAGCAAATGGATCTTATGGTGGAACAGCGTTTTTTGAAACCGGCCAACCGCAAGCTGGTGATTACTTCGGGCGACCCCATAGAGCTGATCAGCCTGCTGGAGGACTGCAAGGTTGAGCCGGATGAGGTTTGGTTTAGGGACCGGAATTTGACGTGAGATTGCCTGAACGCGTTGTAAAGACGCGATGCATCGCGTCTCTACCCCAAGTACCAGTGTTTTTTACGGTCGTTATAAAACTGCGCGGAACGCAAAAATTTTGAGTAAGTTTATATTTTGGTAATTGAGCGCCCTTTTTGCAAATGATCGTATGAAAAGACCAGCTTACTTATTCCTTTTTTTACTTGTAATTACAGCTTGCAGAAAACCGTATAACCCGCCTGCCATTACGGGTAACGGGAGCTACCTGGTTGTTGCGGGAATAATCAACATTGGCTCCGATTCAACTACTATAACATTGAGCCGGACGGTTAATGTTTCGAGCGCCACCACTAAAAACCCGGTGCTGCAAGCCCAGGTAGCTGTTGTAAGCGATCAGGGCGCTGTTTTTCCGTTAACGGAAACTACCAACGGGAACTATGTTTGTGCGGGTTTAAACCTTGATGTTACGCGCCAGTACCGTTTGAGCATAAAAACCGCAACTGAACAATATCAATCGGACCTGGCGCCGGCAACCATTACCCCGCCAATTGACAGTGTTGGTTTTAATATTGTAAATGACCCGGTTACCGGGATTCAAATTTATGCTAATAGCCACGATGCAAGCAATACTGTAAAATATTATCGCTGGGACTATATTGAAAACTGGGAGTTTCACGCAAAATTCGCGTCAGATTATATAACCAATGGTACAACAATTGTAAGGCGAACACCTGACCAGTACATAACTTATTGCTATACAGGCGAAGTTTCGAGCGACATCGTTTTAGGCTCGTCCGCGAAATTGAAACAGGATGTGATTTATCAAAACCCAATCGTATTTATTCCATCCACCTCCGAAAAAATAGAAGACAAATACAGTATCCTGCTCCGCGAATATGCCTTAACGGCGGACGCTTATAACTTTTATACAAGCCTGAAAAAAAACACCGAGCAGTTGGGGAGCATTTTTGATGCCCAGCCATCACAATTGCCGGGGAATATTCATTGCCTGAACAATCCTTCCGAGCCGGTTATCGGTTATGTAAGCGTGTGCACAGTTTCATCAAAAAGAGTATTTATATCAAACGACCAGTTGCCAAAATGGGTGCCAACGTATCCTTATACCTGCAGCCTGGATTCCGAATTATACCATGCGGGGATGTGTGGTTGCATCAATAATGTTTTACAATATTTGATTCCAATAAATGGTCCTTTGATACCAACCACGGCAATTCCCGATCCGAGAAACCCTAACCCTCCTCCCGGTACGCCGCCCCTGGGATACATGGCGTCAAGTGTGGAATGTGTGGATTGTACCATAAGGGGTTCTAAAATACCACCCGCATTTTGGAAATGAGATAAAATAACTGATGATGGTTGTATGAAATGTAGGTGCGTGATTTGGCATGGCCGGATGAGGGTTGGTTTCGGGACAGGAATTTGACGTGAAGGATAGCCCAGAGGCGCCGCAGAGACGCGATGCATCGCGTCTCTACCCTGGTGCTGCCATAATTTCCTCAATTAAACGAAGCCCTGAATTCAAGCGGCGAGAGGTTCGTTTTTGTTTTAAACAGCTTGCTGAACGACTGCGGATGTTCAAAACCTAATTCGTAGGCAATCTCGCTTACGGTTAAACCGGTGGTGGATAGTTTCTCTTTTGCTTTTTCGATCAGCTTTTCGTGTATGTGCTGCTGGGTGCTTTGCCCGGTTAATACTTTCAGCAGCCCGCTTAAATAACCGGGCGATACGTTTAAGCTTTCGGCAACGTGCTGAACGGTTGGCAATCCCTTCTTCGCCAGGGTGTCACTGCTGAAATAGCCGTTAAGGATAGTCTCCAAACGATCCAGTATTTGGTGATTGGTGATTTTCCTGGTAATGAACTGGCGCTGGTAAAACCTTTCGGCATAGGTGAGCAATAACTCTATTTGGGCGATAATGATGTTTTGGCTGAATTTATCGATATTGGAATGGTATTCCTGCGCCATATTTTGCATCAGGCCGATAACGGTTGTT
>DASRTD010000133.1:0-4424 GCA_035656115.1 Mucilaginibacter sp.
GTCAGATATTTTGCGAGATATTATAAAAAAGAAGTGGTTGGCCTTGTTTTGGTTGACGCCCTTAATGAAAACGAAAAAATTGTGATCAATAATAAAGGTACGCGTGTACGTGATATGGCAACAGGACGGCATGCGCCAGGAATACAGAATATGGTAAAAAAGAATGTTGACACCGCCTCGTCCAAAGAACCAAACCCCCTTGCAACAAATACCGCTATAGAGCCGCCATTAGACAGGCTTTCCCCTGAAGATCAGAAGATGCAGGTATGGGCGCAAACGCAATTTAATTATTTCAAAGCCGCCAGCGGCGAAATGGACTGGTCGCCGGAAGACGTAGCCGATATGTACAGAAAAAGGGGAAAACCAAATTACAAGTTGGGAAATATCCCGTTGATCGTACTTACTAAAGGGCATGGAAATTTTTCAGGAATGCCCGATTCTGCTGCACTCGAAAGCCAGCGATTAAAGCTGCAAAATGATTTAGCCCGTTTGTCGACTAATAGTAAGCATATTGTCGATAAAAATAGCGGACATAATATCCATTTGGAAGATCCGCAAACTGTTATAAAAGCTATTTTGCAGGTAATTACATCTTATAAAACGCACTCAAAATTACAGCAATAAAAAAGCGCTAACAGTTACAATATGGAAAATCAGACCTAATTTGGGTCGGCGGCGTACAGGCCGTTTGTCAATTCCTAAAATCACCCTTCGGGGGTTATACCTCGCGATATAGCAAGTCTTAAATTCGTTTGGTTTAGCAATTATGGCCCTACGGTCCCCTAGTTGGTCGTGGGGTGTTCTTGTTTTAAACTCAAAAACGCATTCCGTAGGTAAACGACATAAAAGTGTAAAACGCATGATCAGAAACTATATCAAAACCGCAATTCAAAGCCTGAAGAAGAATAAGGCTTACAGCTTTCTGAATATTATTGGCCTGGCCATCGGTATCGCATGCGCCGCATTGATTTTTCTTTGGGTGGAAGACGAGGTAAGCTTTGATTCTGCAAACGTAAAAAAGGACAGGTTGTTTCTCGTCCGCGTAAATCAAAAATACGACACCTATGTATTCACCCATTCTTCAACACCGGGTTTATTTGGCCCCTCGATACAGCAAGATTTACCTGGCATAGTCAATACATGCCGCGCGTCAGAAAGTATGAGCTTCCTTTTTTCCAAAGGCGACCGCTCTGTTTTTGCCCGTGGTAAATATGCAGATCCGTCGATATTCAGCATGTTTACACTTCCATTTGTGGAGGGTAACGCCGCATCGGCATTCACCCAGTTACGTTCGCTGGTAATTACCGAAACAGCCGCCAAAAAATTCTTCGGAGATGATCACAATGTTATCGGAAAGACCATCAGGGTCGATAACAAGCAGGACTATAGCATAACAGGTGTTATAAAGGACCTGCCTGCAAATTCAACCCTCCAATTCGAGTGGCTGATGCCCTTTAAAATATACTTTGATCAAAACGCCGGATTGCAAAGCTGGGGACAGAATTGGATAAACACTTATGTTGAACTTGGCCCAGATGTGTCGGCTGAAACCGTAAACCGAAATTTGTATAATTATATACAAAAACATAACCCTAGTGCTATAAGCCATACATTTTTGTTTGCCATGAAAGACTGGCACTTGTTTGACGA
This sequence comes from Mucilaginibacter sp., assembly GCA_035656115.1. Classification (GTDB taxonomy): domain Bacteria; phylum Bacteroidota; class Bacteroidia; order Sphingobacteriales; family Sphingobacteriaceae; genus Mucilaginibacter. Next base: position 1,651 of record DASRTD010000133.1, read on the forward strand.
GTTTAAAGACGGGAAGCTCACCGGCGGCGGAAAGATCGAATATGTTCACCTGTTTACATTTATCGCATGGATCATCCTGCTTATTGCCTGTATTAATTTTATGAACCTGGCGACCGCACGCAGCGAAAAACGCGCGCGCGAGGTTGGCGTTCGGAAAGTCCTTGGGGCCGGCAAAAAAATGCTGATCGCTCAATTTATTGGTGAAGCCCTATTTATGAGCCTAATTGCCGCTTTTATAGCGGTGATAGTTATGCTCCTGGCTTTACCGGAGTTTAACACGCTGGTGCAAAAACAATTGGCGATGGGCTGGTTTAATCCAAGTCATATCGTTGTATTACTGCTCATTGCCCTGGTTTGCGGCATAGTTGCCGGCAGCTACCCGTCGCTGTATCTTTCCTCGTTCAACCCGGTTTCGGTGCTAAAGGGAATTAAGATGAAGGACAGCGCCGCCGCTTTAATACGTAAGTTACTGGTTGTAATGCAGTTTGTGATATCAATCGTGCTTATCATAAGCACGATTGTAGTATATCTCCAAATTCAACATGTTAAAAACCGGCAGTTAGGGTTTAATAAGGATAACCTTATCGAAATGCCTGTGCAAGGCCAGATGGCCAAAAATTACACTTCCATCAGGCAGGATTTGATAAATACCGGTGCCGTTTCCAACGTAGGCATGGCCGACTACCCTATTATTTACGGGGGCAACAATGGCAGTAGTGCAACCTGGGATGGTAAGCCCACTGGTTCACAGGTATTGATTTCGAACAGGTCGGTTTCGGCTGATTTTTTTGAGACGGTGGGTTTAAAAATATTGGAAGGCCGCAATTTAGCCCTGACTGATACCGCCAGCCCTTTCAGGATTGTCATCACGCAATCGCTTGAAAAAATAATGGGCGATGGAAGCGCCATTGGCAAGATCATCAGGTTTGAGGGCGATACTATTACCGCAAGGGTCGTTGGCGTGGTGAATAATTATGTGTATGGTGATATGTACGGCAAACCCGACCCGGTGATGTTTTTTAGCGTCGCGCCCAAGGACGAGAACGTAATGAACGTAAGCATAAAGCCGCAGGCGGATATCGAAAAAGCATTGTCCGCCATACAGGTCGTAATGAAAAGAGACAATCCCGCCTTTCCGTTTGATTACAGGTTTGTCGACGATCAGTTTAACCAAATTTTTACCAGCGAGATGATGGTGAGCAAGCTGTCGCGTGTATTCGCGACACTGGCAATTATTATTTCTTGCCTCGGGCTTTTCGGATTAGCGGCTTATACCGCTGAGCGGCGTACAAAAGAAATTGGGGTACGCAAAGTTATAGGCGCGAGTGTATCTGCAATTACCGGCTTGCTGCTGAAAGATTTTTTGCGACTGGTCATTATATCATGCTTCATTTCGTTCCCGATTGCCTATTGGATCATGTACACCTGGCTCAATAAATATCAATATCATATCGACATCCAATTATGGGTGTTTTTGGCTGCCGGGCTAACCGCTATAGTAATCGCGGTAGCTACTATAAGCTTCCAGTCTGTCAAAGCAGCGATTACTAACCCTATCAAATGCTTAAGGAGCGAATAGGTGTTGAACACTAACGCCCTTCGGAAATCCTTATTGTTTATAAAAATCGCTGGATTTTTATAATTAGATAGCTTTTTGGTGATAAGTTTTATGAAAGTGCAATAGCGCAGCAATAAATGAAATATGATAAAATAAAAAGAGTTTTCGTAGCGCTTTCAATCCTGGTTGGGGCTTCTTGCAATAACTCGCCTAAGGAAATCCCGGATTCGGTTCAAAGCGGGTTTGAGCAGCCTGTTAGCAGGCCGCTGAAATTCAGCAAAGAAAAAAAAATAAATTGGGACCGTATCCCGACTGTTAATATACTGCCCGATTTTAACGAATTTGATCTAAGCAAATTACCCTCGCAATCATATAATCCAACTGATCAAAAGACGTTTTCGAGGCCCGTCGGGCAGGTTCCGATAGACTATAATTCGCTGCCGGGGAAATACCTCGATTTAGACAAACTACCTTCTGAACCGCTCAAAGTCAAGTCGTATATTTTATATCCTCCTAAAATCATCAAGGCCGGAGACATCCGGCTCAAAAATCCAAACTTATCGCTTTACGAGTTTGGAGAATCGATAGGGCCGCAGCAATACGGGGTTTCATGTTTGTACAAGGACAGTAAAGGTTTTTTGTGGATTGCCACACATGACGGGCTTTACCGCTATGATGGTGAAAACCTTTTGACCTACATTCCAGGGCCTATTGATAATGCGATCAGTTCCATTTTAGAAGATAAATCCGGCCGGATTTGGGTAGGCAGATTTAACGGCGGTATATCCGTGTTGGATATTAAAAAAGGACTGTTAGAAAAAATCGACGAGTCGGGGGGCCTCGTCAGCAGCAATGTCAATTGGATGATGACGGACAAGCAGGGAAGGATATGGGTTACTTTCAAACAGGGGGGAGTCGATATAATCGATCCCGACAAGGAAACAATCAAATACCTCAACGAGGGAAACGGTTTGTCATCTGCGAAGCCGACTGTCCGGTCGATACAAGATAAGAAAGGCAAGATTTGGATAACCACTTATGGGGGTGGGTTGAATATAATAGACCCGGCCACTAAAACGATCAGGTACCTGGATAAGGCTCAAGGCCTAAAATCGGATTCGCTGAGTAAAATACTGTGCGACCGGTTTGGCCGGATATGGGTCGGCTTTGACGATGGAATGATAAATGTAATGGACCCGCAAAAAAATACAATTCA
>DASRTD010000134.1:0-11216 GCA_035656115.1 Mucilaginibacter sp.
TATACTCGAGTTAAAATTGCGGTATATTGAAAGCCCGCACACCGAAACCATCACCTGCCATTTTAACCCTGGTAAATTGGATGCGACGGTTGAGTACAGCTTTTATTACGGGCACAACAAAATTGAACTGCAAAGTGAGTAGCATAAAAAATCCCGCCGGGATGAGCGGCGGGATCTAAAAAAATCAACTAAATTATCACTAAAAACTATTATTGTTCGCGCAGCACCAGTTTAAACCGATGGCTGCCGTATGTGGTGGAATCGCTTTTATTAATGTTGAAGGCGTAGCTTGGGTACCTCCTGAAATCAAGGGAATCTTTTTGACGCATATCTTTCAGCCAGATATTCACTGTTGAGGGTATGGTGCTGCTTATGGTAGTTAAGTTAAGCTTGTAAACACCGGTTGCCTGTGCATTTACAACCAGGCCGACCGTAGTACCCGTTGACACCAAAGGAAGCTGGTTGATTGCAAGCGCATAACCATCGCTCGAAAGACTGGACAGGGTCACTGCACCCATGCCGTCAAATGTCCGGGCATCCTGGCTGCCCGAATATTTCGGGTTGGCCGCAGGATTAAAATCTATCAAAACATCGTCAATGGCGGTGGCATTCATCGCCAGTTGTACCCTCAAATAGCCTTTAACGGTGTCGGTTGGTGCTGTTGCTGTGGTAACCGGCGTGGTAGTTTTTGGGGAAGTGTCGCTCTTTGGTGCAACATTATCCTTCTGGCATGACGAAAGTCCTAAACCTGCGAGAACCAGCACTGTAAAAATCTTTTTCATTTTATTAACGAATTTATCCGATCAAATCATCGCACCGCGGCGAAGTAGTATCTGTTAAACAGGTATTTATACGGCAGCGCATTTGAATAGGTTTAGATTTTTTGATATTTAACTGGCAGTTATAACCAGCGCTTATTAAGCAAAAAACGGAGAAGATTTTAAGTTGAAGGAACTTACAGTGAGCAGGTAGTGTTAAGTTAGGGAAAGCCTCTGGTTTATTTTTGAACCGGGCACGCAGGGGTATTGCCGGGGTTTTTCGGGCAGATTCACATGGCGGTATGATCCGGTGACGTTGTGCGGAATTGGGTAGATTTGTGTATTGCGAAACTGGCGTTGATGAAATGTTACGCGATACCATCTGAGCGATAGATAACTCAATTTTAGACTGGCGGATATTCAGCAGCCCTAATTTTACTATCCATCAGTCCTAAAAATAGTAGTTCAAACTATTGGTGAAAGCTAACCGTATTTCCGTCGGGGTCTTTCACCAAAACGAACCTGCCCCATGGAGTTTCATCTATTTTGCCCACCGAAATGCCTTTTGCGGATAATTCCTCAATATCCTGCTCCAGGCTGTCGGTTTTTACCACAAAGCCCTGCTGGCAGCCGGGCGGCATATTGGGGAACCAGGTTACCAGCGTAATGCTGGCGTCATGACCGGGAAATCCCAGTTGTACCCATTTTTGCCCCTCGCCAAACGGGGCCTCAACGAGCAAGGTAAAGCCCAGGTCCTCATAAAATTGTTTCGATTTTTCCTGGTTGGTTACCGGGATAGAGATGATCTCAATCGTTTTCATTATTTGTTGTTCTTTGGTTTAATAAATGTTCCAGGTTTTGCAGTTTCTCTTTCCAGAATTGGTCGAAAAAGATAAGCCAATTTTTTATCTCGTCAAAACCGTCTTCACGCAATTCGCAAAGCCGCTCGCGGCCCTGGTCGGTAATTTTAACCAGGCCTGCTTCATAAAGCACCCTAACGTGTTTGGATACTGCAGGCCGGCTCATCTCAAAGTTACCGGCCAGCGAATTGATGGACAATTTATCTTTTGTCAGCATCATTAGTATTTGCCGCCTGCTCGGGTCGGCAATCGCCTGGAAGGGGTCCAATACGTTTCTCATTTCATTTCGCCTAATATTTGTTCAAAACGGCGCGCCACATTTTTTTTCCAGCCTCTTTCCAGAATGATGCTGGTGAGATAGTTTTGCAAGCCTTTAAAGCCAGTATGCTCCAGGAGCAAAATTGTACCATTGGCGTCGGGGGACAATGTCCAGGTCAGCAACGTGTCCAACCTAATAACACCCGGTTTTGGTCCGCCCTGCCAGGTATATACGAGTTTTTTATTTGGGATAATTTCAATCACCTCGCAATAAACAATACCGTCGAAGCCCATTTTTGGTATCGGGCGGGTAAAAAAGTTAAACTTATGCCCTGCAAGCGGTTTAAAATCATTTTTCATCAGCCATTGGCCCACTAATTCGGAATCGGTTAAACATTCCCATACTTTTTCGGGCGGGTGAGGGAAAAACCATTTGATAACAAGATCGCGCTGCATAATACGTAACTTTAAAGTTACGCAAATATATAAGTAACTTTTGGGTTACGCAAATTTATTTTGAGAATTTCTTTTTAACGCATACTGATCTTACATGTTTTTTTTAATTTGGTCAGAACACAAGGTGAACAAATGCTAAACTGGTTTAAAAAGAACAGTAGCCCTGAAATAAACCAACGACAGACAGTAATGAATCTGAATAATTTTTCGTCTGTTTTTAAGTCGACCGGTACAAATAATAATTACGCTGAAAAATACCGTAACGATGGTTTGGAAGTTTTGCAACGGTTGTCCGAGTTAAACGCCTTTTTCGAACAATTTGGCGGCCGTGTTTTTGACAATGGGCTTTACAAAGTTCATAATCAGGGCTCATTTTATTTGTGGACAGATTTAACATTTGACTGTTTTAAAAAGTATAAGGGTAACAGTTATTGTTTTGCGTTCGACTGGGTGGGTCGGCAATTCGCAATCAATTATTTAAATAAAACGCCGCGCATCCTGTTGCTTGACCCTGCTACTTTCGAAGCCTTTGAATTGGAAAGCGACATACAAACTTTTCATAGTGAACAGTTGAAAGATTTTAAAGACGGTCAATTGGAATTTTCAAAATTTAAGAAGTTTATGAGCGATTCGCCAGATAATTTATCATTCGAAAAATGTGCCGGATTCAAATTGCCGCTATTTTTGGGTGGTAAAGATGAAATTGCAAACCTCGAGGTTATAGATATGGAAGTTTACTGGGGTTTGAGTTACCAGATGTACATGAAGACAAGGGGCCTTCCGCCGGGAACAAAAGTTGATTTTTCGTTTTAGCCGTGTTTCTGTTTTTTGGCTTTGTGCTACTTTTAACACACCAAGCGTTGTTAACCCTTCAAAAAGGGGGTATGAATAGTTTTTAATTCTACTTCCAGTAATCCCTCATCAATTCCACCGTCCAATCCGGCTGTCTGATCTCGCCCTTCAACTCAAATTCCTTAAAAACCGGTTTTATGTCCAAAACCGGCGTGCCATCAATGGCATCCAGGTATTTTACCTTTATGGTTCGTCCCTTATGTTCAACCAATTCGACCGTGCAAAGACCAAGTTGATTGAGCCGGTCCTTTTTGCGCTGACAGAAAATACCCACCTCGGGCCAGGCCGGGTTTCCGCGCGGATGGCCTGAATAGGCAATTTTGGTTTGATCAACCTTGTCGAAATAATAAATGACCTCCAGGTGTGAAAATGTTTCAATGCCCTTGAATGCTTCTTCAGGAACGTGCGGCAACAAGGTAATTACGGAGATCATATCGCCCCAAAAATCATCCGTGGGGGTGGTTCTTTTATTAGTGACGGTGGCGACTGGGTGGAGAGTGATTTGCATTTCTTGAATTAATTGGTTTTACAAACTTAGAAATTAACAGCTTTTATGCCGACCACCTAAATGCTTTTATCCCGATACACATTTTTCTTTCGAACTTTCCGGACTTTCCCGACTTTCGGACTTCCCCTTCCAAACATTTTCATTTTTTCCTTCAACCTATCATTTTTATTATAAATTTGGAACGCGGTAAATGAGAAGAACATTCCACCGCCCAATTATATTTTAGTTCAAACCCGGCATGAAAAAAATCTTACTTTTTACAGCTTGCTGTCTTGTGGCAGCAATGAGCGCATCGGCTCAAATTCCTGCCCTGGAACGCGTGGAACCCATGTTTTGGTGGGTTGGTATGCATAATCCGGACCTTCAGTTAATTGTTCACGGCGACCATATTTCCGAGCGGAAAGTGGAGCTGGCTTACCCCGGTGTAAAGCTGGTGGCAGTCCATAAAGTTGAAAATCCGAATTACTTATTTGTCGATCTGCGCATTTTTTCGGGCACATCTCCGGGAACGTTCCCGATAAAATTTGTGAAAGCCGGTGAAAAGACGCTGGTTTACGACTATGCCCTTAAAAAACGCGACCATTCTCCTGATCGCGCGCAAGGAGTAACGGATAAGGATTTGATCTACCTCATCATGCCCGACCGTTTCTCCAATGGCGACACTACCAATGATTCCTTTCCTAACATGCGCGAAAAAGGTATTCACCGCGATTCGATGTTCAGCCGCCATGGCGGAGATATCCAGGGGGTGATGAATCACCTGGATTATTTAAAAGATTTAGGGGTAACAGCTATCTGGCTTACACCGGCCGTAGAGAATGACGAACCTCACGCGTCTTACCACGGCTATGCGGTGACCGATCATTACAAGATCGACCCGCGCTATGGCACCAATGCGCTTTACAAGAAATTTGTTGAGAAATGCCACGCCATGGGCATGAAGGTAGTAATGGACCTGGTACACAACCACGCCGGCACCGAAGGCTATACCATAAGTGATATGCCGATGAAGAGCTGGGTACACCAGTGGCCAAAATATACAAGGTCGAACTTTAGATATGAGGCCATAACTGATATTCATGGTTCGGCGACTGACAGGAAAAAGATGCTCGACGGTTGGTTTGACCGCCGTATGGCAGATATGAATCAGAACAACCCCTACGTACAAAACTTTTTAACGCAAAACCATATCTGGTGGGTGGAGTACTCAGGTGTGGACGGTTTCCGCCTCGATACTTATCCTTATAATGATCCGCAGTACATGGCTAAATGGGCTGTAGATGTTAAAGCCGAATTTCCGCATCTGTCCATATTTGGCGAAGTGCTGACATCGATTCCTGCACTGGAGGCTTATTTTGCCCAGGGTAATGTGATAAACCAGGGATTAGATACACACTTGCCCGGCGTAACTGATGCGGCAGTTAAAGACGCGATATACGAAGCGCTGAACGGTAAAGAGGGATGGACCGAAGGCGTGAACCGTTTGTATAATGTACTGGCCCAGGACTTTTTATACCAGGACGCTACCCGGAATACCATCTTTGTGGATAACCACGATATGAGCAGGGTACTGTCGATGGTAGGGGATACCGTTGAAAAATATAAATCGGCCATGGCCATGCTGATGACCTTGCGCGGCGTGCCGCAAATGTACTACGGCGACGAGATATTGATGAGCGGCTACAGCAACCCGGACGGCCTGGTGCGCTCGGATTTCCCCGGCGGTTGGGCAGAAGATAAGGTAAACAAGTTTACCGCTGCGGGCCGCACCGACAGGGAAAACGATGCATTTAACTACGTACGCAAACTGGCCAATTACCGCAAAAATACACCCGCTTTGCAAACCGGAAAAATGATGGAATACGTGCCCGAAAAAGGCCTTTTCGTGTACTTCCGCTACGACGGCAAAAAAACAGTAATGGTAATTTACAACGGCCGCGATAAAGAACAAACAACAAAGACTGACAGGTATTTTGAACGTATAAACGGGGCAAAAAAGGCGAAGAATGTGATTACAGATGAAACCGTTGATCTGTCAAGCCTGGCGATAGGGCCAAAGTCGACACTGGTGCTGGAGCTGTTGAAATAAGGTCTGAAGTCCCAAGTCTTGAGTCCGAAGTCAGGGACTGAAAATATCAAGTAATACTACTTTAGACTTAGGACTTTAGACTCAAAACTTAATTACGAGTTTGTTAATAAACAACCCGTTTTGGGTTATAAAATTGAGATATTGATAAAAGTGGACTGCGGCCGGCAAACCGCAAGGCGCTTATAACGAATTAATTAAATTTGCCGGTTACAAATGAATACAATAAAGGCCTGTATATTCGACCTTGACGGGGTGATAGTGGATACCGCGGTTTATCATTATAAAGCCTGGAAACGTTTGGCAAACGAGTTGGGTTTTGATTTGACCGAAGAGCAGAATGAAAAGTTAAAAGGCGTGAGCCGCGTGCGCTCGCTCGAACTGATCCTGCAATGGGGAGGGATAACCAAAACCGAAGAGGAGCAGAAAGAACTCGCTGCCAGGAAGAACGACTGGTATGTGGAGATGATCAACCGCATGACGCCGGAGGAGATTTTGCCCGGCGCAAAGGAGTTTTTGATGGCCTGCCGAGAAGCCGGCTTAAAAACGGCGCTCGGTTCCGCCAGCAAAAACAGTGGCACCATACTGGACAAAGTGGGCATTGCGGGTTTGTTTGATGCAGTAATAGACGGCAATAAAGTAAGCAAACCCAAACCCGACCCGGAAGTGTTTTTAAAGGGTGCTGAAGAACTGGGCATGCCGCCGGTAAATTGCGTAGTTTTTGAAGACGCCATAGCAGGTGTGGAAGCCGCCAAAAATGGCGGAATGAAAGCTGTGGGCGTAGGATCGCCGGAGGTGCTTCATGAAGCTGACCTGGTGGTCAGCGGTTTAAATGAAATGAGTTTACAAAAGTTATATAGTTTATAAGCCCCCTCTAAATCTCCCCCGGTAGGGGAGACTTTAAAAAAAATAAAGCCCTGCCTACCGGGGAGGGTTGGGAGGGGCTAAATATCAGCGTACAGAATGAAGGAATACATTGAAGTTGACGAGTGGAAGATCATAGAGCGGGGATTTAACCCGCAGCACAATAAAGTATCCGAAAGTATATTCAGCCTGGGCAATGGCCACATGGGCCAGCGCGCGAATTTCGAAGAAGCTTACAGCGGGGAAACACTCCAGGGGAATTATGTTGCCGGGGTTTATTACCCTGACAAAACACGAGTAGGCTGGTGGAAAAACGGCTACCCGGAATATTTTGCCAAAGTGATAAATGCGGCCAATTGGATAGGCATTGACGTGTTGATGGACGGGGAGCAACTCGACCTCGCCAAATGTAAAATAGCCAGCTTCCGACGCGAACTAAACATGAAAGAGGGTTACCTGAAAAGAACTTTCACTGCTAAAACCGCTGCCGGCAAATTAGTAGAAGTTGAAGCCGTGCGGTTTTGCAGCATAGCCGATGACGAAACAGGCGCTGTTAAATACACCATAAGCCCCTTAAATTTCGATGGGTCGTTAACCCTGACGCCATTTATCGATGGTGACGTGGTTAACCAGGATTCTAACTACGGCGAAAAATTTTGGGATGAGGTAAAAAAAGAAACCTGGGCGGACGGCGGCTACATCCAGATGCGGACCAAAAAAACCGGGTTTGAAGTTGCAACCGGTATGGTCGTTACCACGTTCCGGGATGGGGAACAAGTGGACCAAACGTTCGAGTCGACGGAGAAAGAAAAATATGTGGCTGCTTCTGTTAATTTGCAGGTAAAAAGAGGTGAAAAGATTGGCCTTGTAAAATACGTAGCAAACCTATCTTCCCAAAACTACGAAGCCTCAGCTCTCCCGGTGGAACTGAAGGAAAAACTTTCAACCATCAGCCAAAAAGGTTTCGATATCATGCTGGCCGAACAGGCAAAAGCCTGGGCCAAAAAGTGGAAACACAATGACATTATCATCGAAGGCGACGCCGCCGCGCAGCAAGGTATCCGCTTTAATATTTTTCAGCTTAATCAAACGTATACCGGCGAGGATGACCGCTTAAACATCGGCCCCAAAGGTTTTACCGGCGAAAAATACGGGGGTTCAACCTATTGGGATACCGAGGCTTATTGCGTTCCTTTCTACCTGGCGACAGCGGAACAGCGGGTAACGCGCAACCTGCTCCTTTACCGCTACAAACAATTAGGCAAAGCCATTGAAAATGCCACATTGCTTGGCTTTAAAGATGGCGCAGCGCTATACCCAATGGTAACCATGGACGGTACCGAATGTCACAATGAGTGGGAGATCACTTTTGAGGAAATTCACCGCAACGGCGCTATTGCTTACGCTATTCATAACTATGTTCGTTACACAGGCGATGAGGATTATTTGAAGGATTACGGCCTGGAAGTACTCATAGCCATAGCGCGTTTCTGGTCGCAAAGGGTTAATTGGTCAAACGAGAAACAACAATACATGATACTGGGCGTAACCGGCCCAAACGAGTACGAAAACAACGTAAACAATAACTGGTACACCAACAAGCAGGCTACCTGGTGCATGCAGTATGCAGTGGATGTGATCGCCCTGGTAAAAGCTGCCGATCCGCTCAAATATGCTGCTTTGGTAACCAAAATAGACTTTAAGGAAGCCGAGGAAACAGCTCGTTTTAAGGATATCATCACCAAAATGTATTTCCCGTACGAAGAAGCACTTAACGTGTTTTTACAACAGGACGGCTACATGGATAAGGAACAAATCTTGGTTAAAGACCTGCCTGCAACCGAGCGCCCGATCAACCAAAAATGGAGCTGGGACAGGATACTGCGTTCCTGCTATATTAAACAAGCAGACGTTTTACAGGGCTTATACTTCTTCGAAGGTCAATACGATATCGGCACTATTCGCCGCAATTTTGATTTTTACGAGCCGCGTACGGTGCATGAGTCTTCTTTGTCGCCTTGCGTGCACGCCATCATTGCTGCAAAACTGGGTGATGAGGCCCGTGCATACGAGTTCTATTTACGCACGTCGCGCCTGGATTTGGACGACTATAACAACGATACGGAGGATGGCTGCCACATCACCTCGATGGCCGGTACCTGGATGTCGGTGGTCGAAGGTTTTGGCGGCATGCGGGTTCGTGACGGTAAATTATCGTTTCAACCCTTTTTGCCGGGTAAATGGCAATCATTTTCGTTCCATATCGGGTTCCGCGGTTCGTTGCTGAATATCAAAGTAAGCAAGGACGGGGTGCAGATCAAAAACCTGAGCGGCAATGAAACCACCGTGCTGGTGTATGACAAAGAGCAATTGGTAAAAGCGAACGACGAATTACTGGTTGAAGTCTGAAACAACAATGGAACAACCTGTTACGGATCACAAGCTCATCATTTACCAGCTGTTGCCACGCCTGTTCGGTAACAAAATAACCCGCAATAAATATTACGGCTCTATTGAGGAAAACGGCGTTGGTAAGTTTAACGACATAAGCGACAAGGCACTGCAGGAAATCAAAAACATGGGTTTTACCCATGTCTGGTACACCGGCCTGATCGAACATGCCACCATGACGGATTACTCATCATTTGGCATCAAACCCGATGACCCAGATGTGGTTAAGGGCCGTGCCGGCTCGCCGTACGCCATAAAAGATTATTATGACGTCGACCCCGATCTGGCGGTTGATGTCCCAAACCGCGTGGCCGAATACGAGGCCCTGGTAAAACGAACGCACGACAATGGCCTGAAGGTAATTATGGATCTGGTACCAAACCATGTATCACGCACCTATGCGTCAGATGTGAAACCCGAAGGTGTACGAGATTTTGGCGAAGACGACGATAAATCCAAAACCTTCGATCCCAAAAACGACTTTTACTATATCCCCGGTCAGCCATTTACTGTTCCCGGCGGTTATAACCCCGGCGGCGATGAATTAAAAAGCCCGTTAAAAGACGGCAAGTTCGACGAATTCCCGGCCAGGGCTACCGGTAACGATGTTTTCAGTGCGACGCCAACTATAAGCGACTGGTTCGAAACGATCAAACTTAATTATGGGGTGAACTATTTTAATGGGCTCACTTCTTATTTTGATCCGATACCGCCGCTATGGAATAAAATTCACGATATCCTGGTTTACTGGGCCTCAAAAGGTGTCGACGGCTTTCGCTGTGACATGGTGGAGATGGTGCCCTTTGAGTTTTGGGGCTGGGTGATTTTGGCAGTGAAAGAAAAATTTCCGCAGCTGATTTTTATCGGCGAAGCCTATAACCCTAATCTGTATAATCACTATATCGACACCGGCAAGTTCGACTATTTGTATGACAAGGTGGGCTTATACGATGCCATTAAACGCCTTACCCGCACCAGGCCAGATGCTACCTGCTGGGATTTTAACCAGCTATGGAACCGCGACACCAAAGGCATAGACCAGCACATGCTGCGCTTTATGGAAAACCACGACGAGCGGCGCATCGCATCCCCCCAATTTGCCGGCGACCCATGGCTGGCCGTTCCGGGGATGATCGTTACGGCAACATTGTCAACAGGCCCGGTAATGGTCTACTTTGGGCAGGAAGTCGGCGAGCCCGGCGCCGGCGCCACAGGTTTTAGCCAGGATGACGGCCGCACCACCATATTTGATTACTGGGGTGTGCCTGAGCATCAGAAATGGATGAACGGCGGCCAGTTTGACGGCGGCGGATTGACGGATAGTCAAAAACATCTCCGCGACTTTTACAGCCGCTTGCTTAATGCGGTCCTCAAAAATGAAGCGCTCCGTACCGGTAATTTTTGGGAACTCATGCTCGCTAATGAAGGAGAACCCTGGTTCAATCAACATTTGTATATCTTTCTTCGCCATACGGATAAACAACGTATATTAGTAATTGCCAATTTTAACCGCAGCGAATGGGGCTTAAATGTTAAACTGCCGGCCGACCTGCTGAATTATTTCAATTTGACCGGCCGAATGGAGTTTACAGACCTGTTAACGGGCAATAAATACGATACGGATGAAATTGCGGATGGCTTGCAGCTAACTGTCCCTGCATCGGGTGGTATGCTGCTTGTTTTTTAACGTTCATTAGTTCACTGGTTCATTAGTTCATTTGTGTGTGATTGGTTAACCTGCCTCAGGATTAAAAGTCGCATCGAACTAACGAAAATTATCCGCCAGATTACTAATGAACTAATGAACTAATGAACCAGTGAACTAATGAACCAATGAACCAATGAACCAATGAACTATTGAACCTATAAATTATGACGACAGTAAGTTTAAAAAACAAACCGAGACTCAGCTTCTGGCAAATCTGGAATATGTGTTTTGGGTTTTTGGGCATTCAGTTTGGCTGGGCGCTGCAAATGGCTAACATGAGTGCCATTTATGAATATCTTGGCGCAAAAGCCGACAAAATACCCTTGCTGTTTCTCGCTGCCCCTTTAACCGGTTTGTTAGTTCAGCCGATTATTGGCTATATGAGTGACCATACCTGGAGCAAAACTCTCGGACG
>DASRTD010000135.1:0-3644 GCA_035656115.1 Mucilaginibacter sp.
GCATAAGCTTATTTACCGGCACACGGGGCTGTCGCCGGTGTATTTCAATAAAATAAACCGTTTTCAGTTCAGCCTCAAGCTCATTGCCAAAAATGAGCAGCCTTTAACGTCCATTGCCTACTACTGCGGCTATTTCGATCAATCCCACTTTATCAGGGATTTTAAATCCTTTACCGGCATCACGCCCTCCGCCTACCTGGAAACCGTCTCCCCCGTTAACCTGATGCTGGCGCAATAAAATTTAAACTGTTCCGGTCTGTACAATTCCGGCACTTCAGCCGGCAATACCTTTGTTTTAACAAATCATTAAACAAAGTAATTGTATGAATCCATTCGAAACATTTAAACTGCTGCACCAAAATGCTGAGCCGCTATTGCTGGGAAATATCTGGGACGTAAACAGCGCCAAAGTATTTGAAGCCGGCGGCTACAAAGCCATTGGCGTTTCCAGCCAGGCGCTATCAAATTCCCTCGGTTTTGAAGATGGTGAAAACCTCCCGTTCGACAGCCTGCTTCAATTGGCTAAAAGAGTTGTTGAGGTTGTTCATATCCCTTTTTCGGTTGATATGGAAGCGGGGTATAGCCGGACTGTTGCGGGCATTATTGAAAATATAAATAAGCTGCATGATGCGGGGGTGGTTGGGATAAACCTGGAGGATACAATCCCGGGGGCAGCACGCCAATTCAGGCCGCTCGCCGAATTTCAAGAAATCCTTTCTTCAATAGCAGACCATATCAGCCGCAATAATCTGCAATTGTTTTTAAATATCAGGACCGATGGATTTCTTTTGGGCCGATCCGATGCGCTTGCCGAAACATTGACCCGGATTGAAAGCTATGAGCGTTCGGGAGCTGACGGAATATTCGTCCCCTGCATCACCCATGGAGACGACATCCGCGAAGTAGTTAATGCCACCACGCTCCCTGTTAATGTGATGTGCATGCCCGGTTTGCCCGGCTTTGACGAATTGGGTTCGCTGGGCGTAAAAAGGATCAGCATGGGGCCATTTCTTTTTAACAAGGTCAATGCCTTTTTTGGTCAATTGGCAACGGCGGTTATCGCCGACAAAAACTTCTCTTCCATTCTGTAATAAATTATCATTCACCAATAAAAATTGAAAAAATATGAACTTACCAAAAAGGGCAGAAGATGCCCATGCAACACTCGCAGCCGCCTTTAATACCGGCGACGTAGCCACCGTAATGAGCATGTACGACACGAGCGGCATTATTGTGCCTGAACCGGATAAACCGGTTTCGGGCAACGATAAATTTGAGGAATCGATCAAAGCGATTTTGTCAATTAAGGGGAAAATGGAGATCAAAACCGTGTATTGCCTGCAAACAGGCGATATTGCTTTAGGGAGATCGGAATGGCGCATTACCGATGGCGATGAAGTAAAGATCAGTGCAAAAGGGATTGAAGTAATGAAGCAACAAGCCGATGGCACCTGGAAAATTATAATCGACCAGGCATTTGGTGCCGAGGCAAATTTGGTCGCTTAAAAAAAAGCAGCCAGATGCAAAGCAAGCCTCGCCGGTTATTAAGGGCGGCGGCTTGCTTTTTTTAGGTTGAGGCACAGGCAGCTTAGTCGAATTGATTGATGTTTGGCTTGAGGCTAAATAATATTTAGTGCGGTCGCCAATGCGAATGCTGGACTCAAACGGTACGCCTGACCTGGCAGGGTGAATATAAGTGATTGTGAAAAATCAGGCGGCGCGCTTAACCTGCCGGGCCGTAAATGCACCCCTCACTTTGAGCCTGTACATTTCGGAGCAAGATTTAATAGCGGTTAATATCCTGGTTTTGCTTGTGGCGCCCAACGCGGCGTTGGTTTTTAAAAATTCGCGCCTCAGGGCCGAGGCTGTTTTAGCCATATCTTTGGGTGTCCATCCCGGGGGCATCAGGATGTATGATAACTTATTTTTAATCCCCCTGGCATTTTTTACGTCGAGCCAGAGCAACAATATTTCGCCAAAATACAGGTCCGAAAAATTGGTAACATCTAACTCCCTGTTGATGCCGTAGTTTATTTTAACCTCTTGTTTCAACGGCTGCAGCGTGCCGAACAACCAATCCCAAAGCGGCAAAACCGAGGCAAAATTGGTATCGATATAAAGCGGGTCGCGGGCATGGTGTACCCGGTGATGCGCCGGTGTGATAATAAGATGCTGCAATATGCCTAATCGCCCGTTTTTTAAACTTCTTTCGCTTACATGGATAAACATTCCCCAGGCGCTGTCTATCGACATGATGGCCAGGAACATCAGCGGGTTAACGCCCAAGAACATGCAGATAACTAAATGAATCAAGGTAGAATAATAAGCCTCGGCAAAAAAATGGATCCAGGTGACCGTCATATTTAATTCAGTCGGGGCATGATGCGGCGCGTGTAGACACCACAACAGCCGGACCCGGTGCGAACTGAAATGAAATACCCAGGTGGAAAACTCCCAGCACAAATAAGCATAAAGCCAGCAGTACCAGCTTAGGTTGACGGTGAACGGCACATATTTTTGAATATGCGGCAGCCATATCCAAAACATGTGGATCAAAATCAACTTTGGCAAAAACTGGTAGATGAGCAAAGCCAAAAAAGAGGGCTTGTAGTTTAGGGCTACTTTTTGAAAGATGACTTTGTACTTTTGGTAGCCTTTTGCCCCATCGCTTTCCTGCTTTAAAAGCAGAGTAATCAACGACAGAATTTCCCACAAAATAAAAGTGGTGTTTAATATCACAATTACCGATACCACGCTGGCATAATACTGGTGGGTTACAAAAGGATGGACGATAGCGCCGATAAAACCCTTGCCTTTTATAGAGTGGTAAACGTCCAGCCCATAGCCGGAAGCCAGGTTATAAAGAATAAAACCAAATGCAAATACGAAAATTACATTTTCGGTAATTCTCCAATTTTTGTTTAGCTTTTTGGTAAAACTCATTTATGGATTTTTTGACATAACGGTTTGCTACGAAGTTAAGAAATTCTTCGTCAACCGTGTGCGGGAATGCAGCTAAGAAATTCGTTGCTGATCAGGCCCCAATGCCTACCTAAACGCGGGCCGCGGGCATGGCTACTCGCGACAGCGAAACAAATGATGGGCCCGGCAGAAAGCTTAACCCTGCCAGGAGCTTTTTAAAAGCCTGTATTTTTCGCCTTCTTCAAGGGTCAGCAGCGACAATACATTGAGCGATTTTCCATCGCGGCCGGTAAAACCGTAGTTGCTTTTTTGGGCGGTTTCAAAAAACTGGATGCTGTACTGGTCCCTGATGCGCGCGTTATTTCGGGTAATCTCCGCGAAGCTGGCCCTGAAGTTTTCTTTCTGGCTGGCGGTAGCGACGCATTTGTTTAACGGGACTGTTTTGTTAAAAGCGGCTGATTTGTTTAGCATGTTTCGGTTTATCTCTTTTTTACGTTAATCGCCGACAGCCCTTTTTGGCCCTGCTCGGTTTGGAAGGTGACCAGGTTGTTTTCTTTCAGAGGCTCCGTAAGGGAGTTGATATGGACAAAAACGCTTTCCTGGGTTTGCACGTCCTTAATAAATCCGTAGCCTTTTGCTTCGTTAAAAAAGCTCACCACGCCGTTGCGCACGGCATCGGGCGGTATATCCTCCTGTTTAGGGGTTCCGGTGCGGATATCTTC
>DASRTD010000136.1:0-10968 GCA_035656115.1 Mucilaginibacter sp.
ATGATAAGATATATTGCCAGGCCTAAAAACACCAGGATAAAGGCAACCAGGTGCCAGAACAGTCCGTTGTCCACAAACGAATGCACCGAGCTTTCGCCAAGTACACCGCTTCTTGCCAGGAACGACTGGTAAAGCACCAAAATAAAGCTTGTCAGCACTAAAAAAACGGCCGTGAAGTAACTATGCCCCGAATTTTTAAAAACGATAAGCACGTGCAGCCCGCCGACCATGATGAGCCAGGGAAAGATGGAGGCATTTTCCACCGGGTCCCAGGCCCAGAAACCGCCAAAATTTAAGGATTCATAAGCCCAGAGCGAACCCATTACCACCCCGGTGCCCAATATCATACAGGCAAATAAGGCGTATGGAATAGCAGGCGTTATCCATTCCTTATATCTTTTTTGCCATAAGCCGGCCACAGCGTAAGCAAAAGGCACCACAACAGATGCAAGCCCCAGGAACAGCGTCGGCGGGTGGATCACCATCCAGTAGTTTTGAAGCAGCGGGTTCATCCCCTGACCGTCTTTAATAAACGACAGGTAGTTGGGCTGAGAAAAAATCGGCGCCTCAATTGCTTTTCTTAACAGCAAAAATGGTGAACTGCCGATCTTTGCGCCGAAGATCTCGATCCCCAGCAGCATCGAAGCCAGCCAAAGCTGCGAAAAGGATACTACCGTCATCACCGGCTTTTCCCATGACTTCGCCTTCCATATCAAAACCATTCCTAAAACGCCCTGCCAGAAGGTCCACAGCAGGAAGCCTCCCTCCTGCCCGTTCCAGAAACCGGATACGAGGTAATATACAGGCAGATCCTTCGATGTATACGACCATGCGTAATGGTACTCGAAATAATGGTTGTAAAGAATATAAAACAAGCAAACGCCTACGCCGACAATCGAAATGGCATTGATATAAAATCCCCAGCGGCCAAGGCGCAGCCAGGAGTTGTCGGCCAAATCCTTATTGGTTGTAGCGAAATAGTAGCTTAAGGTTGACAAAAGTGCGCCACCGAATGAAAGGATCACAAAAAACTGGCCTAAGTGGCCGGGTAAAAGGTGTTCGCCCTGGAAAACTTTGTCCATTAAATTGATGCTTATATGCTGGCTGATTTAGCCTTGACGTCTGTAACGTCTAATTTGTCTTTGGTGTATTTCGACGGGCATTTCATCAGGATTTCCGATGCATGAAATTCGCCGCCGGCCATTTGCCCGGTCAGCACGATCTGTTCTGATTTTTGGAAGTCCTGCGGTTCGGTGCCCCTGAAAACCACCTTGCACTCTTCGCCTTTACTGTCTTTTACATAAAAAGAAAAGTAATTGGCGTCCTTAGCGGCATCATAATAAAGCTCCTTTTGCTTGTCCAGCTGCCCAACCACCCGCAGCACGCTTTCGGTTTTACGGGCGTCGGTAAACGAACCGTAGGTACTTGCCCCCGCATAGATCACCACGATCACGGTAATCGCAATCGCTATAACAATCAAACCAAAAATCGAACTCTTTTTCATCGAAGTGTTGAACCTTATTTCACGGATTGCAAAAATACGAAACGCAAAGCTAATAATTTTTATTGCAAGCGATTAATGTTATTTAGAACCGTTCTATTGAATTCCAACCGCCACCAAAAGTGGCTTGCCTTTACATCTTTGTTTTTCTTACTTTTGCCAAATGGAAAAGCAGCGCAAAACCTCTACTTCCGATTTTAACGCCGAATTGAAACTAAAAGGTTTTAAGGTGTACAAAATCGATAGTGATTCTGCGGGATATAGTTACAGCCGCAAAGACTTTTATAAGATCAATATCACTTTTGGCAATTTTATATTTCATTATGCCGATCGAAGCTTTGAAACGGACGATCGCTTCCTGTTTTTTGGCAATCCCCGCATACCTTACTCCTGTGAGGCAATAGCTGAAGAACATCACGGTTATACCTGTCTCTTTACGGAGGATTTTTTAAAATTGGGCGACCGTTCTGAAAGCCTGCTGCAATCCCCTTTATTTAAGATTGGTGGCAATCCTATATTTAATTTAAAAAAGGAGCATACGGACACATTTACAAGTCTATTTCAAAAAATGATTGACGAGCAAAATACCGAATATGCTTATAAAGACGAACTTATACGTAATTACATTGGTTTGATCATCCACGAAGCATTGAAAATACAACCCTCGGAAAATAATTTTAAATACAGTAATGCCGCCACGCGGATCACCTCGGTATTTCTTGAATTACTTGAACGCCAGTTTCCCATTGAAAGCGCCGACCGGCCGTTAGAATTACGTACTGCGCAGGACTTTGCAAGGTATTTGTCGGTTCATATTAACTATTTGAATAGTTCGGTGAAAGAAATTACTGGCAAATCAACCACGAGTCATATTGCCGAAAGAATCACCGGCGAGGCAAAAGCAATGCTCCAGCACACTGACTGGAACATTTCAGAAATTGCCTATGCGCTTGGATTTGAATACCCCACCTACTTTAACAATTTCTTTAAAAAGAGGACCGGGGCCGTTCCAAAATCAATAAGATTAGCCAACCTTTGAAAATTATAACTTTTCCTTTGTTTTTCTTTATTTCTGCTTTTAGTTTATCGTGACCTTTGTAGCTGATTAAAGCTACATTATATGGATAACAAAAAAGTATGGCTCATTACAGGCGCTGGGCGCGGGATGGGCGTTGACATCGCCAGGGCCGCTATTAGGGCTGGCCACAAGGTAATTGCAACAGGGCGTAATCCTGAAAGAGTGACTAAAGCGCTTGGTGATCATGATAACTTGCTGGTTGTAAAACTGGACATCACAAATGCTACGGACGCTGTAGCTGCGGTTGAAGCCGCAGTAGCAAGGTTTGGCAGTATTGATGTCTTAGTTAATAATGCTGCAAATTTTAATGCCGGCTATTTTGAGGAGCTATCTATGGAGGAAATCGAATCGCAGATAGCAACAAGCCTTTTTGGCCCCATGAAAGTAACGAAAGCGGTTCTGCCTGTAATGCGTAAACAACATTCCGGTCATATTATAACGATCTCGTCAACCGCGGGCTTAGTAGGTTATACGTTCTGTTCCGCCTATTCTGCATCTAAATTTGGCATTGAAGGCTGGATGGAATCTCTGCAAACCGAGGTTGAACAATTTGGTATTAAAACAACAATTGTTAACCCTGGCTTCTTCCGTACGGAACTACTTACAGAAGAATCTACCAAATACACCGAAAACACTATAGATGATTATGATGAAGGCAGAAGGCAACAATTGCAATTTTGGAAGGGTGCAAACGGACAGCAAAGCGGCGATCCGGCAAAACTTGCGGAAGCCCTGTTAACGATCGTTAATGAAGAGAACCCGCCGTTGCGCTTTTTAGCCGGTGCGGATGCCGTTAGTACGGTTGAGCAAGTAATTAAAACCCTTACGGAGCAAACCAACAGCTATCGCGAATTGTCTTCGTCATTGGCCTACTAAAACGAATATCGCAGACTTAAACATTATTCATGTCGAAAGGCAGTTTCCTGATCCTTTTGCCCGTCAGGTCGAAAATAGCAGCTGTCAGCGCAGGTGCAAAAGGCGGAAGCCCTGGTTCGCCAACCCCACCTGCGTTCTCGTCGTTTTCCATTACATGCACTTCAACCTTAGGCATATCATTAATTCGTGGCATAATATAGCTGTAAAAGTTGCGCTGCTCAACCAATCCGTCTTTAAAAGTGATCGCATGTTTGGTTGCTGCACCGAGCGCCATCAATATCGAACCTTCTACTTGTGCATGAATAATGTCAGGGTTCACATACCACCCGCAATCAACTACAGCCCAAACATGGTCGATACATAGTTTTCCGCTTGCATCCTTGGAAACTTTAACAATTTGGCCAACTGTGGTCCCGAAGCATTCAGTAATAGCCGCACCAAAACCATCGCCCTTCTTTTTTGCTTTCCAGCCGGAAACTTCTTCCATTTTGTCAATGAGTTTTTGCTCCCGATCCTCCTTTAAGTATTCCCGCCTGAAATCAAGCGGGTCTTTACCCGCCAAATGGGCCATTTCGTCCCAAAAACTTTCATAGGCAAAGCCGTTGGTTGAAGCATATACCGAACGCCACCAAACATTGGGGATGGGTATTTCAAAGGGCACATCCCAAAAGCTGATGTTTGCTATGCTTTTATAATAGGGCGCCAAAAAACCTTCTGAAATGCTGCCATTTGCCCGATCTTTGGGCATGCCCATCCAATGATAAATATTTTGGCCGGCCGTTTTGAACTTGAGCGCGCTGAGCTGCCCATCCTTTAAAGCACCCTGGCAGCGATAGGTAATACCCGCCCGATAGGGACCCTGCGTCATGTCGTCCTCTCTTGACCATACTACCATCACAGGCGCGCCCATCTCTTTCGAGATCAAACAAGCTTCGTGCGGATAATCCATAAAAGCTTTCCGGCCAAAACCACCTCCCAAAAAGGTCATGTTGATGATCACTTTTTCCCGGGGCAGCTTAAACTGCGGGCAGATATAATCCTGCACCCATTCGGGTGCCTGTATCGGCCCCCAAATCTCTAATTTATCCGGTTGGTACCAAGCCACGCAATTCAACGGCTCCATTGCGCTGTGGGATTGGTACGGCGTTTCATAAACTACATCGAGTTTTTGTGTTGCGGCTGCTAAGACGCCGTCAGGGTCGCCTTGTTTTCTTGCCGAAAGGCCTTCCTGGTTTTGCACCAGATCGTTTTGCCGCTGGTAAATATCTGCAGTGCTCACATGCTCAAAGCCAGTATCGTCCCATTCGATGCTAAGTGCTTTCCGGCCCTGCATTGCCGCCCAGGTGGTATCGGCTACCACAGCCACACCGTCCCGGAAGGTTTGAAAAACTCCGGTTTGTATTTTAAAGACCTTCTTCACACCGGGCACTTTCAGCGCCGCGGTTGCGTCAAAAGTCTTCAGTTTACCCCTTAAACGCGGATTACGTTCAACTACGGCATAAAGCATCCCCGGCAGCCTGAAGTCCAAACCGAAAACAGCTGAACCATTGGTTTTTAAAGGAATGTCCCGTCTTTTAAGCGATTTGCCGATCAGTTTATATTCTGAACGTTTTTTGAGCACAATGTTTTGCGGCGCCGGTATTTTAGCGGCCGCTTCAACTAATTCGCCGTAATTAAATTTTTTGCCGGAGGGGCGATGAATAACGTGGCCCGATTCGGCATAACACTCGGTTGCCGGTACGCTCCATTTTGCAACTGCTGCCGCTATCAGCATTTCGCGCGCGGTAGCGCCCAACTTAAGCAGGTTTTTGTAGGAGCCGCGAATAGTGGAACTACCGCCCGTTACCTGGTTGCCATATTTTTGGCGGTCGCCCTGAGCAAATCGAATATTAACATCATCCAGGTTTACTTCCAGTTCTTCCGCCACGATCTGCGGAATGCTTTGGTAAACACCCTGGCCCATTTCGGCGCGGTGGCTGAATATGGTCACCTTACCATCGGTGGCGATATGCACCCAGGCGTTCAGCTCAATAGCTGAAGTGTCAGCAGTATGTATCGTAACTAATTCGGCCGCTTCCGCGTTCGACTTAAAATACATGCCGACAAAAAGAGCCGTGCCGGTAAGGCCGGCTGCTCTCAAAAAATTCCTTCTGGAAAGATTATCTACACTCATGGTAATCCGGTTAATTAACCAATGCGATTATATTACTTTTTGGGTGCGTAAGCACCTTTTGATATCCACGCTACCCAAGCCTTTGCGAATGCAGCGTGGCTCATCGGGGGGGCCGGACGGCCCTCGCCAGCATTCCACGCACCAACTACCAGGCCATCCCATGCATGGGCGATCAGTTCGCCCTTGTTCTTATGCCCGTTTTGTTTAGGATCAATTAGTTGTTTGGCTAATTGGCGCGGTGTACGGCCCTGGAACACCATTTTCATATCGGCCGGCGGCAAATGCCAGTTTGGGTTGCCGGGCGGCGTGTGCAAACCGGGCGAATTTTCCGCCTGGTGGCAATTGGAACATTTCATCGCATAAACACCTTTGCCGTCAATGCCTCTTCGGGGCGACATGGTGTGTAAATGGCTGTCGTCCCCTTGTAACGGAATATCCCCCGAGGGGTGGCAATTCATACATCGCGCGCTCATTAAAACTTTATAAACCTGCATAAATGCCTTAACCGATCCAATGCTGTCTTTTGCAACAGGCGGAGGTACACTACTTTTTACCGGCGCTGCTTTAAAAGACAGGCTAACAACAATTGCCATCGCCATTACGATGCTCAATACGATCAGTCTTTTCATAATTTAGCCCCTTCCCGCTGAATTACCGCAGCTTTATGAATGGCAGCCCTGATACGCTGATAAGTGCCGCAACGGCAAATATTTCCGGCCATAGCTGCATCAATATCTGCATCGCTTGGGTCGTGATTGTCGCGTAACAATACCGCAGCTGACATGATCTGCCCGGAATGACAATACCCGCATTGCGGCACATTCTCTTCAACCCATGCAAGCTGGGCCGGGTGATCATTATTCTTCGATAATCCTTCGATCGTTACGATTTGCTGACCTTCAGCCCGGCTCAGTTTGGTTACGCACGAACGTACAGCGTCGCCATTTAAATGGATGACGCATGCCCCGCACTGCGCAACGCCGCAGCCATACTTGGTTCCGGTTAAACCGATGATATCCCTGATGACCCACAGCAGCGGCATATTGGGATCGGCATCAACCTCGTGAGGTATTCCGTTTACGGTGATGGTAGTCATATATCTGCGTTTAGTTAACTTATTAACCTTTTTATTAAAACAATCTAATTCATCGACCGATACTCCAGCGGTGAATGGCCCACCTGCTGCTTAAATAAGCGGGCAAAGTGCTGGGGGTATTTAAAGCCCAGCTCATACGCGATCTGGCTAACAGTTTTATCAGTATCAAATATTTTCTCCTTGGCTGCATCGATCAGTTTGACCTGTATGTATTCCATCGCTGTTTTCCCCGTTTCTTTTTTTACAAGATCGCCAAAATAGTTTGGAGACAGATGTAATTCATCAGCACAATAGGCTACTGACGGTAAGCCAACCATCTGCGGTTTTTCTGACGCGAAAAAATCATTTAATAATTGCTCGAACCTTGTCAAAATACCCGAATTGACATGATCCCGTGTAATAAACTGGCGGTCATAGAAACGTATGCAATTACCCAAAAGCAATTCAATATTGGTCGTGATGAGTTTTTTGCTGTGCTTATCAATAGTTTGATCAAGTTCGTAGTCGATTTTCGCAAAACAATCCAGCACGATCTCCCGTTCGCGGTCTGATACATGCAATGCTTCATTTGACTGATAATCAAAAAAGCTATATTCCTGTATATGCTTGCCCAGGGATGTGCCGTGTATTAAATCCGGGTGAAATACCACCCCAAATCCTTTAGGTTGATAAACCTCCCCGTTGCCCCTCATCCCCGCAACCTGTCCGGGCGCCATAAATACCAGTGTTCCTTCCTGGTAATCGTAAGTATTTCTGCCGTAAACCAGGTCGCCGCATTTCACATCTTTCAGAAATACCGTATAAAACCCAAAAAACATCTTCGACCCGCTCCTCGGCGCTGCCTTTGAGAAATCGATAACGCTTACCAGCGGGTGTTTCGTGACAGCGTTGTTGAAAGCGTTGTATTCGCTGATCGTATTGAACCGAAGCATCTTGTCCATATCCATCGTTTGACTTTAGTCAAAGTTATCACTTTATCCATCCGTTGCCTGATGTAGACAGTGTAATCAGTAAAAATGGTACAAACATCCGTAATCTGTATCCTATCCGGCTCGAACAAACGCCTGACTTTTGTACCGTCGAAGGAAAGCAGCCGATAAAACATTTAATCCACGCGTCAATTATGAAAAGCATTTTAGCGGGTTTAGTATTATTGATCGCATGTTCAGCATGCGCTCAGCAACTGGAAAACAAGTCCGAACAAAACGGGCCGACTGTTCAAACCAGGTCCGGCATATTGCGCGGTGTGACCGCAGGCGACGTCTCCAGCTTCAAGGGAGTTCCCTTTGCTGCCCCGCCGGTCGGTGCTTATCGCTGGCGTCCCCCGCAGCCGTTCCCGGGATGGCAGGGTGAGCGTGATGCCACTAAGTACGGCGCAGACCCTGCTCAGGCTGGTTTTCAGCGCAATGCGACCGGCATTTCGCCAACTTCGTCAGAAGATTGCCTGTTCCTCAATATATGGAAACCCGCCACATCTTCACAGGGCGCACAATTACCCGTCATGGTATGGATATACGGCGGTGGCTTTGTTTTTGGGAGTGGGAACCAGGGCCCGGACTTTACGGGATCGTCATTTACCAGCCAGGGCGTTATTTTGGTTACCTTTAATTATCGGGTAGGCCGGCTCGGCTTCTTTGCATTCCCCGCGCTTTCAAAAGAGCACCCAGAAGAAGCAAAGGGCAATTATGCCTATATGGATGAGATCGCCGCACTGAAATGGGTGAAGGAAAATATTGCGGCCTTCGGTGGCAACCCCAATAACGTTACTATTTTCGGCGAGTCTGCCGGTGGAGTATCTGTGCAATCGCTTCTGACCATTCCATCCGCAAAGGGTTTGTTTCAAAAAGCTATTGTGGAATCAGGCGGCGGCCGTGATGGCGTGCTGACCGGTCGTCCAATCAATAAAGAAAACGCTGACTCTTATTACCCGGTGTCAGCTGAAACTATAGGTATCAACTTTGCGAAAAAGCATGGCATTGAAGGAACAGATGCTGCAGCATTGGAAAAACTGCGCGCATTAAGCACCGCGGAAATTGTAGACGGCGGGCAGGAAAGAGATGCAAACGGAACACCGATATATCCGGGCCCAATTCTCGACGGTAAATTGGCAGTAGAAACGGCGCAAAGTGCTTACGAAGCGGGCAGGCAGGCTAAAGTGCCTTTAATGATCGGTTCGAATAGTGCCGAAGTTCCCGCAGGGTTTGTAAATGCTAATTCAAAAGAAACGTTATTTAACCTGTTTGGCGCCATGAAGGATGATGCAAAAGCAGTGTACGACCCGGATGGTAATACCGAGTTTGCCAAAATTCTTTCTTTAGTAAATACGGACAAGGTATGGGCCGAACCCGCCCGGTTTAGCGCCAGGTCAATGGTGGCTAAAGGGGCTCCTGCTTATATCTATCTTTTCTCCTACGTGTCCCCTTCCATGCAGCAGTTTATGCGCTACGGTGCCGGACACGCCTCCGAAATTGCGTATGTGTTCGACAACCTTAGAGGCCGGAACGGTGCCGACACCATAGCAAAGGATCACGAGGTTGCTAAACTGATGAATGCATATTGGACAAATTTTGCCAAAACAGGAAATCCAAACGGAGCCGAATTGCCGCAGTGGCCAATTTATGATCCCAGTAAAAATGAGCTTATCGAGTTCAAGCCTGATGGTTCGGCAGTTGGCGAGCCTGATCCCAGGAAGGCGAGGCTCGACCTGATCGAGAAGGCCGTTACATCCGGCAACTTACACTAACAAAAAATGCAACAACTTGTAGTCCAAGAAAAAAAGCTATGCAAACAGTACAATTAAATAACGGCGTCGAAATGCCTATACTCGGTTTCGGCGTGTTCCAGGTGACCGACCTGGCCGAGTGTGAAACAAGTGTGGTGGACGCCATTGAAACCGGCTACCGCCTGATCGATACCGCGCAATCCTATATGAATGAGGAAGCAGTAGGCAAAGCGATCAAACGCAGCGGCCTAGCACGCGAAGAATTGTTTATTACCACGAAGCTTTGGATAAATGCAGATGGCTACAACGGTGCAAAAAAGGCGTTTGAAAACTCCTTAAGGAAACTGCAGCTCGACTACCTGGACCTTTACCTCATCCACCAGCCTTACGGCGATGTATACGGCGAATGGCGGGCTATGGAAGAACTGTATAAAGAAGGAAAAATAAGGGCGATCGGCGTGAGTAACTTTCAGCCTGACAGGCTGATGGACCTGATTGTGAATAACGAGATTGTTCCGGCCGTTAACCAGGTGGAAACGCACCCATTTCATCAGCAAAACGAGGCGCAGCAGTTCATGATTGAAAACAACGTACGGATCGAATCCTGGGGCCCGTTTGCCGAGGGTAAGAACAATCTTTTTCATAACGAGCTGCTGCAGTCCATAGGCAACAAGTATAACAAATCAATTGCGCAGGTGGTTCTGCGCTGGCTCACACAACGGGGCGTGGTTGCCATCCCGAAATCTGTCCGTAAAGAAAGAATGGCTGAAAACCTGAACAGCCTTGATTTTGAGCTTAGCAGCGAAGATATGGAAGCGATAAAAACATTAGACAGCAAGACAAGCAGCTTTTTCGACCACCGCGACCCCAAAATGGTAAAGTGGCTGGGCGAAAGAAAAATGAACGATTAAACACTTAAGGATCAGAAAAATATAGAATTACCTAATAAAATTAAAAATTAAAATCATGAAAAAAGCCATTATCGGAATATTGCTGTGCATAGCCAGCGTACAATTGTCGCATGCCCAGGCTAGTTTACCCAGTGCGCCTAAGGCCAGCCCAACGAAAGAAGAACAGGAACTTTTAGATCTGTCCGCAGCCAAATGGAATTGGATGTCAAACAAAAGCGTAGACACCTTAAACGGACTGTTTGCCGAGAATTGCGTTTTTGTCCACATGGGCGGAAGCTGGGGCAAGACACAGGAATTAAATACCATTAAAAATGGCTTTATCTGGTATAAGAAAGCTGCCGTTTACGGGGCATCAGTAAATATTTTTGGTAGCACGGCGATCCTGTTAAATGACATCGATTTACTCGCCGTAGTTGGTGGAAACGAAGTTACCCATGCCTTTATGGTGACGGAAGTTTATCTTAAAGAAGACGGCAAGTGGAAAATGGGCTCTCTTACCTTTTCTACGCTACTTAGACCTGTTAAAATGAATAGTAATAACCAGCAGCAGCACTAACGCCAGCATCAGGCAGCACGTTTATCCACAATATATGTTCTGAAAAAATACCTCC
>DASRTD010000137.1:0-29098 GCA_035656115.1 Mucilaginibacter sp.
CCTGGAGGGCTTTTTATATATATCCTTTTGTTTAAAACGATTTATAGCTTCCTCTTCACCTCGACATTTTCATAAGCTTCGACAATGTCGCCAATTTCAATGTTATTGAAGTTGTGGATATTCAAACCGCACTCATAGCCGGCGCTCACTTCCTTTACATCGTCCTTAAAGCGCTTTAACGAGGCCAGTTCACCTGTATAGATCACTACGCCTTCGCGGATAACCCGTATTTTGCTGTTACGGGTAATTTTGCCATCCAGCACCATACAGCCTGCAATGGTACCCACCTTGCTGATCTTGAAGGTTTCGCGGATTTCGACGTTCGCAACGATCTTCTCCTCAAATGTCGGCGCCAGCATGCCTTCCATCGCCGCTTTTATCTCGTTGATCGCATCGTAGATGATAGAATAAAGCCTGATGTCTATCTGCTCATGCTCGGCCAGCTTGCGCGCACCGCCCGACGGTCGCACCTGGAAACCGATGATAATGGCATCCGAAGCAGTTGCCAGCAATACATCCGATTCAGATATCTGACCCACAGCTTTCGAAATGATATTTACCTGTATCTGCTCGGTTGAAAGTTTCAACAAGGAGTCGGACAAGGCTTCGATAGACCCATCCACGTCGCCTTTTACAATGATGTTTAACTCTTTGAAGTTGCCCACTGCCAAACGGCGGCCGATTTCGTCGAGTGTAATGTGTTTTTGCGTACGCAAGCCTTGCTCACGCTGCAGTTGAAGGCGTTTGTTGGCAATTTCACGGGCTTCTACTTCACTCTCCAGTGCATTAAATTTATCGCCTGCGGTTGGCGCACCCTGCATACCCAGCACCTGTACCGGTGTAGAAGGGCCTGCCTGGTCTACCCGCAGACCACGTTCGTTGGTTAATGCTTTTACACGACCGCTGTAACAGCCGGCTAAAATGGGGTCGCCCACTCTTAAGGTACCGGCCTGTACCAAAACGGTGGTTACAATACCCCGGCCTTTGTCCAAAGCCGCTTCTATAACCGTACCTACTGCGCGTTTGTTCGGGTTGGCCTTTAGTTCGAGCAATTCTGCTTCTAATAATATTTTCTCTAACAGCAGGTCGATGTTCAATCCGGTTTTAGCTGATATCTCCTGTGACTGGTACTTGCCGCCCCACTCTTCAACCAAAATATTCATGCCGGCCAGCTGCTCGCGCACCTTGTCGGCGTTAGCGCCCGGCTTGTCAATTTTGTTAAAGGCGAAGATTATCGGCGCACCCGCAGCTTGTGCATGGTTTATGGCCTCGCGGGTTTGCGGCATTACGCTGTCGTCAGCAGCGATCACGATAATTACGATATCGGTTACCTGTGCTCCCCTGGCGCGCATTGCGGTAAACGCTTCGTGGCCCGGCGTATCCAGGAAGGTGATCTTTCCTTTGCCATCCGGCAGCGACACTTCGTATGCGCCGATGTGCTGGGTAATACCCCCGGCCTCACCTGCTATTACGTTAGTTTTTCGGATAAAGTCGAGCAGCGATGTTTTACCATGGTCAACGTGGCCCATGATGGTAACGATCGGCGCACGCGGCAGCAAATCTCCCGGTTCATCCGGCTCTTCCAGGTTAGCTTCTTCATCCTGCGGCTTCACAAACTCCACCTGGTAACCAAATTCTTCGGCCACGATACTGAGTGTTTCAGCATCGAGCCTTTGGTTGATAGAGACGAACATGCCGAGGCTCATACAGGTAGAAATGATCTGCGTAACAGACACATCCATCATATTGGCCAATTCGTTTGCCGTAACAAATTCGGTAACCTTCAGCACTTTGGCTTGCAGTTCCTGCTCCATTGCCAGTTCTTCGGCCGAAGCGGCGACGTCATCGCGTTTTTGACGGCGGAATTTTGCACGCTGGGCAAATTTTCCCGATTTCCCTGCGCCGCTTAAACGGGCCAGGGTTGCCTTAATTTGATCCTGAATATCTTTTTCCGAAGGTTCTTCCTTAGGTGCAACATTTTGCCCGGGGCGGCTCCGGTTATCCGGACGTCCTCCGCCCGGTTGGTTAGCACGCCCTCTGAAATCACCGCCACCACGATTGCCGCCCTGGCCCTGGGGATGTTGTTGCCCTTGCTGATTTGCGCCCGGTTGTCCCTGGTTGCCGCCTCCCGGCTGACCACCGTGGTCTTTGCGTTTCCGTTTCCGTTTATGATCCTGTGCGCTATTTGTATTTGATGACGATGCTACAGGGTTACGTTTTGGCGCCTCAGTTGGCAATTGGATTTTACCTACTACATTCGGACCAGTTAAGCGCTCGGCCTTAGCACGGATTACCTCCGGTTCCTGCGGCTCTTCGGCAACAGGTTCAGGCGCCGGCGCAGTTTTTACGCTTTGATCTTCTTTTTTAACCTCAACATGGGGTATCTCAGGTTCAATTTCCTTTGGCACCTCCTTTACAGGTTCTGCCGGCGGTTTTGGCGCAACAAATTCTTGTACGATAACTTCCGGCTTCTTCTCAACAGGCTTTTCAACCGGCTGAGCTTTTGCATTTAAATTATCCAGGTCAATTTTACCAACTACTTTAACGCCCGGTAATACATCAGTGTTTTCCGGTGGTTTAGGTACAACGGGCTCAACCGGCTTCGGCCTTTCGGCCACCGGCTGGGTAAAATTGTGGATGTTTTTTATTAATATCTCTTCGTTCTCGAAGTCACGCGAACGACGATTTTCAACAGGTTTTTCGGGGAAGTGAACAGGCTCTTCTTTCCTAATCTTACCAATACTGATCTGTTTGGCTTCCTCTTTTATAATTTTGTCAACAGCAAATTCTTTCAACAATGTGGAGTACATGTCGCCATCCAGCTTGGCCATAGGGTTCTTTTGAACCTTGTAGCCTTTTGTAGCCAGAAAATCGACAATGGTGCCCATACCAATGTTCAATTCCTTAACTGCTTTTATTAGATTTATGGATTTGTCTTCTGACATTTATTCCTTTCTGTTTCTGCTTTTTTGCAAAAATACGATTTTAATTTTGGTTATTGCGCTTATTCAAACTCCGCCTGCAGAATTGATAACACTTCCTTAACCGTTTCTTCTTCCAAATCGGTGCGTTTTACCAGCTCGTTAACGCTTAAAGCCAGCACGGATTTCGCCGTATCCAAACCGATGCGTTTGAATTCATCAAGGATCCAGCTGTCAATTTCGTCTGAAAATTCCTCGATATCCACATCCTCGTCCTGCTCATCCGCTTCACGATAAACATCTATTTCGTAACCGGTCAATTTTCCTGCCAGCTTGATGTTATGGCCGCCACGGCCGATCGCCAGCGATACCTGGTCGGGTTTTAAATAAACCGCTGCTGTTTTTTTCTCATCATCCAACTTAATAGAAGTGATCTTAGCGGGCGACAAAGCACGCTGAATATACAACTGCAGGTTATTGGTGAAGTTGATTACGTCGATGTTTTCATTTTTCAACTCCCGTACGATACCGTGTATGCGCGATCCTTTCATCCCTACGCAGGCGCCTACCGGATCGATACGGTCATCGTACGATTCTACCGCAACCTTTGCCCTTTCGCCCGGTTCACGAACGATCTTTTTGATGGTGATCAACCCATCAAATATCTCGGGCACTTCCATTTCGAACAAACGCTGTAAAAATTCAGGCGCGGTGCGCGAGATGATGATCTTTGGATTAGCGTTCAGCATGTCCACTTTGTCGACCACGGCCTTCACGGTATCGCCTTTTTTAAAGTAATCGGCAGGTATTTGCTCCGATTTTGGCAGCAGCAATTCGTTGCCTTCATCGTCCAGCACCAGCGTTTCTTTTTTCCAAACCTGGTAAACCTCACCGGTCACAATTTCGCCAACACGGTCCTTATATTTTTTGTATATCTCGTCCTTTTCCAGCTCCAATATTTTCGAAACCAGGGTTTGACGCGCCGCCAGTATCGCGCGGCGGCCAAAGCTTTCCAGCGTGATCTGCTCCACATAGTCGTCGCCAACCTCTATCGATGGGTCAATCTTATGCGCTTCAGCCAGCTCGATCTCCAGGTCGTCGTCCTCACTAAATCCGTCTTCCATAACCTTACGGGTACGCCAAATTTCGAGGTCACCATTATCGGTATTCACAATGACGTCGCAATTTTCGTCGGTACCGTATTTTTTCCTGATCATGCTTCTGAAAACGTCTTCCAGTACGCTCATCATGGTAGGGCGATCGATGTTTTTGAAATCTTTAAATTCCTGAAAAGAATCAATTAAATTAACATTGCTCATTTTTCATTAAATTAGTTTTTCATTCAAGGCAATGAAGCTATCATGAGCTTGTTTATTGTTTTTTAAACGGCAGCTCATGCTGGTTCTTATTTGAATGATATTAACACTTTTGTTTCTGTTATTTGGTTCACAGGGATAACGCTTTCAATACTTTCAGCCTTTTTCCCTTTTTCTTTTATTTTTTCTTCAATTACGATGGCATCTTCAGTAATGCTACTCAGCCTGCCTTCTCTTTTAGTACCATCAGCCATTTTTATGGCTAAATTACGGCCTATATTTTTTAAATATTGCCTGATCTGTGTTAGCGGCGCCTCTACTCCCGGAGAGGAAACCTCCAGCGTATAGGCCTTGTCGATCACATTTTCCTCTTCGAGGTGAAAACCAACATGCCGGCTGATAGCAACGCAATCATCAATGCCGATGCCGTTATCGCCGTCCACCAAAATCATCAACTTTCCATTGGGAAGCATTTTGATGCTAACGATGAACAGGTTTGGCTTGTCGGCGATTTTCGCTTCAACCAGTTCCCGCACTTTTGATTCAATATTCATTATCTTAGGTTTTTGACCCCGCTAAACGCCTGCCAAAAAAATAATTGATAATAAAAGAGGGGACGTCGGTCCCCTCTCCATTTTTTAATTACGATGCAAATATAATAACTTTTATCGGTTTTTCAAAACGTTTATTTCTTAAAAGTCAAGTCGGTATAAGGCTGGCTGCCTAATTTTTGTTTGTGTTTGATGATGTCCCAGGTGCCTTTGCCTTCACCAAACTGGTAGCAACGCAAAAAATACGTTTGCCCCCTGATAAATGGTGTGTCTGGCGTAAATATTACCGCGTCTCCCGATAAACTGTAGCTGCCGGGCTGTGGCCGCTGAAAATCCTTCATGTCGGTATCCAACGGCATACGGTAAACGGGGAAAATGTTTTGCCAGGTGCCTGAATCGCGGTTTATTTCGCCCATGACTGAAGGGTCAGGTTCAAAAAATTCAATAGAAAGCTTATTATTAATAAGGCGAATGTGCACGGCCGATGTTTTGTGACGATGCACACAGCCGACGCACATCAGTAATAAAAGCCATGAATATCTTTTCATTCTTAAAAATACCACGAAACGTAAATATAGCTTATAAGCGCTTTTGAAAGCGAAAATGAAAAAAATTAACATAATATTTGTTTCGTACGAAATTTCTTCTACCTTTGATTTGAAATGAATATGAAAGATCAAAATAAACAACTCGAACCCACCAAATCGGAGTTGGAAATACTGCAGGTTTTGTGGGAGATCGGCCCATCAACGGTGCGCGAAGTAAACAATGAACTGTTAAAGCAAAAGGATGTGAACTATACCACTACCTTAAAGCTGATGCAGATCATGGCCGACAAAGGCATCCTTGCCCGCGACGAAAGCCAGATGAAACACATCTACCGGGTTGCCGAAGACGAGCAAAAAACCAAAGACCACCTGCTGGAAAAATTTGTCGACTCGATGTACAAAGGATCGGCGAGCAAACTGGTGATGCAATTGCTGGGCAACAAAAAAACCTCGAAAGAAGATTTGAAGGCGATAAAAGACCTGCTGAATAGATTAGAAAAAGAATAAACCAAAAGTAATACCTGAGTTATGGAACCGTCGACTGTTAACACGCTGATAAGCGATCATATTTTGAAGGCCTTGTGCAATACTTTACTGCACTCGCTTTGGCAGGGCATATTGCTTGCCGTAATAACCGGTGCAATTATCATTTTCACCAAAAAAGCGAAAGCCACTTACCGGCATAATTTGCTCGTTGGCGCGCTGACGCTGTTTGCCTTCGGCGTAGCTATTACTTTTATTTGGCAGCTTCAAAACCGGCCGGTAAACAGCATCACCCGCTTAGGTAATCCAACCATTACCCCAACTGTCGGCGCCTACACAACCGGTACCTATTCAAGTAGTGCGGTTTCCCCCGGGGCTAAGGCTGCTGATTCTATTGCCCCGCAAGCAAAAACCAGCGGTATCACTGAAACGGTCATCAATTATTTCAGCACGCATTATAATATCATCGTTTTAATATGGTTCTTAATTATCTGCGCCAAAAGTGTTCAAATGGCCGTGGGCCTGCATAGCGTATTCCATTTAAAGCGGACTAAAGTTTTTGCTGTGAGCAAAGATTGGGAAGGGCGGCTTTTGCAACTGGCGGATCAACTGCATATCAGGCAAACTATCCGTTTGCTGGAGTCGGGTATAGCAAAAGTGCCCATGGTTATCGGCCATTTGAAGCCCGTGATACTGATCCCGATAGGATTAATTAGTTCACTAAGCGCGGATGAGGTGGAAGCAATCTTAATCCATGAGCTTGCCCATATCCGCCGGCGCGATTACCTGGTAAACCTGCTGCAAAGCTTTATGGAGATCATCTTCTTTTTTAACCCTGCGGTTTTATGGACATCGCAGCTTATAAAAACTGAAAGAGAAAATTGTTGTGATGACCTGGCGATCGCCCAAAGCCGCAATAAGCAAAAATATATTCGTGCTTTGCTTTCGTGCGAAGAATACAAGGCTGCCGGGCCAAATTATGCGATGGCTTTTCCCGGCAGCAAAAATACCTTGCTGGATAGGGTGAAACGTATGGTTGGCAACCGTAACCACTCGCTTAATGTGCTCGAAAAAACGGTGCTGGCGGTTTGCTTAGTGGTATTGGGGTTAGGCGTATCGGCATTCACGGCCCGTGAGCCAATTGAAAAAGTGATCAGGAAGGTAGTAGCCGCTATTCATCAAGATAAGGTACCGCTGAAAGAGAAAGCAAAAGCCGCTGCAACCGATACAACCAAAAAGAAGCAATTGGATCAGGATCGTTTGAATGACGTATTGAACCAATTGAAGCAAAATCAGCACGACACTCTTAAAACCACAGGCGATGCTAAGCCGGATGCGCTGGTTCATAACGCAGATAGTTTGAGAGGGAATAACAACTTACAGCTGACCCTCAACGCACAGCGATCTGGCCTGAATGGAAATCAGGTTCTCCTGAACAACAATTTCAACTCGTCGTTGTCCCTGCTGGCTAAACAGGATACCAATACTCAGAAGACTTTAAAGCAGACGCACGACATCGGCCAGGAGCTCTATCGCGAGCACTGGATAACCGATACCAACCACCTGAGCATCACCACGCACCTGGACAAACGGGAGCTGATTGTTAACGGCGTGCGGATGCCTGACGATGTATATCAAAGGATCTACACGAAATTTTACAAAAAGGGTGAAAATGGCGGAAGCTACGGCATTAATTACAAAAATGGCAGCAGCTACGGCATTGATTATAAAGATAGATATGGTCCATCGGGCGCCCAGGAGCCCCCGGCAATTATCGTCCCGGATTTTGGCGATACATTGGTTAAATATGGCGTAATTAAAGATAAGCGCCATATTCATGCCATCTTTAATAGTCATGGGCTCATCATCAACGGGGTAAAGCAGCCGGACGACGTGTTCCAGATGCTATACAAAAAATATGCTACCGGGCCCGACGCCAACGTGAATATTACTTATACCAACAACGGATTGCCGGATACGCGGATGGAACAAAACGCATATTGGGCCGGGCAACAAAGGAAGATCATAGATCAAATGCAGCGGGAGGGACTGATAAACAACCGGAAAGATCTTTCGTTTACGCTTACCGATAAAACGTTTGTGATCAATGGCATGGTACAAACCGGTGATGTGTTTGAAAGATACCGCCACGAATATATACCAGCGGATGCGGGCGACAACTGGACCTGGAATTACCCGGGCCCCCCGGGATATTATCCGGCGTATGCAAACGGGTACCGCAATTCGGGGGAATATTATCGGCGAACTGCCGCGGAGCGTCAGCGATTGGAGGCAGAAAGAGATAAAGTACTTGTTGCCGACCTGCTGCAGGATGGTTTGATAACCGACCCGAACAATGTGACCTTCACGCTCAGCAACAAAAAGCTCGAGATCAACGGCAAAAAACAAAGCGCTGAGCTATACCAGAAATACAAGGAAAAATACGTGCCTAACGATTCCGGTGGCGACTGGAGCTGGACCTATCAGCACCACAAATAAACACGGAATTTATGTATACAAATTAACCTGGTCGCCGAATTATCGTGCGAAAGGGAAACATATGCCTGGTATGGGAGCCTGAGAAGTGAATGAGCTCACGCTTGCGCCGAAGCTTCAGCGCCGGAGCATGACTCCCGAAGAAAGTATGAAGACAGAGTGAACACCATAAAAACTAATTCATGAAAAAACTACTATTGCTTCCGGGGGAAATACTTTTGCTGATGGTGCTCCTGTTTACAGCACGAGTTGGGTTTGGGCAGTCGGTTCCAGACTCAATGCGAAAAAAAGTGGATAACATTTTTAAAAAGTGGGACAAGCCTAATACACCAGGATGCGTGGTAGGGGTAATCAGAAATGACTCGCTGCTCTATGCAAAAGGTTATGGCCTTGCCAACATGGAAGATAACATACCCAATACGCCCCAGAGTATTTATTACATGTGTTCTTTAGCCAAACAATTTACCGGATATGCCATTGTATTGTTGGCGAGGGAGGGGAAATTGAGCCTCGATGATGATATCCATCGTTACTTACCGTGGATGGCCGACTTTGGCTATAAAGTAACCATCCGTAATTTATTGAACCACACCAGCGGCATACGGGACGAAGGCGACCTGGCCGAAATTGCGGGGATCCCCACAGACGGTATCTTGAGTCAAGATTATGCTTTGGATATACTTAAACGGCAACACCTGCTTAATTTTATCCCCGGCGAGAAATATTCTTATTCAAACTCCAATTATATTTTGTTAGCCGAAATTGTAAAGGTTGTAAGCGGACAAAGTTTTCCTGAATTTGCAGCAAATACTATTTTTAAGCCTTTGGGAATGCAAAACAGCCTCATTGTGGCGAATAATACGGATTTAATTAAAGCAAGGGCGGCTTCTTATTTAAATGACGAAGGTAAATACGAAAACAGTTTTCAGAATACGTATGTGTTAGGAGCCGGGAGTCTTTTCACCAATATGGATGATATGGCCCGCTGGGTGATGAATTTTTATTCTCCGAAAGCAGGAGATGCAAAAGATATTGAGCAGTTAACTGAGCGCGGTAAGCTAAATAATGGCAGGGTAATCAATTATGCGTGCGGGATAGCGGTTGATTCATCGAGAGGATGGAAAAGGTTTTCTCACCAGGGTAGCCTTGCAGGATACCGCACTGAAATTGCCGTATACCCTGATCTGAAAACCGGGGTTCTTGTTTTTTGTAATGATGGGAATGATGAAATTTACCCGAAAGTCGACCAACTTGCTGCTCTTTTTATTCCCGATGTGAGCAAGAAAAAAGTGACGCGGCTACTTACCCAAAGAGATTCTTCAGCGGCATTTTTAAATGACACCAGTTTGGTTCATTCGTTTGCGGGCGACTATCTTGCCGAAAATGGGAATCAACGAAAATTTTCTATAATTAATGGTAAGTTTTGGATGAATAAACGCACTTTGCTGATTCCTGAAACAGCAACTACTTTTTATATAATCGGATACCCTAATGCAAAATTTACCTTCCACGCAGGTATTGATAAAGAAATTAGCGCGGATTTGACGGACCCGGTTTTATCAAAGCCAATTCACTTTGTAAAGCTTGTAAAGGGCCTTCAGCTGCCCGATGAGGAATTACAAAGCTATACAGGAAATTATTATTGCCCGGAATTGGACTGCCACTATCACATTGTATTAAAAGACCATCAGTTGTGGTTTACCAACATTTTGCATCCTAACGCTAAAATTACACTGATGGGGAAAGATGATTTATTGAGCGGATATGGTTTTTTTTATCATTTAAAAATTTTAAGATCCCCCGAGAAAAGCATTACCGGGTTTGAATTGAACAGCGGTGATATGATGCACTTAAGATTCAACAAAATTGAATAAGCTATAAATTTATAATAACTAAAGTAACTGCTTTTCCACGATAAGTATTAACACGAAGAGAGTTTGAAGACAGAGTGAACATAATAAAAAACTAAACAGCGCATTTCCAACCCGGTCATTTTTAATTGAACATACGATGAACATTAAATTAACGGCTTTCTTAGCCGCCTGGCTGCTTATTGCCGCAGCTTTTGCGCAGGCGCAAACCGGCTTATCGCTGAACGGCAAAATAACATCAACCGATGGAAAACCGCTTGACGGCGCTACCATCTACCTCAACCGCGCGGCAGACTCGGCATTGGTAAAGGCATCCCTGAGCGAAAAGGATGGCAGTTTTGTTTTTGCGGGCGTAAAAGCAGCGGATTACCGGATTGTGGTGAGCATTATTGGCTATAAAACGTATAAAAGCGACGTGATCGGACTGCAAAAGGATACCATTTTGCCGGCAATCGCCCTGCAACCAAACGAAACCAGTTTAAAGGAGGTGGCCGTAATCGCAAAAAAGCCACCGGTTGAGCAATTGATCGACCGGACGGTGGTAAACGTAGGCTCCTTACCCGGAAGCGCGGGCACAACTTTGCTGGACCTGCTTGCCAAAGCGCCGGGCGTAAGCGTAGACGACAACACCATCAGCCTGCAGGGCAAAAGCAGTGTGACGATCTATATCGATGATAAACCAACTTATCTTTCGGGAGATGACCTTGCGAATTACCTGCGCTCGCTGCCCTCGTCCGGCATCGACCGGATTGAGCTGATGACCAACCCGCCCGCCAGGTACGATGCAGGCGGATCAGGCGGCGTTATCAATATCCGCACCAAACGCAGCAAAGAAACAGGCTTTAACGGCAACCTGAATTTGAATTATATACAGGGTGAATATGCCAGGAGCAATAACAGCGTTAACCTGAATTACCGGCAAAACAAATTGAATGTGTCGGCCAACCTTGGCTATACGCTGAATAACAATTACAGCGCGATCAACCTGAACCGGTTTTTCGACCCGGCGGTGATTACTGACATTGCCCCGCATTTTACCCAAACATCGTTCATCAAACGTCATTCGGAAAACTATAGCGGCAGGATAAATATAGATTATTATGTCACCGATAAAACCACTTTTGGCGCAGCCTTTACCGGTTTGTTTTCGCAAGGCGATAACCATACCGCCAACACCAGCCTCCTGAGCAGCACACAGGGCCAATTAGACTCGACAATCGTGGCCAATAACTTAGACAATCGGCAGTTTAAAAACGGCAGCATCAACCTGAATTACCGGCACGATTATGATAAAAAAGGCAGTGAACTGACCGCAGACCTGGACTATGTGACCTACCACACCCAACTCGACCAGACTTTCGCCAACAGCAGCTTTTACCCGGATGGTACGTTATACAATTATGATATCGTTACCGGCAACCTGCCGTCGAACATCAACATTTATTCGGCGCGCACGGACTATAATCATGTTCTTGCCGGGGGCCTGCAGCTTAGCGCGGGACTGAAGAGCAGCTACACCAAGACGAATAACCTTGCTGATTACTTCGACACTTACCAGGGCGTGACTACACCTGATTACAACGAAACCAATCATTTCCTGTATAACGAAAACATTAACGCGGCGTATGTTAACGCGTCAAAGGACTTTAAGCGTTGGTCGGTACAGGCGGGCCTTCGGTTCGAAAATACCATTGCCAATGGGCACCAGCTGGGCAATCCTGAAAAACCGGATTCATCCTTCAGCCGCAATTACAATGGCTTCTTTCCTACCTTGTATACGCAATACAAGCTGGATACCGCCGGCAAACAAAAGCTGGGCTTTAATTTTAGCCGGCGGGTTGACCGGCCCAATTATGCGCAGCTAAACCCCTTTCTTTCGCCGCTGGATAAGTTTACCTATAATACCGGCAACCCCTTCCTGCTGCCCACCTATTCGGATAATTTGCAGTTGTACTATGCCTTTAAAGGAATAAAAATAACGCTGTTTTATACCTACATTAAAGACCGCGTGGACGGCCTGATACAGATTATCAACGGCTACTATTATAACGAGCCCGGCAATGTCGGCAACAGCTACCAAAAGGGCATAGAAGTAAATGCCGACCTGGACCCCGCCAAATGGTTCAATATACATTTGTACACCCGGCTAACCGAATTACACACCGTTACCAACTTTTACACCGGGGTGCTAAATACTACTGGTGAGCAGTTTGTCGTGAGGCCAACATTCAGTTTTACACCGGGCACCGGATGGACCCTGCAAGCCTACGGCAATTACCAAAGCAGGTTTATCAACGAGCAATTCATCGACCTGCCGCGCGGTTCGCTTAATTTTGCGTTTGAGAAAAAACTATCCGCAGCCACCACCATCGAGCTTGATTTTAACGATGTGCTGCACACCCAAAACAGCAGCTGGTATATCAATTACCTTGAAGGCACACGGCAGGCCTATTACCATAGCGTAGGCGATTCGCGCAATGTTCAGCTATCTTTCAGCTACCGTTTTGGGAAAACCATCAGCAACCAGCGTAAGCATAATGCCAATGGTGCGCAGAGCGAGGAGAATAGGGCGGGAGGTTGACTAGGTGAGTGGTTGATTATTTTAAAACCAACGTGTTCCACCCACCTGCCGGTTCAAGTGCTTGTAACCGATGAGGAAAATTTGCAGCACTTCTTTCCAATGCTTACCTTAGAAGCATAAATATATCCGTAAATTGATATGGACCTGTACCTGCAAGCTTATAAACCGGCCCAAAATTTCACCTTAGCCGAAAGGGCCGAAAGAATGGTTCGACAACAGCGATTAATATCAGAAGAATTAAATAACTGGATATGGTATTTGCACGATAAGTCCTCGATTGATTTAAGGGATGATGCTTGTCATGAATTAATATACAAACAAGCAAAAAGAGGGATGAATACTAAAATGGCAAAGATCACCCGCTATCAACCGAATGATATTCCAGATATGCAATCCAGATGCCTTTTTCTTAAATCAACCGACTTTCGCTCCAATCCTTTTTCGGTTTCCCATCATCTGGGCTATTTCGGGGAATATTCAAAGGTCGAATATATTCATATTGACAGGCTTGAAAACGAGCAGGATTTGAACGGTGAGGCAAATGTAAAGGGCTTAGTACGTAAAATCATAAGAGGATATGACCCCGCCGTGCTATACTTAACCAGTTCTAAATATATTTGTGACATTTCGAAGGCGCCTGACGATATACCAAGGACGGGCTGGATGACCTATCTTAAAAATAACATCCGCCTGCCTGATTCTATGCCAGACTTTTGCCAAGTTGAACAACTCATGAGTGGCACACTGTTTTGCACAATCGATGGTATGTTTGATGAAGATGATCCTCAACACGTCGCTGCCGCTGTAAGACTGTCGAAATGGTTTGAAAAAAATAAGGTCAAAGGTTAGTGCGCTCGAACCCGCGGGGTTTGAACAACTTGCTTTAACTAAAGCAGCAAATTTCAGATACAAATCTTGTCACAAAACGCCCCTGCCTTTGTCCGGTTTTGCTATCACATCGTTTTTTTAAAACGTTTACCTTTAAATATGACAAACGAAATGCAAATTACAGCGATGATGGACCGCTGGGCCAAAGCCGTTCGCGAGCAGGACATGGAGGGCATAATGGCCTGGCACCATGCGGATATGGTAATGTACGACGTCCCACCGCCCTTTCAGTCCGTAGGTATCGCGGCATATCGCGGGACCTGGGACCTGTTTTATTCCTGCGAGCAGGAAAAGGGCGGCTTCCGGA
Source organism: Mucilaginibacter sp. (assembly GCA_035656115.1). Classification (GTDB taxonomy): domain Bacteria; phylum Bacteroidota; class Bacteroidia; order Sphingobacteriales; family Sphingobacteriaceae; genus Mucilaginibacter. The sequence continues at coordinate 13,963 of DASRTD010000137.1, forward strand.
TAGTTGACCTGCATGTGGTAGCCGGCGAAGAGGTAGCATTCAGCTACGCATCGATGAAATGTGTTTATTTTGATAAGGAGGGTGAAAAGATCGACCTTGACTTCCGGCTAACTACCGGTTTTAAAAAGATCAGCGGGCAATGGTGGTTTGTGCACGAGCATCATTCGGTGCCGGCGGATTGATGTTTAGATAAAATTATCCCCCGCCAGTTGAAGCGTGGACGGTTAAACCGGCGGAGCGAATCAATAATGTTAAAAAGCCTTTGATATTGTTATCTAATTAGCTAACTTTGTGTTGTGGCGCACAACTTTAAAAGAAACGTAGTTTATTACAAGAAATATTATCTCAACTTTTTTAATGCCCTCGCTGCGCCGGTGCAATTAAAGTTTAACTATACGTTAGGAATAATTGCGACAATGGAACGTGTGCCTGCCAAGTTTTTCAAGCACATAGAGGAAGGCATTTATGAAGTTAGGGTAGAAGCCGGCACAAACATCTTTCGTGTATTTTGTTTTTTTGATGACGGACAGCTGGTAGTTTTGATGAACGGCTTTCAGAAGAAAACACAAAAAACGCCGAAGAATGAAATTGCAGCGGCAAAGAAAATTAAAAAAGAATATTTCGATGAAAAATCAAACAAACAGTAATTTAACTTCCTTTGCTGATCATCTGGATGAGCAATATGGAAAAAGGGGCACCGAAGCCAGGGAAAATTACGAACAGGGCTTTGAGGCCTTTAAACTGGGCGTTTTTATACAGGAGTTGCGTGAACAACAAAACATGACCCAGGAACAACTTGCTGCTAAATGCGGCACTACCAAATCATATATCTCACGAATTGAAAATAATGCCAGCGACATTCGCTTGTCGACGCTGATGCGTATTGTAAGGGAGGGGTTGGGCGGACACCTCAATTTATCAGTGGCTTATTGATAAACAAGTAAAATATGAATGCCCGTTAGCCAAAAGCACACCCGGCCACTTCACTATCCCGCTTGAATTTAAATTTGGGTCAGCGTCTCGCTGAATCACCAATTGTGTTTCGGCAGGGCATGTTCGCCGAATAAAGCGTAAGGTTGCACAATAAAGGTGTAGAATACCTTCTTTTCGTTCCAATGTTATTGTAAGCGGGATGTGTGAGCCGGCAGGGCTTATACTCCAGGGGTCTATTTAGCGTTTTGGGTTGGTATTCCTCAAACTATTTCCCTAATTTTGTTGTATGACGACGCTCACTATCGAAATTCCGGAAAAGGTTGAAAAGACACTATCCGACCTGATTGAACAATTGGGCGGAAAAATAGTGTCGACCGGCGTTGGTAAAACGGCCCCTAAAGCAGCAAAGAAAAAGCAGGTATTGGATGATTTGGAAGAGTCGGTAAAGTGGGTTAAGCTTTACCAGGAAGGCAAAGTACAAGCAAAATCAATCGAAGAATTGCTGGATGAGCTTTAAAGTTATACCAACGCCGCTTTTTGAACGCGAATTGAAAAAGCTGTCAAAGCGCTACTCTTCTATAAAAAGCGATCTCGCCGCTACGATAGTTTCATTGAAAGAAAATCCTTCCCTGGGCGAATCCTTAGGAAATAATTGTTTTAAAGTCCGGATGGCCATTTCGTCAAAGAATAAAGGCAAATCCGGTGGAGCCAGAGTTATTACCTATGTGAAAATAGTTGACGAAATTATCTTTCTTATTTCAATATACGATAAGTCTGATGCTGATTCGATCTCAGATAAGGAACTATTAAGCAGGGTAAAGGATTTATAGGTCAAAGGCTAGCAAGTCGCCCAAGGGTTTGGCTTGGATACCGATAGTTTTTGATTTTGGTTGAGCGGGCGTTACACTGCACAATAAATATGCGGAATATTTTCTTTTCGTGCCAATATATTGTTGTAAGCGGGACGCTTACATTTGTTTTGAGATCAGGCGGGATGCTTGAACTGGCGGGGTGTTGATTTTTTTTTCGGTGCTTTGTGCAATATCTCATCCCAATGCATCATTTATAAAAACTGTCAAATTTTTCAATAACTTAACCTCATGCAGCACAAACCACTATTATTTTTACTCCTCTTTTTATTTGGGCTACAAACCTCCGCGCAAAAAAGGGTAAAGGGAATTTACGATGCGGAGAACCATCAATTCATTTACACGGATCACAATATCATCGTCAAGCCATTTGTGAACAACCGCGCCGCTTTCATGATCAAGGGAGCCAACCCTTTTGACGAAAAAACCAACAAGGTGGGCTATATTGATACCGATGGGAAAGTGATTATTAAGCCGCTTTACAACAATTGTAGTAGCTTTCGCAATAATTTTGCGTTGGTACAGGATACAGACCGGCAGTTGGCCGTCATCAACAGACATGGGAAAATAATTATCCCATTTGCGAGACATGATATTTCTTTTTGTAAAAATGGCTTGTTTATAGTCACTACTTATTCTACTCGTTCAAACACCGGGAGCATGTGCATCGTAGACGATAGGGATAAAATCGTAGTGCCACCCGGGAGGTATACCAGGTATGCACAGCCGCCGTATCCGATGAACCCTTACGGTATCAGGGAAAGCACGGATGATTATGGTCACAAGGAATTTATTTGGTACGGGATATGGGCGACGGTTGCCCAATTTCAGCATCATATCGGCGTGGAAAAAGATCACAAGTGGGCAGTGATCGATCGCACCGGAAAAGAAGTTATCCCGGCCAAGTTCGACTGGATAGGAATTTTCAGCAATGGTCATGCTCCCTTCAGTATTGATAAAAAATACGGCATCATGGATAGTACCGGCAAGGTATTTGTTCAACCGACGTATGATAATCTTGAATTAAGCGGAAGTAAATTTGCAATTGCCATTCAAAATAAAAAATGGGGTGTGTTAACGGTTACCGGTAAAACAATAATCCCCTTTATCTATGACCTGATAAACCCGATGGCCGGCGAGGCGTTCGCGGTTTGTATTGGCGATCCAAACGGAAAATGGGGAATAATTAATGCTTCTGGCATTACCATCATTCCGGTACAAAACCGTGAAATCTCTCAATTTGGTACGGGTTATGAAGTTGCAAAAGATAATTTAAGGGCCGCCTTGTTCGATTCGACCGGGGTACAAAAAACGGATTATGCTTGCGGTAGGCAGGCCACTTACCCGATGTGGGATATGTGCGACCAGGGTTTTACTGTTTACAACGAGCATAAACGCGAATTTGTTCATTATGAACAGATAGATAGACTGATACACTATGAGCAGATAGAGGGTCTGATGTACTATGACGACAATAAGTGGGGCTTGCTGGATTCGGCCGGCGAAGAAGTCACCAAGCCACAATATGATAGGTTTTGGTACACCGGCCATAAAATTGTAATACAGCAAAATAAGAAATGGTCCCTTATAGATCGCCACGGCAAAATATTAACTCCAGATATGTACGATGATATTCAACAAATTGATAGCTACTTTTTCATAGTAAAAAAAGACGGACAATGCGGCCTTATCAATAGCAACGGAAAATTGGTTATACCTATTAAATATGATGAGATAACCGTGAGTACCTCATGCGGACCTAGAACCATTCAGGTTTCTAAAAATGGCGTCACCGGGCTTATTGATTATACCGGTAAAGTTATCTATCCTTGTAAATACGCAGCTATAAGTTGCGTCGATGGAAAAATAGTGACGGTACAATAAAGCGCACGGCTTTTCTCTTCCCCCGCCTTCGCCCCGCAAGCGACAAACAAAAATCCCCTCTCCCCCCAAATCCATCCCCGCTCCACCCATTATCCACCCGGCGAAATTCGTTTCCGGTTGAGTATATTTCAAAACTTTACCGGAAATTTAAAAAACATGAAAAAGCTATTATTTTTTTTGCTGGTGCTGGGCGCAGTGCAGGTTAAGGCGCAGGTTATTAAAGGTTCCATCGACCTTCGCGATAGTACCATTAGCCGGAGTATCCCCTTTGAAGTGGCGGCCGGAACCAAATCGGTTAAGTATGTTATAAAAGTGTATGCGGACTTAGGTGAGGTTACCGTAAGTTTAAGCGACCCTAACGATAAAAAATCGATGAACGTTACATTAGGCACCAAAACAAGCAACGGGGGCCATGAGCCCTCGAAAGGGGAATTATCTGACGACCTGAAGCCAAAAGTACCCGGCACCTGGAAATTTAGTATCAGTACCGAAAATGCTACCGGGCGGGTTAGTTATCAAATTGAAACAATAAACCATTGAGACGCTGCTGGTTATTTTTTGGATGGTTGCTGGTACCGGCTTTGAGTTATGGTCAGGTAGCAAGGTTATCGGGCAAGGTAAGCCTCGACACAAGCTGGGCCCGCAAGTTTTATGTTTCCCGCATGCCTGGCTTCGACTATATGTTCACCACTTACAGTGCGCTGATCATCGCGCAAGGCGATATCGATACGGCCGGGAATTTTTCAGTCAATTTTCCGGCGACTAAGGACGAGTCGCTATATCGCCTGCATTTTATAAGGAAAGGCGACCCGGCGTCGACGCTCATCATCGGCAGCCGGGATGTGAACCATGTCTTCTTTATAGCAAAGCAGGCCGATCAAATCCATTTTGAAAAAACAGCGGGCCTGCCTATCAGCCAGTCGGGCATCAGCGGGAGCAAAGCAAATGCCGGGTTAAATACTTTGCTAAGGCTGGCCACTAACGATACAACGGGTAATAACACTTTTATTGCTATAGCGGACAGCTCAACCTCGCAACTAGTAGGTTTGCTGGCCATTAGCCGCACCGACAAGCTTAGCGACGGGCAAAAGGAGAAGGTGAGTGATCTGCTTGGCCGTTATGATCGGCATAATGCTTACGGCGCTCATATTTTGCAGGAGTACAGGACCACAAATTATTGGAAACTGTACATCGCGGGTGGTATTTTGCTTGCCTCGGCATTGTCGCTATACGGATACCATTTTTATAAACGACGGGTTATTTTAAAAATCTGGCGCGAACTGAGCCAGCGGGAAATGGATATCGTCGGCCTTATATTATCAGGCAAATCAAACAAGGAAGTGGCCCTGGCGCTGAACATCGAATTGAGTACCGTTAAAACGCATGTGAATAATATTTATGCAAAACTGGGGGTAAACAATCGAAAGGACCTGGATCGGTATAAGGATTTAATAGGTTGACTGAGTTGATTAAGTTGGATTGAGTTGATTAAGTTAAGGCCAGACCGGTTCGAACTTAATCAAACTCACCTATTCAACTCATCACGCCCGTTCAGGTGCGACGTTTGAAGCGGCCAGGGAGTCATTAATTTTATACTAAAAATCCCTGGTAAAAACAAGTAAATGGTCGGAAATATTTGTGTGCCAGGTGTATTCACCTGTGCCGGGTGGCACATGGGACAGTAATAGCAGTTGTCACTTTATATTAATTCAGTGCACCCCAGTAGCGCTTTACTTCAACTTAATCAACTCAATCCAACTCAATCAACCCAATCAACTACCTTCGTAACGTCGTCTCAAACAACTTGAAAATCCGCTTGTACTCGTCGGTCCAGCTGCTGGCCTGTTCAAAGGCGTGGTCTTCGATGGGGTACGATGCCAGTTCCCAGTTATCCTTGTGCAGCTCGATAAGTCTTTGCTCCAGGCGGACGATATCCTGGTAATTTACGTTCTGGTCCACCATGCCGTGCAGCATCAGCAAATTGCCTTTCAGGCCACGGGCAAAATAGATGGGCGAGCTGAGGCGATAGGCCTTTTCGTCATTATAAGGTTCGTTTAAAATTTCGTCGGTATAACCATGATTGTAATGCGCCCAGTCGGTTACCGAGCGGATGGCTGCGCCCGAGGTAAACACATCGGGTGCGGTAAACATCGCCATCAGCGTCATAAATCCACCATATGAGCCGCCGTACAAGCCGATGTGTTTGGGGTTTACGCCGTATTTATCCACCAGCATTTTTGCGCCGTCAACCTGGTCGCTCAGGTCCTTGCCGCCCATGTGGCGGTAAATGGCAGTGCGCCAGTCGCGGCCGTAGCCTGCGCTCCCGGAGTAATCCATGTCCAGTACGGTATAACCATTATCGGCCAGCATATTGTTAAACATGTATTCGCGGAAATAATAGCTCCAGCCGTACTCCACATTTTGCAGGTAGCCCGCGCCGTGCACAAAAATAACGGCTGGTTTTGCCGGGGCGGGATGTTTAGGCAGGTACAGGTGCGCATAAACATCGCTGCCATAGCGGTTTTTAAAGGTGATAATCTCCGGGTCGCGCCATGGGTACGAGTTGAACTCGGGCGTGGTTGAATTGGTTACCTGCACTGCGGATACGCCTGGTTTGTTGGGTTGAAGATATAATTCCCATGGCTTATTGGTGTACGAATAACGGATGGCCAGCCATTTTTCATCCGGCGAAAGGGTTACCTCGCTCATGCCCTTCATTGAAGTTACTTTTATCGGGTCGCCGCCGCTTACCGGTATTTTATAAAAGTTGGTGATGCCAGGGTGCTCCATGTTAGTGGTGAAGTAAAAAGTCTTCTTATCGCCCGATAGTTGCAGCGTCTGCACTTCCCATTTGCCGCTGGTGAGTTGTTTTTGGTTTCCGTTGGTCACGTCGACCGTATAAATGTGGGCGTAGCCACTTGCTTCACTCTCAAAATAAAAATGTGTGTTATCAGCCCAGCCGTAATTACCCTGACCCGGGCCACCCACCCAGGCGTCGTTATGCTCACGGTCAAGACGGGTTAAACTGCCGGTTTCAGGGTCCAGTTTCATGATCCAGCGGTCTTTATTGTCTTCCGCACGAATGACCACGACAGCGTTTTTGCCATCTTCGCTCCAGAACGGGCCACGTAAGCTTACCTGCCTGTCTTCATTGAGTTTTGTGCGGCGATCCAATTCTTTGGGGTAATCTTTTACGTAATCGGGCAGGTCTTTTATGCCGGGAATGGTTGAGGTATTGATCTTATAAACCGAATCGCGCTGCGTATCAAAAACAAAGGACTCCGAAACGGCCTGCGGACCGCCGACTTTCTCGCGGTTTTGAATATCTTCCGTAAATCCCGATGCGGTTACATAGTCAGGCACAATTGTTCTTTTTTCCCCTTCGGGAAACTTGGTCAACCGATAGGTAATATACCGGCCATCAGGGCTTAACTCGACTGCTCCAACGTTACGGCCGTCAGTGGGGAGTTCTTTTAGCTTTTTGGGTTCGAAATTTTTTTGTTCTATCGAATCGAGCTTTTTATCGCGGGCCTGGAGTTTGATAATATCGAATAACTCCAGTTGCTGCGCTTTTAACCAGCTTTCCTGCTGATTGCCTGCGGCCAGGTCGGTGCTGGCAGCGCGTCCTCCGCGCCGGCGGGCGGCAGGTTGCGCCGGTGCAGCAGCAGTAGTTGAAAAATTGGTTAGTTGCGTGATACCGCCGCCGTTCAGTCCCATCGAAAATAAGTTGCCGCCGGTGGTATAGATCACCTTGCTTTCGTCGCCGCTGAACTGCGGGTTAGCCTCGCGCTCAACGGTATTGGTGAGCTGCTGTATTTTGCCGGTTTTTGGCTCTTCCAGGTAGACGTCGCCATTTTTTTCGTACAGTTTCAGCGTATGCTTTTTATTCCAGGCGCCAAAATCTGATGGAAACGTCTTTTGCTCATCGATACTTACTTTCGCCGGTTTGGTATCGTTAGGAGTGACGGAGAATAACTCGTCGCGTTCGGTATTGCTGGGGTTCCAGTTAAAATAAAGGTGTTTGCTGTCGTCGCTCCATCGGATGTTTGAGGGCGATACGCCGATCCATTTCGGGTCGCGCATTATTTTTTCGATGGTAAGCGTGTCCAGTTTTTGTGCAATAGCGCCGGTTGATACCGCGAGCAGCAGGAGGGTAAAGAGTTTCTTCATGATGGTCAGTTGATGGAGTTAGATTAGGTTGACTAAGTTAGGTTAAGTTGTTTTTCATATAAAGACAACTCAATCAACCTCCCGATAGCTATCGGGACACTTAATCAACTTAATCAACCTTGCAAGATACCAGTTTTGCATTTTTATCAGTAAATTTGTTTTTAAAGATATTAGTTATGACAACTGCAGCGATAAGGGAACGATTGTATGATTATATCAGGGTGGCTGATGATAAAAAGGTAAAAGCCATTTACGCGCTGCTGGAAGATCAGATCGTTCCGAAAAGTCATTGGTCGGAAGATGAAGAATTTGTCGCCGAGCTGGACGAGCGTGTGCGAAGATACGAAGCGGGTATCGATCAGGGTTTTTCTGTGGAAGAAGCCAGGTCGACGTTGAATGATATGAAGCAGGAATATTTCAAACGCGCCCAAAAATGACTTATACTGTCGACCTGCTTTTTAAGGCGCGTCAGGAAATATTCGAGAGCTGGGGTTGGTACGAGGAACACGAGGTAGGCTTAGGAGATCGTTTTGAAGACGAGGTTTTTAAAAAAATCGAGCTGATAGCCGCAAATCCCTTACATTATCCGCAAAAGAAGGGAACACGTGAAGCAAACACAGACATATTTCCTTTTCTCATCGTATATCGGGTAAATAAGCGCCGCAACCTGATCATGATCGTTTCTGTTTTTCATACCAGCAGGCATCCTAAAAGAAAGCGCAAACCCTAACATATAGCTAAATTTCAACCCTTCGTTACGCTTTACCACTATATGGAATTACACGGAAATGGCTTTAAACTGCGCGGATGGAAAGAAGAAGATGCTGCTTCACTTCAGCGGCATGCCGATAATACAAACATTTCCGATTTTTTGTTTGATCGGTTTCCTTCGCCTTATACCATGGACGAAGCCGTCAAATGGATCAAACTAAAGCTAAACCAAAGCCCGGTAGTTAATTTTGTGATCGACGTTGACGGCGAGCTTGCGGGCGTTATCGGGATCGATCAGAGAGATGACATTTACCGCAAATCTCCCTTACTCGGCTATTGGCTGCGCGAAGATTATTGGGGTAAAGGCATCATGACCGGGGCGGTAAAACTGGTAACGTCCTATGCGTTTGCCAACCTCGACATTGTGCGCCTGCAGGCAGGCGTACTGGGCAACAATCCGCGCTCCATGCGGGTGCTCGAAAAAGCGGGCTATATAAAAGAAGGCATTTTAAAAAACAACGTCATCAAAAACGGGACGATTTTAGACGAGCATATTTACGGCTTTGTGAAACCGTGACTTGCTGATGTGCGGATGTGCAAATATGCAGATGGCTGAATACCCTATAATTCACTAATTCACTAATTCACTAATTCACTAATTCAATAGCCCAGTAACTCAAAACTGGTACGATTTCATACGTATTTCTACGTAGTTAAAACCCGTATCAGCACGATTGTGCCGCATTTGGCAGCCGCCTACTTTTATCCCCGTGAACAGGGCACTCAATGTAAACCATTTATACGCAGTTGCGTACAAATGGTATGAGGCAATTTTTTAATCATATTATGGCAAAGGAAGGATTATCGGGGGAAACAGCTATTTATGTATCTACCTCGTCCAAATTAAATGTGGAACAAACGCAAAGCATCACCCATGAGTTGTTGCGCATTATCGGCTACCCCAGCAATTATGAGGGGTTCAAAATACATTTTGTTGCCGAAGGCGAAGGCGTACAGGCGAATGCCTATGTAGACAGCAACCTTAAGGTTTCAATTGGGAATTAGGTGTTGCCTAATCGCTTTCCCGGGAACAGAAATCACTTGTTTTTTGGCTTGTTACCAAACACTACAGGAACAGTATCGATCAACTTAAACGACTTCACCCTATCCTTTGTATCGTTTTTGTATTTTTTGAAATGCAGCGTCTGAAATGCGCTTTGTAAGCAGCCACGTATGAAGAGTGTGACATATTCCCGTTAATCCTTTTCAAGTAATTAATTAAGGCTGTGGATTCAAAGGCGCAGGCAATGTCGGCAGCGATCCGATCAGTATCGTAAAGCAGGGGTTTTGCCCCGTTGCGTAAAAAATCATTAAATCAGCTCACAAAAAAGTAGAAGCTATTGATTTTAAATATTTTATATTTGATCAAAGAACATCAAACAAATTAAACATGAGGTTCGCTATTGATTTTACCAACCTTTTTATCGCTTGAGTTATGAACCGCCGTGCCCTTTTGCAATTGCCATTGCTTGCTTCTGCCTTAGCCTTAGAGGCAAAAAATCCGTTAAAAACAACATCCCGCAAAGCCTTTGTGGTGAGAGCCGGCGAGGCCCGCTACCAGGAAGATATGCATGCTATGGGCGGCGTGTTCGACTGTAAACTGTCAGCCAAAGACACCGATGGCGAATTGTGCGTATTTGATACGATACGGAACGAAAAAGGCGGCCCCGCACTGCATTTTCATTATAGCCAGGACGAATTGTTTTATATTATCAGCGGCGAATTCCGGGTAAAGGTCGGGGACGATATCTATGATTTAAAGCCCGGCGATTTTGCATTTGCGCCCCGGATGCTGCCACACGCCTTTGCTAAAACGAGCGACGACGTGGGTCATTTACTGATCGCTTTCCAACCCGCCGGCAACATGGAAGACTTTTTTGCGCAGATGGCCAAATTCGGCAAAGACATCCCTAAAAACCAGGTACAGATAATGAAAGACTTGTCCGCAGCACACGGGATGAAGATTGTAGGGCCGCCGCTGGTGGTTTAACCTTTCATGCCGCTGTCAAACAAAGTCCATTTGCAATAAGTGAATCGCACCATTTTATTTGGTTTTGTAACTTAACCTTATCTTCGTTCGTCTTACGATCATCAACCAAAACACCTATATGAAGATTAGTTACCTAATTTTATCCGGCGTCCTTGCGGGCCTGTTTTCCCAGGCAAACGCCCAAACGCTTTACATGCCGCGCGAAATAAAAGCGGCCTACAAAAACGGTACCCGCTCACCTGACGGCAAGCCCGGGCCAAATTACTGGCAAAACACGGGCCGGTACAATATTTCGGTTACGGTGCGTCCGCCCGAAAGGCAGGTACAGGGCACCGAGCAGATCACCTATTTTAACAATAGCCCGGATACGCTGAAGCACCTGAACTTTAAGGTGATCATGAACATCCACAAACCCGGCGCGGCGCGCTTTTTTGGCAGCGGCAAAGATTACCTGGATGATGGAGTAACCGTGGAGTCGATAACCATAAACGGCGAGCAGTACAAATGGGATAATGAATCGCCCAGCACCAACCAGTTCCTAAAACTAAACAAGCCCATTGCCCCGCACGATTCGGTTAAGCTTGAGCTCACCTGGCATTATAATCTCGTTACCGGTCACGGGCGGGAGGGCATCATCGATACCACCAGCTTTTACCTGGCTTACTTTTACCCGCGCGTTGCCGTGTTTGACGACTATAAACACTGGGACACCGACGAATTTATAGACGCACTTGAGTTTTATAACGATTTTAATGATTATACGCTGAACGTTACCGTACCCAAAAATTTTATCGTGTGGGCCACCGGCACGTTGCAAAATCCAAAGGAAGTGCTGCAAAAAGAGTATCAGAAACGATTGGATAAATCGATGACAAGCGATTCCACCATTCATATCGCGACAGCAGATGACCTTGCCGGCAAAAAAATAACCTCCCAAAACGACATGAACACCTGGACATGGAAAGCTGAACACATTACCGATATGGCGGTAGGCATCAGCGACAGTTATGACTGGGACGCCGCCAGCGTGGTGGTGGACGATGCCACCGGTCGCCGGGCAAGCATGCAGGCCGCATTTGCGGATAAAGCCGCTGATTTTCATCATGCGGTGCAATATGGCCGCTATGCTTTAAGCTGGCTTTCGCATAACTTGCCGGGCGTTTCGTACCCATTTCCAAAAATGACCGCATTTGAAGGCTTTGCAGATATGGAATACCCGATGATGGTGAACGACAGCCACCAGGACGATCTGCACTTTGCCGAGTTTGTGCAGGATCATGAAATAGCACACACTTTTTTCCCATTCTACATGGGTATTAACGAAACCCGTTACGGCTTTATGGATGAAGGCTGGGCCACCACCTTTGAGCGGCTGATAGGCGCCAGCGAGATAGGGCAGGAAAAGGCCGATGGCTTTTATAAACAGTTCAGGGTAGATGGCTGGATCCATGACCCTTCAACGGGCGAAGATCTCCCCATTATTACACCGGGCACCGAGTTGCGCGACGGCCTGGGCAACAACGAATATGGCAAGCCCTCCCTAAGTTATTTTGCGCTGAAAGATATGCTCGGCGACGACCTGTTTAAAAAAGCGCTGCATACCTATATGGACAATTGGCACGGCAAACATCCTATACCGTGGGATTACTTTAACTCGATGAGCGCCGGCTCCGGGCGTAACCTCAATTGGTTTTTTAACAACTGGTTCTTTACCAATAATTATAGCGATCTGGCCTTAGCGAATGTTGAAAAGGCTGGTGACGGTTACAAAGTATCGATCGATAACATCGGTGGTTTTGCCATTCCGTTCGATATTATGGTAACTTATACCGACGGCAGCACCGAAACTTTCCACCAGACGCCCGCCGTTTGGGAGCAGAACCAGAAAGCGATCGCTGTGGAAATAAAAGCAGGTAAAACTATCAAATCGGCAAAACTGGACAACGGCGTATTTATGGATGCGGATGAAAGCAATAACAGTTGGGTGGCGAAGTAAGTAATAAGAAGAAAAAACGATGTCATTTCGACCGCAGGGAGAAATCTTCAGCACCTTGCATCCGGACTATACAGGCGGTAATGTCGGGTGTATAAGATTTCTCGCTGTCGCTCGAAATGACAAAATCGTTAATATGTTGCGAGCTTAGTTTATTCCTCCACCCCCTCCGCTACCCGGATGTAATACCCGTTAATGTCCATAAACGCAAATTCGCGCAAGCCGTATGGATGGGTTTTTAACTCCGCAGCTATTGCTATGCCCATTGCCAGGTACTCGGCGTATATGTCCTCGATATTATCAACAAACCACATGATCGACAACCTGATCTTAGCGTTGCTGTCAACAATATCGGGCTCTTCGCCAAAAAGCAGGCGCATCTCGTCGCGTCTTATACCGCCGTCGATACAGTTGCCGTTTTTATCCGGCCATGTCCATTCGTCATAAAAGCCTAAAGTGTCGCGGTAATAGTCGAGGGTTTGCCGTAAGTTTTTTACCGGCAAGTGTGGGTTGCATCGGATGAATTTTTTTGCTTTCATAACAGTTCCCGATACTCAACTCCGCGATGAACCAAATTCGACTTGCGACTACAGACTTTTGACCTAAGACTTTCTTACGGATGCTTATTGCTGATCTTCGCCCCGTCTTCCATTTCCAGGTCCATCTGGTCGTCAAACAGGAAACGGTAGAATACCCAGTCGCTGTGCGGACGGTAAAAAATAAAGGTAAACCTTACCGGCTGTATCTCGTGTTTTACCAGGTAACTGTATAAAATAAGGCTTGGCGATGCCGTTTTTTGCACGATAAGTTCATGGCCTACATACAGACCCAGCGAAAGGCGCATCGAATCCAGTTTGGCCTTTAGCTGGGCGATGCCGGCCGGGTTGGAGAAATATTTGTTGGTGCCGAAAAGATAGTCGACAGCGCTATCAGCACTGGTTTTATACTTTTTAAAGAAGCCGTCGATTATGGCTGCCGCGCTTTGAAAACCCGCCGGTTTCGCGGCCGCCGGCTTTGCTGTTGCTTTTACCCCCGCTTTCGCCGCAGGTTTTGCCGCTTTTGTTGTATCCTGGGCCTGGCAATAAAGCGCAATGCTGAAAAAAGAAATTAATAAAAAGAAGGTTTTGAGACGAGGGAAAATGTTGATTTTCATAGATAATGCCGTTAAAAATTTCAAAGTAAATAAAAAAGCCGTTGGAATTACCAAAGGCTCTTAAATATTTGTTTAGTTGAATAGTTGATTGCGTTAGATTGAGTTGATTAAGTTAGCATGTGCAGCTCAACTTTATCAACTCAATCTAACTTAGTCAACTCGATCAACTTATTTAGCCACATACATCACTTCCTTCACCGCCTTGATCACTCTTTCGGGGTTTGGAAGATATTCCTGTATCAAAGTAGGCGCGTAAGGAAGCGGAACGTCGCCGCCCATGATGCGCAGTACAGGGGCATCCAGGTAGTCAAACGCATCCTTTTGTACCTTAAATGCCACTTCGGTAGCGATAGAGCCAAGCGGCCAGCTTTCTTCAACAATTACCAGGCGGTTGGTCTTTTTCACCGAACCGATAACCGTATCATAATCAATCGGGCGCACGGTGCGCAGGTCGATCACTTCGGCGTGGATGCCTTCTTTCTCTAGCTCGGCCGCCGCGGCGTTAACCACTTTCATGATCTTGCCAAAGCCAACCAGCGTAACATCGCTGCCTTCTTTGGTTACATGCGCTTTTCCCAGCGGGATATAATAGGTTTCTTCGGGCACTTCGCCTTTATCGCCATACATCAATTCCGATTCCATAAAAATAACCGGATCAGGGTCGATGATTGCTGATTTTAACAACCCCTTTGCATCGGCGGGGTTCGATGGTACGACCACTTTTAAACCGGGGCAGTTGGCGTACCAACTCTCAAAGCATTGGCTATGCTGCGAGCTAAGCATACCTGCATTACCGGTAGGGCCGCGGAATACGATAGGCACCGAAAACTGCCCGCCGCTCATGGACATGATCTTGGCTGCGCCATTGATGATCTGGTCGATGGCAACCAGCGAGAAGTTAAACGTCATGAACTCAACAATAGGCCGCAGGCCGTTCATGGCCGAGCCAATGCCTATGCCGGCAAAACCGCCTTCAGAGATTGGTGTATCGATCACGCGATCGGCGCCGAATTCATCCAGCATCCCCTGGCTCACTTTATAAGCGCCGTTATATTCGGCAACTTCTTCGCCCATAAGGTATATTTTATCATCCTTGCGCATCTCCTCGACCATGGCCTCGCGGAGCGCCTCCCTGAATTGTATTTCTCTCATCGTTTTGCTCGTATGCTTTTTTTTTGCGAACGCAAATATAAACATTGATGTTTGATTTGCAATTGTGTCGCTATTACACCCAGGGCTGACGCATAAGAAACAGTAAAAATCAGTGTAGATATTAACAAGTTGTTGGTAAAGAGGGAATAAGTTCAGCTATTCAAGGCCGTGTTAAAGGCATTGAGCGGTGTTTCTTTGTGAAAAGCATATGAGCACCACTT